>MEDT01000090.1 GCA_001724175.1 Cytophagaceae bacterium SCN 52-12 | reverse complement strand
TCGAGATCGGCTTCCGACAGCTTGAAGTCGGCGAGGGACAGCTGGGCGCCCCTGTCTTTACGCTTACGGATTGGGTTTGTGTTGGCCAGCAGGTGACCTCTTGAACGGTATCCTCTGATGAGGTGGACAACCTCCATTTCTTTATTGATCCTGGCAGGATCGGCAGAAAGCGTAGCGGCGCCTTCCACAGCGGCGCCGTTGCCGCCGGGAGAAAATTTAAGAGAAAAGTCGAAGCCTTCGAAGAATTTTTGCCAGTCCTGGCTAACTGATTTAGGATCAGACTTATAGGACTCGTACAGGCCCTCGATGTAATTAATTTCGGAATTGGCTATAAATGAATAGTTGTCCATTGCCGGAGCACGTATTTTTTATGTATTCTGTGTGAATGCAAATGTAAGCTATGTTGCCTTAAAAAGACACAAAAAACGGATGTTAATATAAAAAGGTTGTCAGCCATCAGCTGTCAGAAATCAGCCTTATGCATCGACAGTCTGTAATCTACGATAAATATCGGTGTCAAACACACCGACAGCTGTCCCGATAGCTATCGGGAGACAGCTGATGGCTATTTTAATAGTAATTAAATGAAACAGGGTTGGGAATAAATCTGAAAATCAATTCGTGCATGCCCGATATCCCGACCCCTACCGGGGTATACATGCTTTCTACAGTTCTCGAGTCATAGGCGTATCCTATGCGGACATTTTTTCCGACAGGGGCTTCGGCTACGACGTGGATCCTGTTGACCTGGCCGGTCCTGAAAAAGACCCCGGCGCCTACCAGCTTTTTGTACCAGAGCTTTGAACCGATATGGATTTCATTTTTAAACGAGTTGCTGATGATCACTGTCCCGTTGGGAGTGGCGATAAAGTCTTCATTCAGTCTTATTTTGCCGCCTGTGGAGGCGTATAACGGCAAATGGTAACCCCAGCTGCTGTTTTGATTGCCGAAGTCAAGCGAGAGCAATTCGGGTTTTGAAAAGCCGAGATAGAAATTGTCATTCTGCGCCAGCACGCCCAGCCCGAAGCTGCCGAGCATTTTGCGCCCGGAATATCCCTGGCCGTAAACGGGGAGTACGTTAATTCCTCCCTGCACGCCCAGGGAGAGCTTCCATCCTGAACCGGTACGGTGAATATAGGAGGTGCTGCCATAGAATCCTGTGGTGGCAAAAGGGCTCATCTGGTCGTTCATGGCCATGAAGCCGATGCCGACGCGGCCGCCGGCTACAGTGCCGTCTGCATACAGCGTGGGGGTGACGGGAGCCGAAGGAATGGAAAACCAGCGGCGGCGCAATAAAATATTGAGGTTGAAATGCTCCTGTATGCCCGTATAGGCCGGATTTATGGCGATAGGTGCCTCGATGTACTGGTCGAACATCACCTCTTTCTGGGCTATCGCGAGCATGGGAGCGCAGCACAAAGCGAAAAGGAGCGCGGAGCTTAAAATATAATTTCGGAAGCGCGTCATAGAACCGTCGGTTTGAATGGCCCTGGAAGGCAGAAAACCACGAACAGGCGCCCTTGAGCGCCTGTTCGTGGTTTTCTGCGGATTATGAGTTTTGCGTATCGTTATCGGAGGTTTCTTCGGCGACAGTCTCATTCAGATGCTGGTTTTCCACCTGCTCATGAGCATGCTTCACTATTTCCTCTTCTTCTTTTGCTTTCCTGTTTATATAAGCCTGGTAGCTTGTCTCCTTTTCAAAAGGCCGTTTGCCTATCAGGTGCTCAAGATCGCTCTGGAACAGGATCTCTTTTTTGAGAAGCTCCTGGGCAATTTTTTCAAGCGCATCTTTTTTATCGACCAGGAGCTGCCTGACGTGCTGGTAGGCCTGGTCGACCAGGAGTCTTACCTCCCTGTCTATCGCTTCGGCCGTCGCCTCGGAATAGGGCTTTGTGAAAGCGTATTCCGACTGCTTGGAGTCATAGTAGGATATATTCCCGATTTTGTCGTTCATACCATACATGGTAACCATGCTGTAGGCCACTTTGGTGACCCGCTCCAGGTCGCTGAGGGCGCCGGTAGATATTTTTCCGAAAACCACATCTTCGGCCGCCCTTCCGCCCAACGTCATGCACATCTCGTCAAAAAGCTGCTCCGAACGGTAAAGATACTGTTCCCGGGGAAGGTACTGGGCATACCCGAGGGCAGCCACTCCGCGGGGCACGATGGTTACCTTGACCAAAGGGTCGGCATGCTCCAGGAACCAGCCTGCTACGGCATGTCCTGCCTCGTGATACGCCACGATCTGCTTTTCCTCCGGTGAAATGAGCTTGTTCTTTTTCTCCAGCCCGCCTATCACACGATCCATGGCATCCTGGAAGTCCTGCATGGTGACCGAATCCCGGTCACGCCTTGCGGCGATGAGGGCGGCTTCATTGCAAACGTTCGCTATTTCGGCCCCGGCAAAGCCCGGCGTCTGTACGGCCAGCTTCTGCACGTCCACGTCCTCGTTGAGGCTCAGCGGCTTCAGGTGCACCCTGAAGATGGCTTCACGGCCTATAACGTCCGGTTTGTCGACCGATATCTGGCGGTCAAAACGCCCGGGACGCAGCAGGGCGGAGTCGAGCACATCGGGACGGTTAGTAGCTGCCAGGATAATGATACCCGAATCGGTAGCAAATCCGTCCATCTCCACCAGGAGCGAGTTGAGCGTGTTTTCCCTTTCGTCGTTGGCTCCCGGCATAGCGCCGCGGCCTCTGGAGCGTCCGATTGCGTCGATTTCATCGATAAAAATGATACAAGGTGCTTTTTCCTTTGCCTGTTTGAAAAGATCACGTACCCTGGCGGCGCCCACTCCCACGAACATTTCCACGAAGTCGGAGCCGGACAAGGAAAAGAACGGGACGCCGGCCTCCCCGGCTACAGCCTTGGCAAGCAGGGTTTTACCGGTACCCGGAGGTCCGATCAGGAGCGCTCCCTTAGGGATCTTCGCGCCCAGCTTTTTGAATTTGTCGGCGCTTTTCAGGTAATCTACGATCTCTTTGATCTCCTCTTTGGCCTCGTCGAGGCCGGCTACATCGCTGAAGGTGATTTTTACCTTGTTCTCAGCATCGAACAGGGTAGCCCTTGAGCGCCCGATATTGAATATCTGTCCGCCGGGGCCTACGCCGCCGGTCATCCGGCTCAGCAGGAAGTACATCACTACGATCATGATGATGAAGATCCCCCAGTTGGCCAGCCAGGTCATCAGATCGCTCCTCGTATCGATCTTGTATTCTATTTTTTCGCTGTCCGGAGTGTCTTTCTGCATTTCGGCCAGGTCTTTTTTGAAAGTCTCGGCCGACGTGATCTGGAACTGGTAATGCGGACCTGAACGCGGACCGAGATAGTTATTGTCCTTATTCAGGTTCTGGTATTTTTCCTGCTTCAGCGCATCTTCCGTCAGGGTGACTTCCACCATGTTGTCGTTGACGATGGTCACCTTGCTGACCTCCTTATCTGCCACCATTTTTTCGAATTTCTTCATGGTGATATCGGAGGAAGTACTTTTATTGAGGAAAGTAATGATCAGTATCGCCGCAATAAGCGAGATAATGATCCAGCTTTGATAACCTCTCGGCGTCCCCTTCGGATTGATGGGATTTCTCTTGTTTTCGTTTTCTGACATTATATTCTCAGCGTAATAGATTCAAAACTGATTTTGACGGGCTTTTAATGTGTGTCGTTCGTGATCAGGCGTGCGCTTCGGAGGCTTCTATCCGCACGGCATCGCCCCAAAGTCCTTCCAGATCGTAATAGGCCCGTTTTTCCCTATTAAATACATGCACCACCACATCCAGGTAGTCGATCAGTATCCATTCGCGGTTGGTCATGCCTTCAGAGTGGACGCCTTCCGTGCCGGAGACTTTCTTTACTTCCTCGACCACCGAGTCTGCTATGGCGCTGATATGTGTATCTGAAGTGCCGGTACAGATAACGAAATAATCTGACACTGCATTTTTAACATTCTGTAAATCCAGTACGACGACATCAAGGGCTTTCTTTTCATGCATACCCTTAATTACTGTCTGGCAGAGGTCATAAGAGGAAACTTCTTTATTTTTACGTTGTTTCATTCGCAATTTTATATCCCCGGAAAAAGGAAGTTTCCAACAGGGAAGTGTTAAAGTGTAAAAGTATTAAAATAAACCCCAAAAAGTGTACAAACCTGCTTCGAAAACAACATTTATAGGGAAAAACATATATTATCTGACATCTTGTCATTCAACTAACGACATTGCGGCAGGTAAAGTTCGCTCCGGGCTCGGCGAAAACGGGGATGTGATTATAGCTGATGAACAGACGGCGGGGCGGGGGATGCAGGGGAATACGTGGGAGGCGGAACCGGGTTCGAATTTTATGTTTTCCATCATACTGAAACCGGAAAATCTCAGCGCTTCGGCCCAGTTCGGTCTTTCGCAGTGTATCGCGCTCGGGGTCAGGCGTTATGTGCATTCGGCTGTAGGAGCGGGGGCCGCTGTCAAATGGCCGAATGACGTCATGGTCGGCAACAGGAAAATAGCGGGCATTCTTATTGAAAATACCCTGCGCGGCGCTTTCGTTACGAACGCCGTCGTAGGGATCGGTCTGAACATCAACCAGACGCAATTTTCGAGTCCCCGGGTTACCTCGCTTGCCCTGGAGACCGGTGTCTGCTATTCGCTGGAAAAGGAGCTGGAGCAACTGCTCCTTCATGTCGAGGAATGCTACGGCTACCTGGCTTTGCCGCCTGAAGAGCTCGACAGGCTGTATACCGGGGAGATGCTGGGGGTAGGAGAGGTCAGGACCTTCGTATCAGGAGGAGAGTATTTTTCGGGGATAATTACCGGTGTGACGCCCCGAGGCAGGCTCAAAGTGATCACCGGCGACGGGGAGAAAGAGTTCGAAGTGAAGGAAATTGCATGGGTATGGTAGCATATGTTGTCAGCTGTTTCTTTCAGCCCGCAGGGTATAAATGCCGAAAATGAGCATCGCAATCCCTACTATCGCCATCCCGCCCGATTCCCGGGCCAGCTCTATGTTCATATTCCGCATAATCTGCACTTCCCCAAAGAGGAAACCCTCGAATTCGGGCGGCCACTGGTAAATGGCAATGGCAAAATAGACAACGGCCAGGGAAAGGTATACATAAGGATTCAGCCTGGTTTTCAGGAAAAGAATTGAAATCAGCGCGGGAATTGCATAGAGCGGGACCCAAAGGGCAGGATCGGGGTCGTTGAACTGTAAGGCGGCGCTTAGCAGGAAGCACAGGGCGAAGATGATGGCCAGGTAACGCATATCGGTATTGGAAGGGGAGAAGATATTCTTTTATACTTATTTTGCAATTATACAGAGTTTAATTGGATTATTTGTTGTAATTTAACTCCGGGCTATTGAGCTTCGCATTATAGGACCTCCTGTTCCAACCTTTCAGAGACAAAAGGCTCTTCTATTCAAAAAGTCGGTTAGATACCGCTTAAAGACCTATCGGATTATTCAACAAAGAAATCGTTTTTTATATGAAAAAGCTCATTTTAATCAATCTAATGTGCTTTCTCTTGTTTTTCTCCTGTAAACGCGCTGAGCCTGAGCCCGGCCCATTGCAAATAATTATAAAAGAAGGCGAGGCAAAGTCGTTGGAGGTTGATGAAGAGGTAATACAGATAAAGCTGGTAGATGTAGAAAGTGTTTTTTCACACGGTGTTTTACATGCGGCAGGAGATGCTTTTAAAGAAGAAACTTTCGTGCTTGACAGGATATATGATGCTACCGTTTCAATTGGGATTGACACGCTACGCTTCAGAACCATGTTTACTGAAATAAACAACCAATCCCCTAAAGAAAAAACGTGGGAGGATTTGGCCAAGCGGCCTGAAATAGACATAAAAGCATATAAATCTTACCAGATTGGTATTTCAAATATGTATAGTGAACTGAATTCTGATTCGTCGCGCGGCTACGTAGTGAAATTGCTGATCAAGAAATAACGGCATTATCTATCTCTGATAGATTTTGTCATATTGAACAGGATTTATCACTCTGATTATCAATTAATTAAATTGAGTCAATGTTGTAAAAAGCTATACCAATTTAACAATACCGAAATAACTCATGTATTACTAAATACTTTTTTCTGGGAAAAATAAAACTTTTACTCGGCCAGGCATCACTATGTGGATACTGGTTTTGCTATTATCTAATCATTCTATATCCGGCCAGAATCTCAACAAACAGGGATTTTGTCGTGTTAAACATGACGAACATGCTGCTAAAAGCTTTGTCGAAACAATTCGCACCCCAAAAGGCACGTCATGTGATGCTTATTATCTAAATGTCTACTTCCATTTTATCAGGGATAACGCGGGCGGCGCCGGTCAACTGGTGGGCAATATTGGCCAGTATATGAATATACTAAATAATGCTTTTAATGCTCATAATATCCACTTTATTTCGCTTGGATATGACGAGATAAATAATAGTACTTTGGCAGATCCGGACTATGATATTTCGGCAGGGTTTTCTAGCCTCACAATGAACCACAGGTCGGATGCTATTAATATATATCTTTTCAGGAGCGATAAGCCGCAGGCATTGAGCGTCGGCGTTGCAACCGGCCCGGTACGAGAGTGGCTGTAGGTGGTGGCGATGCATGGGAGTCCAACTACACATTAAGTAGGTTTTGTCGGTGCCACCAATACACCCAGCGTCGATTTCCAGGACTATTCGGCTGAGTCTTCCCATATTTCAGTAGCAGCCATCAACGCCTGTGGTTCTTCTGGGGCAGACATAGCTATGACAACTGTAAACTGTTTGCTAGCCTATACCATATATCCGAACCCTGCTAAAGACTATATTACCATCGAATTTGAGAAGCCGGTTAATGCTGAAGGGCTGCCCGATGAAATAGTTCTTTATTCGGATAAGTCAACGATTGCGCTGCGAACAATCAATGTTCAGGAGCTACTCTCTCAAAAGGCATTCATAAATGGCAATCATCAATGCGAAAAATATGCCTCGGGGTGTGAGGCAAGAAGCTGTTGGTTTAGATTTCGGCCTTAATTCGAATGCTGCGGGACCGCCTGCCCGCAGTAGGTGGAGAGCGCGGCCGTTGCGTCCCGCCATCCCAGCCTTTCGGCTTCCTTCAGCGAAACGCACCCGACTTCTTTTTCGCCGTGCATGTACTGTGCCAGCCCCAGGCCGTAATAGGCTTTGGCAAAGCGCGGGTCGAGCTGGGTAGCGCGCCTGAACGCGGAGATCGCCCTTTCGTAGTTTTCCTGGCGGTAGTGTGCATTGCCCAGGTTGTACCAGGCCAGCACGTTGCCGTCCTGCAGCCTGACGGCTTTATTGAAATCATTGGTGGCGGCCGGGATACTGTCCAGAAAGGAGAGGACCTGCCCCCTGTTCAACAGTATATCGGAAGTGTCAGGGGCTATTTCAAGGGCCTTGTTGTAATCACTCAGCGCTTTATCGAATTCATTTCTTGTGGTATAAAGCAGCGCCCTGTTGAAGTAGGGACGGTAGGTGCCGGGAGCCAGTGTTATGGCCCGGTCATAGTCGAGCATGGCGTTGTCGTACTCCCGCAGCTCAAAATAAATAACGCCCCTGAGGTTGAAAGCCTCCGCGTTCTGATCGTTTTTATTGATGGCCTTGTTGACAAATTCAAGCGCTTCCCGGGTTTTGCCCTCCCTGAGCAGCGATTTTCCTTTTTCAAGGTAGGCATCGGACGAGCTCGTACAGGAAAGGATGACCAGGAAGATGAAAGATAAATATTTCATTGATAGGATTTTATAATATGGCGCGCTTTGTTGCGCAAAAGAAATGCAAATTTAATCAATACATGATTGAGTTTTTTCTTAATTTTGCATCGGCAGATCAGAACTACCAGCTCCTACTGAATCCCCCAGGTCCTGACCGAAGCAAGGGTAGGTGGTTGTAGCGGTGAGATTCTTGATTTGCCTTTTTTTGTTTAAAATCTTTCTTTCTCTACTTTTGCCTGGGTTAACGTTTTTCTTCTTATCATTATAAATTACGATTTCTGAATCCATGAAGTTTTTTATCGATACTGCAAACCTCAATGAAATCAGGGAAGCGCAGGCTTTGGGCGTTCTGGACGGCGTTACGACCAATCCGTCCTTGATGGCAAAAGAAGGTATTGCCGGCAAGGATAATATCCTGGGGCATTATAAAGCCATTTGCGACATCGTCGGCGGCGACGTAAGCGCGGAGGTGATTTCTACCGATTACGAAGGAATTATCAAAGAAGGAGAAGAACTGGCCGAGATCGACCAGCATATCGTAGTGAAGGTGCCGATGATCAAAGACGGCGTGAAGGCGCTGAAATACTTTTCCGGCAAAGGGATCCGTACCAACTGTACGCTGATCTTCTCGGCAGGTCAGGCATTGCTGGCTGCCAAGGCAGGCGCAACCTATGTGTCTCCTTTTATCGGCCGTCTTGACGATATTTCTTTCAACGGGGTAGACCTGATCGAGCAGATCGTCGCGATCTATCGCAATTATGATTTCGAAACACAAGTGCTGGCGGCATCGATCCGTAATCCTATTCACATTCTACAATGTGCTGAGATCGGGGCCGACGTAATGACCGGGCCTCTTAGCGCTATCCTGGCGTTACTGAAGCACCCGCTTACCGACTCCGGCCTGGAGAAGTTCCTGGCTGATTACAAAAAGGTGAACGGGTAAACTTTAAGCTGCTTCATTACAATAATATTGGGGTCAATTCGTGCCGGAAAAGGTAGATTTGACCCTTTTTTCAATAATCTCTAACAAACAGGCATTTAACCGTTTCGGACTATGAACATGCTGCAGGATCCTGTCGTGGTAGTGGAGGGAGCTGATATCTACCAGGGAGAAAAGCCCGTTCTGAACGATGTGAATTTTAAGATATTCCCGGGAGAATGGGTCTTTCTTATCGGTCGCACGGGAAGCGGGAAGAGCTCGTTGCTCAAGACGCTATACGCAGATCTCTGGCTTGAGACGGGGTCGGCCGTCGTTTCGGGATATGAGCTGCATAAAATAAAGCATGAGGATGTCCCTTTCCTGAGACGGAAGATAGGGATCGTTTTCCAGGATTTCCAGTTGCTGACCGACCGTACCGTAGAGGAGAATCTTTCGTTTGTGCTCAAGGCAACGGGCTGGCGCGATCCCTTCGCGATAGCCGACCGTATTACGGAAGTGCTGAAGCTGGTCGGCCTAGGGATCGTACAGAAAAAGATGCCCCACCAGCTTTCGGGCGGCGAGCAGCAAAGGGTGGTAATTGCCAGGGCAATGCTGAATGAACCCAAGATCCTGATGTGCGATGAGCCTACCGGAAACCTCGATCCCGCCGTCGGCGACCAGATCATGAGTGTTTTCAGGGCTATCAACAAAACCGGGACTGCGGTTCTGATGGCGACCCATAATTATGATTTTCTGAAGAACTACCCCGCAAGAGTGCTGCGCTGCGAGCACGGGGAAGTAAAAGACGGCAGCACGCTGGATATTATTTGAGCAGTCATATGTCAGCAATCGGCTGTCAGCAATCAGATTTCCGAAAGCTGACAGCCGATTGCTGATAGCTAAAATCACACGTGCGCGTTCAGCTTGTCTTCCAGCACAGCTTTGGGTACAGCGCCGACTACTTTATCTACCAACTCCCCGTTTTTGAAGATCATCAGGGTAGGGATGCTCCTGATGCCAAACTGCGCAGGTACCTGTGCGTTCATATCTACATCCATTTTCGCTACAACAGCTTTCCCTTCAAATTCGTGAGCGAGCTCCTCTACCACCGGGCCGATCATCTTACAAGGGCCGCACCATTCCGCCCAGAAGTCTACCAGGACAGGTTTGTCTCCTTTGACCAGCTCGCTAAAATTATTGTCGTTTACTTCGATTGCTTTTGCCATGGTATTTAAAATATGATGATATATAAAAAATGCTGTTGGTATAACTTCTAATCCTTTTGGCTTTATAAAAGTTCCCGGGTGCTCCGCTCATGATCCGGTAAAAATCATGTACCCGCCCGCTTAAGGGAGCCAAAATGGCAGATAAATGACTTTGTTTAATTGTAATAGTAAGAAAAAATCCCTAAATCGGACATGATCCTTACCGGGATCTTCCACATAAGATCGCGATATTTTTTCTTCTGTCTCATGAGAATACTCTTCAGTCTGCTTGCTCTCTCGGTTTCACTTTTTAAATACAGTTTCATTACAGGTCAGCAGTTGCCGTCTCCCAAAGCGCATTTCGGCTTCCATATCGGCGACGACTATCTCCTGGCTTCCTATTCGGCTACAGAGGCTTACTTCAGGAAGCTGGACGCTGCTTCCGACCGCGTGAAGATGGTCAGCATAGGGAAAACGGAGGAGGGGCGCGACCAGCCGATGCTGATTGTGACTTCTCCCGAAAACCACAGGAACCTGGAAAAGTACAGGGAAATCGCAGTCCGTATGGCCAGGGCCGAAAACCTGTCCGAGGAGGACGCAAGAGCGCTTGCGCTGGAGGGAAAAGCCGTGGTCTGGATCGACGGCGGCCTGCATTCGACAGAGACTGTAGGCTCGCACCAGCTCATCGAAACGGTATGGCAGATGGTAAGCCGGAACGATGCCGAGACCAGGCGGATACTGGACAAGGTGATCATACTTTTCGTTCATGCCAATCCTGACGGTCATGAGCTGGTGACGAGCTGGTATATGCGGCACGAAGATCCTAAAAAAAGATCGCTGCAGAACCTGCCGGTACTCTATCAGAAGTATGTGGGGCATGACAACAACCGCGACTTCTACATGTTCAATATGAAGGAATCGCAAAACATCGGGCGCCAGCTGTTCGTGGACTGGATCCCCCAGATCATGTACAACCACCATCAGCGCGGCCCGGCCGGTACGGTCCTGGCAGGGCCGCCCTACCGCGACCCGTTCAATTATGTGTTCGACCCGCTGGTCATTACCGGTATCGACGCCATAGGAGCTGCCATGTACAACCGCCTGAATGCCGAGGGCAAGCCCGGTTTCACACGCCTGGGAGGCTCGGTCTTTTCGACATGGTACAACGGCGGGCTGCGCACCACGACCTATTTCCACAATATGATCGGCCTGCTGACCGAGCTGGCAGGGGGGCCGACGCCCGAAGACATCGTCCTGGTGCCCGACAGGCTTATTCCCGATAATAACACGCCTTACCCGGTAGGTCCGCAGAAGTGGCATTTCAGGCAGAGCATCGATTACTCCGTTTCGCTGAATTATTCTGTGCTCGACTTTGCCGCGCGTCATAGCGATGAATTGCTTTATAATATTTACCGCATGGGAAAAAATTCGATCGAAAGGGGGAGCCGCGATTACTGGACGCCTTATCCGAAGAGAATCCGGGAATTGAAGGACGCCCACAGCAGGACGCTTCCCAAAGGCTCCGGCCTTTCCTACAGGGCGACCGTTCCTTCGGGGCTGTACGATACGCTGTTCAGTAAAAATACCGCGAGAGATCCGAGAGGATACATCATCTCGTCTTCGCAAAAAGATTTTCCTACCGCCGTGAAGTTTGTCAATACTTTGATCCGCGGGGGGATCAAGGTGGAGAAGGCGGACAAAAGCTTTACAGCGGGAGGCAAAGAATACCCGGAAGGGTCTTTCATCGTCAGGACCGCCCAGGCGTTCCGGCCCCATGTGCTCGATATGTTTGAGCCTCAGGATTATCCAAATGACTTTGCCTATCCCGGCGGACCTCCCGTAGCGCCCTACGACGCTGCCGGGTGGACGCTTGCCTACCAGATGGGGGTCGAATTTGACCGGTTCCAGGACAATTTCGACGGGCCTTTCCGGGCAATTCCCTACGGAGAAATACAGAAGGCGGAGAAGACATCAGGCGGAGGAGGGAGCGCGTACCTGCTGTCCGTTGCGGTCAATGAAAGCTTCCTGGCTGTCAACAGGCTGCTGAAAGAGGGGGCTGAAGTATACCGTGTAAAAGGAAGTAAAACCGGAAAAGGTTCGGAAGCCGGGGCATTTTACGTGTCCCCCGGGAAAATAGCCGACAGGATACTGCCGGAACTTGGCGTCGGTCAGCCGATACCTGTCAGGGAGCTGAAAAAATGGAAACAGGGCCATTTGCTGGAAAGGATACATAAGCCGCTCAGGATAGCCCTGTGGGATACGTACGGGGGCTCGATGCCTTCCGGCTGGACCCGCTGGCTGCTGGAGCAGTTCGATTTTGATTTTGATGTGGTTTATCCGAAGACAATCGACGAAGGCAACCTGATAAGCCGCTACGACGTGCTCATTTTTGCCACCCGGGCTATCCCGGCGCCCGGTTCCGGAACGGGGTCGAACCTGAAGGAGGAAGATGTGCCGGAAGCGCACAGGTTCCGGATGGGAAGCATTACCGCAGAGAAGTCGATCCCCCGGATCAAAGCCTTCCTGGAGGCCGGGGGGAAAGTCATTGCCATCGGGTCGAGCACCAACCTGGCCTATCATCTTGAGCTGCCTGTCTGGAATGCGCTGACGGAAATCACGGGCGACGGACAGACCAGGGTGCTGCCATCTGAAAAGTACTACATTCCCGGAAGTATTTTAAGCGTACGTGTGGACACTACCCTGGAAGCCAACCGCGGCTTCGGACGTGATGCCGATGTTTATTTCGACAAAAGCCCTGTCTTTCATGTGGGAGCGGAATCGATCGCCAGGGGGCAGATCAGCCCCCTGGCGTGGTATGAAGAGAGTCCGCTGAGAAGCGGATGGGCATGGGGACAGCCCTACCTTAAAAACAAGATCGCGGCGTTTGAAGCGAAAGTAGGGAAAGGGCGGTTATATGCCTTTGGCCCGGAAATCACCTTCAGGGCGCAGTCGCATGGTACGTTCAGGTGGTTGTTAAACCAATTGTATTAAGGTAGGGTACATAGGCAGCATTCAGGGCAGGATCACCACGTTGCCGGTTTTCTGGCCGGTTTCTACGTAGCGGTGCGCTTCTACGATCTCATCCAGCCGGTATTGACGGTCTATGAGCGGCTTGAAAATCCCTTTTTTTGCGAGCTCGCCCAGAAAAATGACATCGTGCCTGGTGATGGAAGGAATAGGAAAAATCACTCTTTTACCACCCGAAAATTTTTTCAGTATGGCTAGGTAAATATTTTCCCCGTTTTTGCCCGGCTCAGTGGAAACGTAGATCCCCTTCGGTTTCAGTATGCGCTTACACTGGCCGAAAGAGCTTTTCCCGACCGCATCGAAAATGAAATCGAATCTCTGCTCTGTCGCAGTGAAGTCCTCGTTGACATAGTCGATTACTTTATCGGCTCCGAGCGAAGCCACCAGCCCGACGTGTTTTGTATGACAGACAGCCGTGACGCCTGCTCCGAAATAGCGCAGCAATTGAACGGCAGCAGACCCGATCGCCCCGGTAGCTCCGTAAACCAGCACGTCCTGCCCGGGCCTTACTTTTGCCGCCCTGATATCGCACAGGGCATAGTGGGCGCCCTCGGTAAGCGGAGCTGCTTCGCGGTAGCTCAGGTTATCGGGAATAAGCGCCACCGCATCATTTTCGCCGACCGTTATATATTCCGCATGCGCGCCGAAAGAAGCATCATTGTAGCCGAATACCCGGTCTCCCTCCTTAAATTCCTTTACCTCTGCACCTGCCTTTACAACATACCCGGCAAATTCATTGCCCAGCACCGGGAATTTAGGCCTGATAATGCCGCTGAACAAACGGCTTACCACGTATTCAGCGCTTCTGAAGCCGGTATCGGTACGGTTGACGGTAGTGGCCTCGACTTTGATGAGCATCTCGCTGGGCTTGGGTACCGGGACATCGAGATCTGCCAGCTTTACCACATGAGGCGGGCCGTAGGAATTGTAAACTGCTGCTTTCATAAAATAGGGTTAATATATCTACGGGTTAAGAAAGGAACTATACCGTAAATATATAACCCCGCTACGAGTCTGCCTGCCGCTCCTACAGAAAAGGGCGATCGGGCTGACAAAAGGTTTTTTAAACTTCGGGCTCCTGCTGTGAGAGGCAGTGAAAGCTCCCCTGGCCCCAGATAATCTCGTCGGCAGGCAGCGGGATTACCTTCCTGTCCGGGAACGCCCCCTCCAGGATATCGACCGCTTTCTGATCGTTAGGGTTTTGAAAAACCGGGACAATAACGCCGGCATTGCATATCAGGAAGTTGGCATAGGAGCCCGGCGCCCTGAAACCGTCAATTTCGATGGCTGCAGGCATCGGCAATTCGATGATATGGAGCTGCTTGCCGTTAAGCAACCGCATCTGCTTCAGCTCCGCCAGGTTTTGCCGGAGAACCCGGTAATTATCGTCGCCCGGATTTTCTTCGATACAGGCTACCACGGTATCCTCGTTGACAAAACGCGTGGTATCGTCGATATGGCCGTCGGTATCATCGCCTGTGATGCCTGCTTCTACCCATAAAACCTGCTCTACCCCATAGTAATTGATCAGGTAGAGCTCGATCTCTTCACGGCTGAGGTCCGGGTTCCGGTTGGGGTTGAGCAGGCAGGAACGGCTGGTAAGCAGGCTGCCGGCGCCGTTAAACTCCACCGCACCACCTTCCATGACGATCCCGGGCTTTACCGAAAGCAGGTCAAGGTGCCGGGCAATGGCCTGGGGAGTTTTATTGTCCTGGTCGAAAGGAGGGTACTTCCCGCCCCAGGCGTTGTATTCCCAATCGACAATCATTTTTTTGCCGGTAGAAGGGTTGATCAGGAAGGCAGGGCCATGATCCCGGCACCAGGCATCGTTGGTAGGCTTTACTACGAATTCTATTTTGGCAAGATCGACCCCGATGGCGTCCAGCTCCTCTCTGATTAGCTCCTTGAGGGCGGCATCATTGGCTACAATCCCAACCTGCTCCCCCTGGCTTATGGCCTTGATGAACTGCAGGTACTGCGGCCGCATTTTCTTCAGCTTGTCACCCTGCCATGAAGCTTCATTATGCGGGAAAGTCAGCCAGGTTGCCCTGTGCCTGTGCCATTCGGCTGGAAAAATAAACCCGAGCTGTTTCGGTGTCAGTGTTTCGTATCGGTTGGAGAGCAGATTTCCTGTCATAGGAAACGGGGATAATGTTTATTTCTGTTGAGACGCTAATTTCGTTCTTTCGCCGGGAAAGCCTATCAATTTAAGATTATATCTTAAATTTGTTATAGAAAAGCCTAACAAAATGAAGGACATAATCATTTATGCGATCCCGGTATTTGTGGTTTCCCTGGTGCTGGAAGTGCTGTATTACCGGCGCATCGGCACCCATCATGATCATTATGATCTCAGGGATACTGCAGGGAGTCTTTCAATGGGTATCGGCAACGTCCTGACCGGCATCATTTCCAAGCTGCTGGTGTTCGGAGCGCTGATCTGGGCCTACCAGTTCCGGATCTTTTCACCTGACCGCTCGCAATGGTGGTACTGGGCGCTTATATTTTTTGCCGACGACCTCAGCTATTATTGGTTCCATCGTTCGAGCCATAAGATCCGCTATTTCTGGGCGTCGCACGTAGTGCATCATTCTTCGGTATTTTATAATCTCGGCACGGCCTTGCGCCAGACCTGGACGGGCAACCTGACGGGAAGCTTCGTGTTTTATCTCTGGATGCCCCTGGCAGGCTTCAACCCGGTCGATGTCGTGCTGATGCAGTCGATCAGCCTGCTTTACCAGTACTGGATCCATACCGAGGCGATACATAAAATGCCGGCGGTGTTCGAATGGATTTTCAATACACCTTCGCATCACAGGGTGCACCATGGGTCGGATGTCAAGTACCTGGACAGGAATCACGGCGGTATACTGATTATCTGGGACCGGCTCTTCGGTACTTTCCAGGAGGAGGAAGAACGCCCGGCATACGGATTGACGACGAACCTGGCTACTCATAACCCGTTTGTCATCGCTTTTCATGAATGGCGGTCTATCATTCAGGATGTCTGGCAGGCACCCAGCCTGCGCGTCGCTTTTCAGTATGTGTTCGGCCCGCCGGGCTGGAGCCATGACGGCAGCCGCAAAACCGCCCGGCAATTACAGGAGGAGTCAGCCCGAAAACGAAAGGATAGCATGATAGAGTAGGCTTTTCAATTACTTCCTATTATCTTTACTCTTCATAACCGCACGGGGTGCATGACCTGTCACGTACAGGGCAAGCTGAGATAATACCCGTATAACCTGATCCGGATAATACCGGCGTAGGAATGCTGTAGAAATGGCGTGTCAGCTGCACCTGTTTGTCTCATTTTCCCGCCGGTATGCGGTGAGTAATGTAAAAAACAAACAAAAAAGACATGCTGCCTCAACAGAGTGAATTCGGAAAACTTTCAGGAAACCTGCAAAACTGGCAGGGCAGAAGCGAGTGGTTTTTCAACCGCGAACATACCGATACATACGAGCTGTGGTATGAAGGTCGTTACAAAAGAGCGGAGGTTTACCAGAAGAAAATTATCGCCGGGCTGGTAGGCAAGGACAAACGAATCAGGACCCTGCTGGAATTCGGCTGCGGTACCACGCGGTTTACACGCTGGTGGAAGGAAATAGGCATTGAAGCTACCGGCGGCGACATATCGCCTTTGATGCTGGGCCAGGGCGTGAGGCTATTTGACGGTGACCTGGTGCTGGCCGATTCCCATTACATGCCTTTCAGGGATAAAACGTTTGACGCGCTCGCTTTCATTACGACGTTCGAGTACTATCGCGATCCCGTCCATGTCATTCGCGAAGCGGCGCGGGTGGCGCGTTTCGGTATTGTCTTCGGTATGATGAACCGTAATTCCCCGAAATTTATCCGGCGGCGGGTACAACAGTTCTTCGGGAAAAATCCCTTTTACGTAACGGCTACCTTTTATACGCCGGCGCAGCTTACCGGCCTGGTAGAAGAGGCGCTCAAAGGACAAAACTACACTATTGAGTGGACGTGCACCGGCCTCCCGGCGTGGTTCCCCGTACAGCAATGGGGAATGCCCTACGGCGATTTCTTCGGGTTATATGTAAAAATGGAAGGATGAAACAGGCATGAGCTGTCTATCTCCTAAAACCTGACAGCTAATGGCTTAAACCTTTTATGAACATGGAGCAGGAAAACAATAGCGGGAAGATCCTGAGGAGCACGTTTGAAAAGACCATCTGGAAGCAGACAGGCGCGCAGCGGGAGGAAATACTGGCCGGTCCCCGCTATGGGGTCGACGTGTCGGTCGTCAGGCTTGCCGGCGGCCTCCTGATGGCGAGCGCGAGCGACCCGGCCTCGCTCATACCCGGCCTGGGCCTTGCCGAATCGGCCTGGCTTACCGTCCACTTAACAGCCAACGACCTGGCTACAACGGGACACAGGCCGATGTATGCACAGTTTGTCCTCAATTTACCCCTCGCTGTGACCGACCGGGACTTTCAGGAATACTGGGAATTTATACACCGGTATTGCGATCAGATAGGGGTGGCGATCACAGGAGGACATACGGGAAAGGTGTATGGGCAGGAATCTACTTTTGCAGGCGGCGTGACCATGTCGCTTATTGCAGACGACGTGTTGCTTAGCTCGGGGATGCTGCCCGGGCAAAGCCTGCTGGTGACCAAGGGAAGCGCCATTGCAGCCTGCGCTATATTGGCCAGGAGCTTTCCGTCGACAGTAACCCAGAGACTCGGAGCGCCTGCCTGGCAGAGGCTTTGCGATTCCTTCTGGAGCACGTCTGTATTGCAGGAGGCGCTGATCGCCTATGAGACAGGCAAAGTAAGCGCGATGCATGATGTGACGGAAGGCGGGGTGGTGGGCGCTATCGCAGAAATGTGCGGGGCAGCCGGCTGCGGGGCGGTTATCAGGGAAGAAAACCTGCCTGTAAATGAGGCTGTCCGCGAGATGGCGTCATTGTTCGGCTTTGATCCTATACGGTCGCTTGGCTCAGGCGCTTTGCTGATAGCCTGTGAAAAGAAAGATGAAAAGCTGGTGATCGACAGGCTGTCGGAGAAAGGGATAACGGCCTGGAATATCGGGTATACGACCGATATATCGCAGGGCATCATGCTCCGCAACGGAATAACCGGAGCTCAGGAGTACGGGACTGGTAACGGCAGGGATTCTTACTGGAAGGCATATGCCAACGCAGCCGGGAAAGGCTGGAAGTAATCAGCGGATTTGAAAATGGAAAATAGAATCAAAGACAAGTTGCTTAAAGGCGGGATCTACCTGGTTTTGGATCCGGCGCAGGAGCGGGAAAAGCTTTTGGAGGGTTTGAAACAAGCCTTGCAACCGGGAAAAGTATGTGCCGTTCAGCTATGGGATCACTGGAAGGGAGTGGAAAATAAGGACGGGCTTATCGGGGAGATAAAGTCCGTTTGCCGCCAGGCAGAAGTCGCCTTGCTGATTAATAACAGCAGGCAGATGCTGGAAGAATACGGGTTTGACGGCATTCATTTCGACACCATGCCGGCCGCTCCGCTCCATGATATAAAAACGAATGCCGGCCGCCGTATCCTGATCGGGCTTACCCTGGGGAACGACCTCGGCCCTCTCCGCTCCGCAGGGGCGGAGGCGCTGGATTATGTTTCTTTCTGCTCGGTATTTCCCTCTGCGTCTGCCGGAGCCTGTGAAATCGTATCACGCGAAACGATACAGGAAGCTCGTACCCTCACACATCTGCCCGTTTTTCTTTCAGGAGGCATCAATCTTTCAACGATCTCAAAGCTGGAAGGGCTGGCATTTGAGGGAGTGGCCGTCATATCGGGGGTAATGAGCGATCCTGATCCCTGCAAGGCGACAGAAAGCCTGCACCAGTCATTAAACAAAGTAATCGGAACAATATGAAAGCGTCACTAATGAATAAGCTGTGCTGTCCATTCGACAAGCACGATCTCGATCTGAAAGTATTTGTCAAAAATGAAGCGGGCGATATCCTGGAAGGATTGCTGACCTGCGTGAAATGCAAACGCTATTTCCCCATCATCTACGGCATCCCGGTCATGACGCCTGATGAATACCGGGAGAAGGCTTTGGAGCAGCCTATTGTCAGGCGCTGGTTGCCGGACCATAGATCGGAAGGATTTCTGCTGAACGATTGAGCCTCTTGTAAAAGGCTCCGTGAATATGAAGCTATTCACGGGGCCTTCTTTTTCTTTTCAATCCTCCGGTTTCCGGCGTCTGCGCTTAATTTTTAGGCTCGTTGCCTACGGAAGCCGGGGCGCCGCCGGGCGCGTTCTTTTGAGATTTCGAAAATTCTCCCGCTTTAACAATCACCATTTTATTATAATCGATGTATTTGTTGAAAGCCGCCTTGATCTGGGCCGGCGTAAGGGCCTGTATTTTCTTCTCGAAATCTTCGTCCCATGCAAGCGTACGTTTGAGGTACAGGTTGTTGTTCAGCGATCCCGACAGCGCGGCGTCCTGAGCCCGCGTCACCTGGCGCGACTGGAGATACCCCGATTTGGCTGTTTTAAGCTCGTCTTCGGTAAAGCCTTCCTTAACTGCTTTTTCGATTTCTTCTCTGAAAGCCTGCTCCAGCTTCGAAAGGTTTTCGGGAGCATAGATAGCATAGGCAAGGAAGTTCCCGCTTTTATCGAGCGATGAAGCGCTGAACTGGGAAGCCACACCATAGCTCAGCCCGTCTTTCACCCTGATACGGCTGGCCAGCCTGGAATTCAGCACGCCGCCGCCGAGTATATAGTTGCCGAGGACCATCGCCGGGTAATCAGGGTCGGTATCCTGGATAGCGAGCGGGAAGCCCGCCACAAACATGGCGTTGGCTTTATCGGGTGTTTCAATAGCTTCGTTTGCCGGTTTGGGAGCTTCAAATTTAGCGACGAGGCGTTTGAACGGCTTCGGGCTTTTCCAGCTTCCGAACTCGTCGGTCAGCAGCTTTTGGATGGCGGCTTTGTCGAAGTCGCCGACAATTGCCGCAGTAGCGTTGGAAGCGCCGTAGAAGTCTTTATAAAACTGTTTTAAATCGTCGGCAGTTACCTTCCTGATATCTTCCAGGTCTTCGTCAAATGTACCTGCATAGCGCGGATCTCCCTTTTTGTAGGGCGAGGTCCTGCGCCTGAACTCCGTGACGGCAAGCGCCTGCGGCTCGCTTCGCTGGGATTCGATACCGGTGATCTCCTCCTGTCTCAGCTTCTCCAGCTCCTGCGGATCAAATTTCGGGTTCTTCATGATATCCGCTACTATTTTGATGACCTCGGGGAGGTTGTCCTTTATCGTTTCGATAGAGACTACTACCTGGTTGGCCCCTCCTCCGACGCTTACGCGGGCATTCAGACGATCGAATTCATCCTTGATCTGCTGGCGGGTCCTTGTAGTGGTTCCCTTATTGAGCATGCTGGCGGTGAACGAAGGGATAGCGCCCTTGTTTTGCAGGCTCTGCTCATCGCCGAACCTGAAGGTAAGCTGGGCCGAAACGACATTCCCCCTGGTGAGCTTCGGAAGCAATGCCAGCTCAAGGCCGCCCGGAACCTGTATTTTGGTCGTGCGGCTCTCAATGTTGGCGGGTGAAGGGTCAAATGCCTCACCCTGCGCTACCTGTTCTTCTCCCTTGTAGTCTTTGAGCAGCTCCGCTATATCGGGACGCTGCGGCACTTCAGTTCTTGACGGACTGGCTTCCGGTAAAAATACCCCGACCGTCCGGTTAGAAGGCTTGAGATAGTGAGCGGCTACCCGCTGGATATCTTCGGGGGTCACCTTCCTGATACGGTCCCTGAAAAGAAATGCCAGTCTCCAGTCGCCGAAAGCGATGTACTCGCTTATGCCCAGACCGACTCTCTCCGCGTTCCGGAACTGCAGGTCCCAGTTTTTGAGGATAGTGGTTTTAGCTCTTTCCACGTCTTCAGCCGAAGGCTTCAGGCTGGCCGTCGAATCGAGGGTGGCCAGGAATGCGCTTTTTGCTTCCTCCAGCGATTTTTCCTTAAGCAGCTCGATGCCGAAAAGCACGTAGCCAGGGTCGTAGAGCTGAAAGGCAAAGCCGAACTGGGAGCTGGCCTTCTTGGTCTCGACAAGGTTTTTATAAAGGCGGCCATAGGGCTCGGCGCTGAGCAGCTCCGTCAGTACTTCTGTAGGCGCGTAGTCTTCATGAGCGCCCGGCGCGATATGATACGCAGCCATAGCCATCTGGACATCTCCGACCCTTTTTACTTCGACAAAACGCTCGCCATCCTGCACAGGTTCGGTCGTATAGGTTTTCGGAAGCACTCGGACGGGTTTGGGAATGGGCCCGAAATATTCATTTACCAGCGCCAGCGTTTTTTCTTCGTCGATTTTCCCGGCAACCATCAGGATCGCGTTGTCGGGCTGGTAATATTTTTTGTAGAAAGCCTGCAGGTTCTCAATGGGTACCCGCTCGATATCCGAACGGTTCCCGATGGTGGATTTGCCGTAGTTATGCCACGAATAGGCCATGTCCGCCACCCGCTGCATCAATACCCTGAAAGGGCTGTTTTCCCCCGCTTCAAACTCGTTCCTGACGACGCTGAATTCGCTGTCGAGGTCTTTTTTGGCAATAAAGGAATTGATCATACGATCGGCTTCCAGGTCGAGCGCCCATTTCAGGTTTTCTTCCGTGGCCGCGAAAGTCTCATAATAGTTGGTCCGGTCGTACCAGGTTGTTCCATTGGGCCGTGCGCCGTGCTCGGTCAGCTCCTGCATGATATTGGGGTGTCGCGGAGTGCCTTTGAATACCATATGTTCCAGCAGGTGCGCCATGCCGGCTTCACCATAGCCTTCGTGCCTGGAACCCACCAGGTAGGTAATATTCACGGTGATGGTCGGCTTGGAAGGGTCCGGGAAGAGCAGGACTTTCAGGCCGTTGTCCAGATTGTATTCGGTGATGCCTTCGACAGAGGTGGTTTTCTTTACTCCTTTCGGAAGGTTCTGTGCATAGGAACTGACCAGTGTAAATAAGAATAGCAAGGCAATTCCTGCACTTTTTGAAACAGAAGTACGGATGTTCATAATTTAGTCGACTGTTGTTAGATGAATTTAGAAAGGCTAAACGGTAAATGTATATATTTTGGGTTAAAACATGCAAAAAAAGTGATGAAAGGAGCCCGGGAGGGAATGAAATGGCGAATCATTGTATCAACGGTAGTATCTTAGCGGTCTTGTTGCTAACTCTGATTTCCGACATCTGATTTCTGATAACTAAAAAATATAAAACATGACAAACTCTCCCTTGATCTCGGGCGTACAACAGGTTGGAATCGGCTGCAGGGATGTAGACGCTACCTGGAAATGGTATCGCCAGATGCTGGGCTATGATGTTGCTCTTTTTGATGACAGCGCCGAGGCAAAATACATGACGCGCTATACCGGGAGGGCCCTGCTGGCGCTCAACATGTCTGGTGGGGGAGGCCTCGAAATATGGCAGTTTAAAAGCCGGACCCCTTCAGAGCTCCCTTTTGATCCGGCGCCGGGAGACCTGGGCATATATGCCGTTAAATTTAAATCGGCTTATGTCGACAGGTCGCATAGCTGGCTGAGCAAAAAAACAGGCGGCAGCGTATCACGGCTGTACGACCTGCCGGCGGGTAAGGGGTTCTGGGGAGTTGATCCGTTCGGCAATACCTTCCAGGTATGCGAGGATAATTCCTGGTTCAAGAGCGATGCAAGACCGGTGGGAGGGGTTCTGGGGGCGGTGCTGGGCGTTTCTGATATGGATGCTTCCATTGCTTTTTACAAGGAGCTGCTCGGCGAGGTCGAGATTCAATTTGATAAAACCGGTCAGTTTGCCGATTTGCCGGAAGGGGCCGCAGGCAGGAGGTTCAGGAGAGTGCTGCTGCTGAAGAAGGAAACCGCCCATGGCGCCTTCGCCCATCTGCTGGGAAATATACAGCTCGAGCTGCTCCAGGATCTGGACGGCCGGCCGCGTAAAATTTTTGCCGGGCGGTATTGGGGCGACTGCGGGTTTATTCACCTGTGCTTCGATACGCTTGATATGGATAGCCTCAAAGCGAAGCTGGAGAAAAGCAGCTACCCTTTTACCGTAGACAGCGGGGAGTCGTTCGGTATGGAATCGGCTGCCGGCCGGTTTGCCTACGTGGAAGACCCGGACGGGACGCTGATCGAGCTGGTGGAAACGCATAAGCTGCCGGTCCTGAAAAAGATAGGCTGGTACCTCGACCTGAAAAAGCGCAGGCATCAGAAGCCGCTTCCCAACTGGATGCTCGGACTGATGGGGCTTGGCAGGGTAAAAGATTGAGCTGCCGGGGTTTAAACCCCGGTTTATTTACCTGTACTGGTTACCCAGCCACCCGAGCACCGGCATTGCGAAGAAGAAGAGAATTCCCCATGACGCCGAAGTAAGGCTGCCTATCATAAGCGCAATCAGCCCGACCAGGATGGGGTAGGTATACATCAGGGCCCCGAAAAGAACGGAGTCATAAAACACGGTCCCCTTTGTTTTTTCGTAGATCGGTTTACTATACAGCCTGTAGATAGGACGGTTGACCGCCCTTCCCAGTGCTCCCGCCCATCTCAGCAGCGCATTGCCTTCTTTCTGAGGTACAATTTCCTTTAAAGCGGAAGGATCAGGCGTGCCGTCTGGTGTTTCGAGGATAGCGGCTTTCATTCTCTCCGCGAGCAGCAGGTTGAAAGCCCTGAGCCATTTCTCCTGGTCCAGCGGATTTTCAGGAATAGTATCGTGGCGAATAGGTTCTCCAAAGCAGACGAGCACGTCTTTATTGGCGCCGTGATAGTGCTCATAGGTGAGCCCTGTCGGTATCACTTCCATGTTTTGCTGAGGGGTTTCGCCAAACCATGTTTGCCAGGCCAGACGCCCTGTTCCCTTGGCGATGGGGCGCAGCCTCCACTCGTTGGCGGCGATCCCCTCTGAAAAAATAACGATGCATTCGTTATCCCTGAACATTTCCCGCACCATCCTGAACGATTCCTCGTTTTTCCTGAGATGGTCGCGGCCTCCTTCCGTTCCCCTGTAGGCCGGGATAAGATTGATTCTTCTCAGCCACCTGGCAACGGCCGGTTTCCTGAATACGTCGGCCCTTGTAAAGGTATGGATAGGCTGCGACAGGTAGATCCCGAGCACAACGGCGTCAAAGAAAGAGCCGGAATGGTTGGAAGCGAGCAGGAGAGGTTTGCCGGGGGAGGTATGGTAAAGGTTCGTTATCTTTATATTTCTGATAAACAACCTGATGGCAAGCCGGCAAAGAAAGCGGGAATATAAATAGAACAAAACTTTTATCGTATTTTTATGCGACGGCTAAAGTAGTGTTTTTTGCCGGAGTTTTTGGATAAGTATGTTAAAGTTAATGTCTAAAATCTGGTCTATCTACATTGTTGGCGCGGTGATCCTGCTGGCGCCCGGGTGCAGGCGTTCTGCCGACCTGCCTTCGGATATCTCTGAAGTAATGGCCGTGGTGCCTGAGAAAGTGGACTATACGCTGCATGTAAAGCCTATTTTATCGGATCGCTGTTTCGCCTGTCACGGGCCGGATCAGAACAAGCGCCAGGCGGGCCTGAGACTCGACGAGGAAGAATCGGCCCTGGCCAAAAATGAAGAAAGCGGCCTGAGGGCCATTGTTCCCGGGAATACCTATAAAAGCGAGCTTGTAAGCCGGATACTGAGCACCGATCCTGAAAAGGTCATGCCTACACCGGAGTCGCACCTGGAGCTTACCACGGAAGAAAAGGCGATTTTGATCAGGTGGATAGAGCAGGGCGCCGGGTACAAGCCGCACTGGTCTTTTGTAAAAGTAACAGAGCCGGTCGTTCCCGAAGTAAAGGACAAGGGCTGGGTCCAAAATGAGATCGACCGGTTTGTGCTTTCAGGGCTGGAGAAAGCCGGCCTGAAGCCTGCGCCGGAAGCGGAAAAGCATACGCTCCTCAGGAGGGTTTACCTGGACCTGACCGGCCTGGCGCCGACTCCCGGAGAGGTTGATGCCTTTGTCAATGATAAAAGTCCCGAAGCCTATGAAAAAGTAGTCGACAAGCTGCTTGCCTCCAGCCACTACGGGGAGCACCGCGCCGTGCCCTGGCTCGACCTGGCAAGGTATGCCGATACGCATGGGTACCAGGATGACGGCCCGCGGACGATGTGGCCCTACCGCGACTGGGTGATCAGGTCATTCAACCAGAACATGCCTTTTGACCGGTTCGTTACCTGGCAGCTTGCGGGCGACCTGCTGCCCAATCCCTCGCCGGATATGATGCTGGCCACTGCTTTCAACCGGAATCACCAGCAAAGCCAGGAGGGCGGGATCGTGCCGGAAGAGTACAGGAATGAATATGTTTCCGACAGGGTGAATACTTTCGGCGCCGTCTTCCTGGGGCTGACTACCGAATGCGCCCGCTGCCATGACCACAAATATGACCCGGTAAGCCAGAAAGACTATTTTTCCCTGTATGCCTTTTTCAATAATAACAACGAAAACGGGCAGATCCCCTATAACGGCGAGGCCAGCCCTACCATCGTCCTTCCCACGCCTGATGCGGAAAAGCGCCTGAGGGAGCTGACCCAGGTAAAGCTGAGCGCGCAAAAGAAGAGAAGTGAAATAAAAAAGACTTCCAGGCCTGATTTTGAGAAATGGCTGAGGACGTTACCGCAGCAAAAAGACTCGCTGGTCTCTTTTTCCGAGGGGTTGGCCGGGTATTACAAATTCGATGATACGACACCCAGGAAGCTTGTCAATTCAGCTGTTTTGAAGGATACGGCCCGCGTGGAGGGTGACGACAGCCTGTCGGTTGCCGCTATAAAAGAAGGGAAATCCGGTAAATCCAGGTACATTTTCGGTGAAAATGCAATTCGTTTTCCGAAGCCCGTGGGCTGGTACGAACGGCACGAGCCGTTTACCGTCAGCGTTTGGCTGAAGCTGCATGATGAAGGTACCGTAGGATCCCTGATCCATAAGTCGAACGGCGTTTTCAACGGCTATCGCGGCTGGAATATTTTCAGGGAAGCGGACGGGACTTTCCGCTTTACCCTGAGCAACGTATGGCCTGAAAATTCGATCGAGCTGATCTCCAAAGAGAAGGTGCCGCTTGGTGAATGGGTTCATCTCGCTGTTTCCTACGACGGGCTCAGCCGTGCCAGGGGAGCAAAAATGTACCTCAACGGCAGGCCGATGCCGGTCATTGTGATGAACGACCATCTGACCCAGAGCCTGCTGCATGGCAAGAAGCATTCCAACTGGGGGTTCAGCGACATGCTGATCGGCAGGCTGGCGGACCAGTATACCAAGGATTTTGAAGTTGACGAGCTGAGGATTTATTCCCGCAGCCTTAATGCGCTGGAAGTCAAAGGGCTTTTTACCGGTAAAAATGAAATGGAGGTTGCGCTGGCAGACAAGAGAGATGACCAGGCGCTGGAGTGGCTTCACCAGTATTTCCTTGAAAACTATGATGAAGGATACAGGGCTGCCTTAAAAGCATTTCGTGCTGCCGTAGAGGAAGAAACAAACATTCTTGACGACCAGCTCGATGTCATGGTAATGAAGGAGCGCAAGTATCCCAGGAAGACCTATCTTCTGAAAAGAGGGGTATACGATGCACCCGATTATGAAGTCAGCGCCGATACGCCCGGGCAGTTCTTTAAAATACCGGCGGAATATCCGAAAAACAGGCTCGGCCTGGCCAGGTGGCTCCTGCACCCCGACCATCCTCTTTTTGTACGGGTTACTGTGAACCGTTTCTGGCAGGAAATATTCGGCAGGGGCCTCGTCAAGACGACGGAGGACTTCGGCAACCAGGGCGAGCTGCCCACTCATCCCGAGCTGCTGGACTGGCTTTCGGCGCGGTTCAGGAGTTCAGGCTGGAACGTAAAGGAGCTGCACAAGCTGATGGTCATGTCGGCTACTTACCGCCAGTCTTCGGTTGTATCGCCCGAGGCCGGCAAAGCAGATCCTGACAATAGACTGTACAGCCGCAGCCAGGCGGTCAGGGTAAGTGCGGAGCAGGTCAGGGACAACGCGCTCGTCTCAGGCGGCCTGCTGGTCAGGGCGATCGGCGGACCGGGTGTTTACCCATACCAGCCCGACGGGATCTGGGAGGCGCTGGCGACCAGGAACGCTGTTAAATATGTACGCAGCACCGGCGACAGCCTCTACAGGAGGAGCATGTATACCTATTGGAAACGCAGCGCCCCGCCTCCGATGATGTTGAACTTCGATGCGGCGGAGCGTCATTTTTGCAGTGTCAAGCGGCAGAAGACGAGCACGCCGCTGCAGGCGCTGGTAACGCTCAATGATCCCCAGTTTGTAGAAGCTTCTAGAGTTTTGGCGCAGAGAGCGATGGAAGATGAAAAGCTCGGGGGGAATACCGACGCCATTCTCGGTTATTTTTTCAAAAGCCTGGCGGGTCGCGATCCTGCTCCTGCTGAGCTGAAAATCCTTTCGGAGCTATACAGCAATGAAGAGGCAGAATTCAGGAGTAAGCCGTTAAAGGCAAAGCAGCTGCTATCTGTAGGAGAATCTCCCTGCAATCCGAAGCTGGAGCCCGGTCGCCTGGCCGCCTATACCGTAGTAGCGGGTACGGTTATGAATTTTGATGAAGTGCTTATCAAGCGATAGGTTAGATGGTTGAAAATAAGCACTTTGTGGTAGGGATTACCGGTGGAAGCGCATCCGGTAAGACCTTTCTGATGAATAAGCTCATTGAGGAACTGCCGGAGGAAGGGGTTTGCCGGATTTCGCAGGATGACTATTACCGGCCGATCAGCGAGATCCCGAAAGACAGCAACGGGATCGAAAATTTTGATCTCCCGGAAACGATCGATCATGCCCGTTTTGCCGCCCACATTGCCGCATTGAAGCGCGGCGAGCCGGTAGAGCTGCGGGAATACACGTTCAACAATCCCGGGGTAGTTCCGAAGCTGGTCAGGCTGTCGCCCAGGCCTGTCATAGTGGTCGAGGGCTTATTCATCTACTACTATCCCGATGTGGCGCACCAGATAGACCTGAAGATTTTCGTGGACGCGAAAGAGCATCTTAAAATAAAGCGAAGGATCAGGCGGGACAATGACGAGCGGGGATACGACCTTGCCGATGTGCTCTACCGGTGGGAAAACCACGTCGCACCGACCTACGAGGCCTATATTAAGCCCCAGCGTTCTGCGGCCGATATCGTGGTCAATAACAATACCAATTTTGATGTGGCGCTCGAGGTGATCCTTACTTATCTGAAGAAAAAGATCGCGGTCGCCGCAAGGTGACGGGAGGAAACATCCCTTACTTCGTCTTATACTGCTCTATGATCCTGAAAAGGGCTTTCTGTTTTTCCAGGTCCGGGAAAAATTCATAGAGCTGGATATGAGCGTCGTAGTCGAGCGTGAGCGCTATCTCCAGGTGGAGCAGGGCTTCGCGGTACTCGCCCGTCTGGATAAGATAGGCTGCTGCGCGGTAGTAGAGATCGGCTTCGTCGGGCATGTCGTCGATAGCGGCCTGGATGAGCTCCAGCGCCCTGCCGTGGTTCCCCTGCTCGAAATGCGCATACGACCATTTAAGCCATACATCAGGATTGGAAGGTTCTATTTCGACGGATTTCTCGAAAGCTTCCAGGGATGAAGCCATATTGCCCAGCTTGAATTCCATTTCGGCCAGGGCCAGCCAGTAATCGGGATTCAGCTCCGAAACTTTTATGGCTTTCCTGATAAAGCCTACGGCTTCATACCATCTTTCCAGTTCGCCCATACAGATCCCGAGCCCGAACCAGCCGTCATCCCACTGCTCATCGAGCTTCACGGCTTTCTGGTAATATTCAATGGCTTTGTCGAGCTTCCCGAGCTTTTCGTAGCAGGTGCCTATACAGCAATAGGTTTCCGGCTGGGGGCCCTCTTCCGCGACCACTTTCATATAATTGGGGATGGCCAGCTCGAAAGCCTGCATGTTCATATACGAATTCCCCAGGTTGAAGTATGCGGAAGCGAAGTCCTCTTTGATCAGCGTCGCATATTCATAGGCGTTTACAGCGTCTTCATATTTTTCCAGCTTGCTGAAGGCGATCCCCAGGTTGTACCAGGCCAGATAGGAGAACGGGTCGCGGTTGACCAGCTCCTGGTAGTAGTCAAGGTGCGTTTCCAGCCTACCTACAATGTCCAGGCAATGGGCCAGCTCGTAGAGGGCCGGCTCATTGTTGAGATTAATGGCGATGGAGCGCTTGTAATAGGCAATCGCTTCCTCGTACTTTTCCCAGTTCTGGTAAGCCTGGCCTATCTGGTAGTATATTTCATCCCTGTCGATCGGGCTGTGAAGCAGGTCTTTGAAAAGAGAGATCGCCGATTCGTATTCCCCCATCAGGTTAAAGACGGAGGCCTGGGTGAACAGCGTATCCGGATCGCCGGGATGGAACAGCGCGGCGCGCTCCAGTATTTCAAGGGCTGCGTCAAAATCACTTCTTTCGGCCAGGAGATTTGCCTTTCCCAGCATCAGCTCGAGAGAATAGGGGTATTCCTCCAAACCTATGTTGCATACTTTCAGCGCCCTGGCGAGATCCTCCTTTTCGAGGTAAAG
Source organism: Cytophagaceae bacterium SCN 52-12 (assembly GCA_001724175.1). GTDB lineage: Bacteria > Bacteroidota > Bacteroidia > Cytophagales > Spirosomataceae > Ravibacter. The sequence goes on along the minus strand of MEDT01000090.1, from coordinate 2,919 downwards.
CTCCAGCGCTCTTTCATATATATCCAGCTCGAAGAAAGATTTTTCGTCGGTCTGCATCATCCGCTCAAAACGGCGAAAAGTTTCTTTCAAAAAATCTTTACGTTCGTCAAATTCCTGACTCATCGGGTAAAAGATTTACAGGTTATGCCCTTTAATTAGCTGTCTGAGGCCTTAGAAAGTTAGGCAGTTTTGTAATAAAATCAAACTGCCCTCTTTAAACTTTTGGCGATCCTGCCCAGGGTATCTTCCAGGCTACGGTAAACAATCCCGGTTGCGGACGACAGCTTTTGCCCGTTGAACCGGTAATGGTGCTGGGCCGCGCGCGCCGTTTCCCTGGTCAGGAGCGGAGCGCTGCCTGTTATGAACGTTCTCAATGCTTCGAAACGCCATACCAGCTCCGCCAGGACGGGACTTACCTTCCAGCGCGGCGCCTTTTTTCCGAATGCGGACGCAGTATCGGAGAAAAATTTCTGATAAGGGATCGTCCCCCCGTTCACAATAAACCTTTCGCCGGATATATCCGAAAAAAGGAGCCGGCAGGCCGCTTCGCTTACGTCGGCTACGTCCACATAGTTGAGCAGCCCGTCGGTATAGAAAGGCTTCTCATCATGAATATATTTAAAGAGCCGGGTACTGCTTTTATGCCAGTCACCCTCTCCCAGGATCACTGACGGGTTCAGGATGACCGCGTTGAGCCCCTCCGCTATCCCCCGCCAGACTTCCAGTTCGGCGTGGTATTTGGTTATGGCGTAGTTGGAGTTCGACGAGCTGTCGGTCCAACGCTGCCCTTCGTTTATTTCGACCGGCTCCCGTGAGCCTTTCTGACGTACTTCCGGCCGGCCAAGGGCCGCTACGCTGCTGATATGGCACAGCTTTTTAACGCTGCTGTACAGGCATGCGTTAACGACGTTGGCGGTTCCCTCCACGTTGACTTTGTGCATAAGCTTCTTTTGCCGGGGTATAAAGGAAACCATAGCAGCAGCATGGACTACCATATCGACCGTCGCAAACGCTTTTTCCAGCCCGGTAATGTCCATAATGTCGCCTTCTATCCAGGTCAGCTCATGTCCGGCGCCTTCCAGCAGCCGCCTGTCGGATGACGGCCTGCAGAGCACAGATACCGAATGGCCCTGTAAAAGAAGCTGTTTTGTAATCGTACTGCCCAGGAGACCGGTTGCACCCGTTACCAGAATTTTCAAGCCGCTGATCTTTTAAAATTTTTAGCCGGAGTTTTTCCGCCGACAAAGTTACGGAATTTCTCAGCAATGATTTTTCTGCTAATAAAATCCGCCGGTATCGTAGAATGAGCGCCTCCTGGTGAGCTTCAGATCCTGCAGGATAGAAGACTTTACCTTCAGGGTGAAGTTGTAGTTGCTGGCCCTTACCGAGCTTCCGGCATAGGGAGTCCAGCTGAGGCTCATATCCCAGCAGTGGAGATCCCTGTAAAGGCTTACCTGCGTGATGGTCGGGCTGAGGGCGGCAAAGTCGAAGCCTGAGGAGACCGTGATCTTCCATTTGGGCGTGAGGCTGAGGTCGCCGTTGAAGTTCAGCGCCTGGATGGTACGGGAAGCGTCGAGGCCGGTTTTGCTCCAGCCGAAATTGTAGTTGATGTTGATGTTCCAGGGGATGTTGAAATCGACGTACAGGTCCGGGTTCTGATCTATGAATTCAAGCTGCTCTTCCGACGCGCCGGTGGCTTGCCTGTTCTGCGCGGTATTGGTTTTCCGCGAGGCCGGGTTAAAGCTGGTTCCCAGCGTAATGTTCATACTCTGAAGCTTGGCCAACCCCTGCCCGTTGGCAATGGCAAATTTATTGACCTTCTTTCCCGTTTTTTGATTTGGGTAGGGGACGTAGATATAAGGGTCGAAGTTCATATTGAAGTTCATGTTCAGGCTTTTGCCCAGGCGTGTGTTGGCATTTACGGCTATATTCGACAGGTTGAGCGAATCGGCAAGGAGATTGTAGTTACCCCCGATGCTCAGGTTGTCGAGCAATGAGATTTTCTCGAACTGGCTGGCAGCGGTGTCATTTTTAGAGCGGACCTTCATTTCCAGCTGGTTGTTCAGCCCGAAAGTGACCATCCCCGAAGCCTTCCCGTTTCCGCCCGTCACCAGATTTTTATAGCGGGAATAAGTCCTGGTCTCTCCCTTCTCGTTGATCTGTACTTCCTGGTAGAAGTTGCGGTTCCTCGAAAAATCGGGAGTATAGCTGAAGGAAGCGCTGGGAATTACGGTATGCCTGATCGTTTCGAGCCTGCCCTTCCTGACGTGGAACAAGCCATAGAAGCGGGTGTTCATCCCTGCCCCGAATGCATAGGAATATTGAGTAAAAACAGCCTTCGTCGTATCTATCCTGATCCGGTTGTCGCCCATGTAGGTATAGGAGTATGACCGGTTGAATAACTCTCCCTGGAACGACACGCTGGGCGTTACGTTGATATGCTTCATCAGTTTCATATTGGGCAGCGAGATGGGAATGGAGTACCGCCCCTGGAAGACGCCGTTCTCAAGTATAGTGGGTATGTTGCCCCCTATGGGAAGCACTTGCTGGGAAAGCCTGTTGGTATCGATGGGGTTGTCGACAATAAACTCGAGGATAGCATAGGAGGTGTCGATAGCGGAAAGGGTATTGCTGACCCCGTAGTTACCGCTGAAATCCATTCCCAGGCGAAAGCTTTCATACCATCTGCCCCGGGCCTGCCCGCCGATCGTAAACGGGGAGAACTGGTTGATACCGAAGTTGAAATCGGTAGCGACATTGGTAGTACCGTTTTTCCTGATCTGGGTGGTAGGGTCTATTTCCCCGAAATTCTGGTTGACGCGTAAGCTGGCCCCGGCGCGGGCGAAAGAGCCGAAGGTTTTATTGTACTGTACCGAAGAACTTGCCGTATTGGAGATATAGGTGTTGATATCGGTGGCG
>MEDT01000089.1 GCA_001724175.1 Cytophagaceae bacterium SCN 52-12 | reverse complement strand
ATGGATTCGGGATGTCGTCGGTGCGGTTCATATGCGGCACGCAGGATATCCATAAGGAGCTGGAGAAGAAAACAGCCGAATTTCTCGGTATGGAGGATTGCATCCTTTATGCCGCAGCCTTCGATGCGAACGGCGGCGTGTTCGAGCCGCTGCTGAATGAAGAGGATGCCATTATTTCGGATGAGCTGAACCATGCTTCCATTATTGACGGGATACGGCTGTGCAAGGCCAGGCGGCTGCGGTATAAGAATAACGATATGGCAGACCTCGGGCGCCGGCTGGAGGAAGCCGGCGGATCGAGAAGGATACTGGTAGTAACCGACGGGGTGTTTTCGATGGACGGGATTATCGCTCAGCTCGACAAGATATGCGATCTCGCCGAAAAGCACGGAGCGATGGTAATGATCGATGAATGTCATGCTACCGGTTTCATAGGCAAAACCGGCCGCGGGACCCATGAGCTGAAGAATGTGATGGGCAGAGTCGATATCATAACAGGTACCTACGGGAAAGCGCTCGGCGGCGCATCGGGAGGCTTTACGGCTGCCAGGAAGGAAATTGTCGAGATCCTTCGTCAACGCTCGCGTCCTTACCTTTTTTCAAATACGCTCGCTCCTTCTATTGTCGGGGCGTCGATCAGGGTCCTGGATCTGCTGAGCACCTCAACCGCGCTCCGGGATAAGCTGGAGTCCAATACCCGGTTTTTCAGGAAGCAGATGACTGCTGCGGGATTCGATATTATTCCGGGAGAGCACCCTATTGTACCGGTGATGCTGTACGAGGCGCCGCTGGCCCAGGAATTTGCTTCACGACTATTGTCAGAGGGGATCTACGTGACAGGGTTTTTCTATCCCGTAGTACCCAAAGGGAAAGCCAGGATAAGGGTGCAGGTTTCGGCCGCCCATGAGCAGGAGCACCTCGAAAAAGCGGTTGCTGCCTTTTCAAAAGTAGGAAGAAGCCTGGGTGTGATCGGCTAAGCTCACCTGTTTTTCAAAAGCTCGAGCCAGAAATGCACCGTTGCCTGGGAGGTATTGAAGACCAGGTTAGGAAAAATGCCCAGAACCAGGGTGGATACCGCAAGAATTGCGAAAAGAGCGACCTCTTTCGCCGACAGATCGGAGAGAACGGTTTCGTCTCCGTTGTACCAGAAGGTCCCGAAAAACATTCTCTGGTAGGTCCACAGGCAATACATCGCGGCCAGGACGATCCCCAAAACCGACAACGCAGGTATCCATGCCGGGATCTGAGAGGCGCCGAAGCCGCCCATCAGGGTAAAAAGCTCACCGACGAATCCCGAAAAGCCCGGCAGGCCCAGGGTGGCAAAAAAAGCGATCCCCGTCATTACGGTATAATTCGGCATGGCATGGATAAGACCTTTATAATGGTCTATCCGCCTGTCGTGCGCCCGTTCGTAAATAACGCCTGCTATCAGGAAAAGCATCGACGACAGCACGCCGTGGCTGACCATCTGGTAGATCGCCCCGTTGAAGCCTTCCGCATTAAAGGCCGCTATGCCCAGCACGACAAAGCCCATATGGGACACCGAGCTGTAAGCGATCATTTTCTTCAGATCGTATTGAGCCAGCGCATTGAACCCGCCGTATACGATCGAAATGGCGGCGAGCAGGGCCAGCGGGACCGAAAATGCAAATGCCTCCGTAGGGAAAAAGCCGTCGACGATCCTCATGATCCCGTACCCGCCGACTTTGAGTAGTATCCCCGCCAGGACAACCGATATCGGGGTAGGAGCTTCCACGTGCGCATCAGGCAGCCAGGTATGCACCGGGACGATGGGTAATTTTACCGCAAACCCGGCGAATAAGAACCAGAACGCTATCGTTCTGAGCGGAATGCCGCCCAGGACGGCGGCGCTGTCCGCGTGAAGCAGGCTTCCCGGTATATAGTTGGCTTTGTCGGCCAGGTATTCGAAGCGAAAGGTATGCACCAGCTTTTCGGGGGGAATGTCACTGCCGGCGAGCAGGCTTTGCACGGAGCTGATCACCTGCGGGGTAGCTGAAGATGTATCAGGGATCAACCCGAGCAATACGGCAGTCTCTGCAGGATCGATCGCAGACAGGTAGAGCCCTATCATAGCCACCAGGATGAACAGTGACCCGGCGAACGTATATATAAAAAATTTCAGCGCCGCATATTCTCTCCTGTCGCCGCCCCACAGCCCGATCAGGAAGTACATAGGGAGCAGCATGAATTCGAAGAACAGGTAAAAGAGAAAGAAATCCTGGGCTACGAAGCAGCCTATTATGCTCGCGCTGAGCAACAGGTATAGCGAATAATAAGTTTTGGGTTTGGCGGTAATCACCCAGCTGCTGACGGCCCCTGCCGTCAGTACGAAAACCGCGAGCACGACAAGGGCGAGGTTCAGGCCGTCGACGCCTGTCGCATAGTCGACAGAAACCCTGCCCAACTGACCCAGGTCGAGCGTGATCCAATCGATGCTCCGGGCCAGCTGCAGAGCCGGATCCTGGGTATGGTAACCCTGGAGCAGGAATACGCACCACACGGCCTCGAGCAAAAGCACGCCAATCGTGAATTTCTGCAGCAGCGACCTGTTGTCGGGAAGCGCCAGGGTGAGGAGGGCTCCCGCAAGAGGGGTTGCGATCAGAAGAGAAACCAGGTAATTATCAAGCATTTCTTTACTTTAATTTCTTGTTACATACCTGCTGCAAGCCAGATGGCGAGCAGAATCAGGCTAATAAAAGTAACGAGGTAATAAGACTGTATCTTCCCGCTTTGAAGGGTTCTGAAGAAATTTCCCGTTGTTTTTGCCGCGTTAGTAACCAGCCGGACCGCGCCGTCGACCAACACACGGTCGGCCCAACGGGTAATTCCCGATATGCCCACAAGGCTTTTCCCGGTAATGTTTACGATACCATCGACCAGGAAGCGGTCGAAATAATCCGAAATGACGGCGACAAGCTGGAAAGGGGAGAGGAAGAAGACCGTATATCTTTTTTCTTCCGAATAATCACGCAGGAATATATTTTTCGAACTTTTCGTCGCAACCTCATATGGAGACAGGAAGCCGGAAGCAGAGCGCGCCCTGCCGGCTGCCAGCACAATCGCGCCCAGGGAGATCACGGCTGACAAGACAGGGATCAGGACGGAGTGCCCGGGCGAAACAACATCAAAATAAGTGAGAAACCATCCTCCCGACGCATCGAATGGGTTCAGGGAGAAAACGAAAAAGAAAGACAAGAACGTAAGCACAGCCATCGGCAGCCACATGACCAGGCCCGATTCGTGAGGATGTATCGCATCGGTGTCAAATCTCGGTTTGCCACCAAAGATCAGCCATAACTGCCGTGACATATAGTAAGCTGTCAGCCCGGCCGACAGCATGGCGACGGCTAATGCTATGTAGGCAAACATTCCCCAACCGGCATGTTTTTCAACGGCAGCAAGGAAGATCGCATCTTTTGAAAGGAAACCGGAGAAAAAAGGCAGACCTGCCAGGGCGGCAGCGCACAGGAGGTAGCAGGCGAAGGTAACCGGGAGCTTTGATTTTAACCCGCCCATCGTGCGCATATCCTGGGGGTCGAAAGACCCGGCTGCGCCGTCCGGCGGCGTGATGGCATGGATGACCGAGCCGGCGGAAAGAAAGAGGCCGGCTTTAAAGAAAGCATGAGTAACGAGATGAAATAAGGCAATCTGCCAGGCTCCCAACCCGATGGCAAAGACCATCAGGCCCAGCTGCGACTGTGTAGAAAAGGCCAGCACCCGCTTGATGTCCCAGGCTTTACACGCCCGGACGGCGCCGTCGGCCATCGTGATAAGCCCGATAACGGCAATAACGAGCTCTGCCTGCGGGGTCAGCAAAAAGGCTATGCGGGCCATCAGGAATATCCCGGCTGCCACCATGGTAGCGGCGTGGATCAGCGCGGAAACCGGGGTAGGGCCTTCCATAGCGTCGGGAAGCCAGCCGGAAAGCGGGAATTGGGCAGATTTGCCTATGCATCCTCCGAAAAGAAGCAGCCCGATCAGCGTAAGCGTTCCCGGATCGAGCTCGGCCATCGCACCCGGCAGTTCGGAAAACTGTACCGTGCCCATATGGTAAATGAGCAGCAGGATTCCGCTCAGGAAAGCGGCGTCTCCTACCCGGTTCAGGATAAAGGCCTTCTGCGCAGCCCAGACGGTGCGGGGCTTATGGTTCCAGAAGCCTATTAAAAGATAGGAGCTCAGCCCGACCAGCTCCCAGAAAATATAAATGATGATCAGGTTGCCGGCAAGTACGATGCCTATCATTGAAAAAAGAAACAGCTGTATGAAGGCAAAATACCGGTTGATCGCCTTGTCTCCTTTCATGTAGCTGATCGAGTAGCATTGTACAAGGAGCGCAACGACATGGACCAGCGGCAGCATGATAGCGGTGAGGGAGTCGGTCTGCATCGAAAAATCAAGCCTGAATCCTCCCGACGACATCCAGGGAATATTGATGAGCAGTTCCCGGTTCAGAAGAGAGAGGCTCAGGAAAAGGCCGGCTGCCGTCGCCACGCATCCCAGGAACCCTGCTATTCCCGGAAACCGCCTGCCCGATACCAGGAGCGCCAGGAAAGCGAAAAACGGGATGCCTATCAGTAAACCTATTTCCATATTGCTTATTTCCTGTATCGGTTTAGCCGTTTACCGGAGGTTCCCTTGAAGAAACGGGCTGTCATACAACAGCTATCCGGTCCATGAGCCTGGAAGCGATAGATCGATACGGGGAATACGGTCATCAGGATGATGAATGCGGTGCGATTCTATTTATTAACGATGCAAATATCTTTAATAAATGACCTAAATCAAACCCCAAATTTAAAAGTCTACCATATCTATGGAGAGGTTGCTCTTTGCGTAGCATATGAGAGGGACTTACCTGGTTGCCCGAATGACGCAACTTTATTTCACATGCAGGATCTTGTCTTTTTCGATGGCTCCCGAACGTGTCCTGTACCTGATAAAGTAGATGCCTGGGTGGGCTCCTTCGAGAGAGAATGTCCCCTCGCTGCCACCGGCGGCAGTTTTTACTACAACGCCCATTGAATTGATCAGCTCTGCGCTTTCGAGATCAGGACAATTCATTACGGTAACCGTTTGTCCGGGAATGTCATGATAGACAAAGCTTTGCCTTTTATTCTCTTTCACGCTTACGATCCGGCTGTGCTCGTAAGTATTGTCCAGGTCGATCATTTTTAAGCGATAGTAGGCCGCACCGGTAATTCTTTCGCTGTCGGTAAACCGGTATGCGCCCTTTCCGTCGATCCCTCCCTGCGAGGCAACCGAGCCTATCGGCGTCCAGGCGTTGCCCGGTCCGCTTTTTTCGATCTCGAATTTTGAGAAATTATCCTCAGCGGCAGTCCTCCAGCTCAGGACAGCCTGCCCCTCCCGGTTCAGCTCTGCCGAAAAGTTTTCCAGCCTGACCGGGAGCGGGAGGTTTTCATCCACAACGCTGAAGTTGACGGATTTGGAGAACAGGGTGGTCTGGTTGCGGATCACCGACGCTTCCAGCCTGTAGCCGGGTCCTAACGATACGGTGCCAGACCCGAACCGGCCCCATACCCCGTAGGGCCCTTCGGAACCTTCGATGTTTTCCGGGCCCCAGCCGCTTATAAGCTGGTTGTCCCTGTAGAGATGCAGCGACACATGGTTAAAGAAGTTGCTGTTGGACGGCGCAAGCTCCTGGCCGTTGAGCACATGGAGGAAGAAGTTGGCGCCCAAGCCGTTGAGCATCCTCAGATTGACGGTACCGTTGTCGGTGATGTAGCTCAGAAAATCCCGGTAGCCGATCCCGCCCGTTCCGTAGAAAGCAAAGCTGATATCGAGATTCGTGCTGCCGTCATTATTGGTGACAACCGCCATAGGGAGATTCCTGGTAGGGCATCCGCTCTTTTTAGCCGAAAAATAGTAGGCGTTTACCGCAGCCTGGTTAGGAGCAGTGGCCGATATGGTCATCCCGTCGCCGCTCCAGCCTTTGTCGTTCCACCAGTAGAATTCCGCATCTCCGCAGTTGGCGCCGGTACAGGATCCGTTGAGGCTGAGCGGAGCTCCCTTCATGACGACATCATTCGTTATGGAGGCGGTCAGCGAAAAGTCGCAGCTGCCTACGTTCATAAGCGACCCGAAATAATTGTCGAGGAAGATCAGTCTTTTGGAAATGAAATTCCGCACATATTCGAGAGCGCTCTCTCTTCCCCGCTGGGAATAGTTGTCGTTGGCGACCAGGACATCCCGCTCATATACCCCGTTGGCCTTTAAATAATTGTAGTCCTCGTTGAAGCTCGAAATCAGGGAGGCTGAAGACAGCAGATCTTCCCTCAGCTCAAACCAGCGTTCGGCCAGGTTATGCCTGTAATTGTTCGGGTTTACGGAAAGCAGCCGGTTAAAGAGCCCGTTAGTGATCACCTGGTTGTACCTGTAAGTCCTCACCCCGACGGCCGTATAGCCCCACGTGCCGTCGAGGTCCCAGGGAACAAAAAAATAAGGGTCCCCCGACTGGTACCTGGCCAGGTAATAGTTCCTGTTATCGTTGTCCTCGGCCTGCATCAGGTTAATGAAAATGAAATAGTCCATGCAGCCTTCGATATACATCTGGCTTGCGATGTTTGCCGCAAAAGTGGGATTGTCGGTACTGGCAACGGTACTCAGCAGGCCATGAAGGTTGGCCCACCGGCTTCCCCCTTTGTATCTCATTTCAAATCCCTGGTAATAGTCGTCTTTATTGCCTTCCGGGCTGGAAGGCGCAGCCGCTCCGCTAAAGTCTGTTTCTGCGGTAGCCTCATCGGCTTTATACAGCTCGCCGGACGCCAGAAGCCCGAGCTGCTTCTCATCCATATCTTCCGTGAACAGGTATACTCCCTTGTAGGTGCTGTTAATGAACAGGTCGACAAAGCGTGTACGGATACTGGCGAGCGGCAGATCGGTGCCGCCCGTCTGGCTCATGTAGGGAAGCCGGTGCATGTTGATCCAAAGCTGGTGCGACACCCGGTTGACGAGCTTGAGCTCTTCATTCCACAAGGCCAGCAGCAGCCAGCGCCGGTCTGTACGCATGCCCAGGAGCGACACATTGATATTGTTACTCTGGTTGTTCTTTACCTGTAGCCGGTACGATTTTTTCGCATAGTACTGGGAGGCATTTCCCCTGATGCGCAGCGCAGCCCGGTAACTGTGTTCATACGACCCGGCGCCGTCTTTCAGCGTCATATCGCCTTCCTTTTCGGGGCCGTCCCGGGTAATATTATCTGCATCTACATTATCCACCACCAGCAGAGGCAGCTCCGTAAAATACAGGCTGTAGCTTTGTCCGTTACGATTGACAGTATACTTCTGACCATAAGAAAAGGAGGAGACGGACGGAAGTGAAAAAACCTTTCCCCTGATCTCAAGGGTAGCCGGCGTACCCGACGGCAGGCCGTTGCACACGATCAGCTTTATAGATTCATCTATCTGGGCCCTGTTGCCGGGGATAACTTCCTGGGCGGGCAAAACTTTTGCAACCAAAAGGAGGGCGATCCCAAATAGTAAGCGAGGTAGCCGGGTTTTCAAAGAGCGAGCATGCATAAAAAGGAATTTAGATATGAGGAAATGGATCGTAAGCGTTTTGAAACAGGTTATATATACCAGGACACCGGTTTGCAGAAAAACGCTGCATGTCCTCCAATATCCGTACTTTCCGGGTACTAAAGAATACCCCGGCATCCGGAGAAAATTTATTAAACGGAAGATTTTTTTCAGAACCGCATGTCTTTCACCAGCAGCTGAAGCGTACGGCTGCCCCGGAATTCATTTTCTTCCAGCGTATAGCATAACGAGAAAGGTTTTCCCTCATTGAGATCGTCGAGGTGTCCGGCTCCGCCGAAAACAACGGCCGTAAAGGGCTGAGAGCCGTTCTGAATAACTTCCAGTCGAAGGTGCTGTTCTTTCATGACGTAAGGCGGGCGGCTGAGCCGTAATCCGTGAGAGATAAAAACGGGTGTCATGTTCCCCGGGCCGAACGGCGCCATTTGCCGCAATATCCGGAAGAAGCGCGGTGTGATGTCGGACAGGCCGAGCTCGAGGTCGACCTCTATTTTAGGGATCAGCTGGTCGGGCAGGATCCTTCGGCTGACGACCTCCTCAAACCGCAGCCTGAACGCCGATATATTCTCTACCGGGAGCGTCATACCGGCAGCAAACGTATGCCCTCCGAATTGATCGAGCAGATCGGAGCATTCTTCTATGGCTTCATAAAGATCAAAGCCGGGCACCGACCTGGCCGAGCCCGTCGCTTTCCCGTTGGAGTGGGTAAAGATGATAGTGGGGCGGTGATAGTATTCGATACACCGGCTGGCGACGATCCCGATCACGCCTTTATGCCAGTCTTTGTGATAAAGGACAGTGCTATTGGCTTTCAGCAGCCATTCATCCTGCCCGATCATCGTAAGCGCCTCGTCGGTGATCGTGGAGTCAAATGTTCTCCGGTCTGTATTGTAGCTGTTGATTTCCGCGGCGAAGCTCCGCGCGTCTTCCGGGTTGTCGCAAAGCAGCAGCCTGACCGCCTCCCTGGCATGATGGATTCTTCCTGCCGCATTGATGCGCGGCGCCAGTCCGAAAACCACGTTTGTAATGCTGATTTCCCCGTTCAGCCCGGCCACATCCATGAGCGCCCTTACGCCCGGACGGGGCGAAGAGTTGAGCAACTGAAGACCATAGTAAGCCAATACGCGGTTCTCTCCTGTAACAGGTACGATGTCGGCCGCGATGCTGATCATGACCAGGTCGAGATAGCCGAGAGCTGTTTCGGCCGGGATGCCGGCGGCCATGCAGTAGGCCTGCACCAGCTTGAACCCGATCCCGCAGCCTGTGAGCTCTTTGTTGGGATAGCTGCAATCCTGTCGCTTCGGATCCAGTACGGCGCCGGCCGGGGGGAGATGGCTGCCGGGAAGATGGTGGTCGCAGACAATCACGTCGATGCCTCTCCTGACAGCCTCCGCTACCTTATCGGCAGATTTGATGCCGCAATCGAGCGTTACGATAAGCCTGACCCCGTTTTGCTCCGCCCAATCGATCGATTGCCAGGAAACTCCGTAACCTTCGGTATACCTGTCCGGGATGTAAAAATCTATGTTGTCGTGCCTTTGCCTGAAAAAGTCGTAAAACACAGCCACAGCCGTACTCCCATCTACATCATAGTCGCCGTATACCAGTATTTTCTCGTGTCCGGACACCGCTTCCATCAGGCGCTTTACTGCCGCCGCCATGTCTTTCATCAGGAACGGGTCGTGAAGGTCGTGAAGCGCGGGCCTGAAGAAGTGCTTTGCTTCTTCGAAGGTAGTTATCCCTCTCTGGAACAGGAGCCGGGCCAGGGGAGGGGTTACATTGATGTCTTCTGCCAGCCGGGCGGACTGTGCTTCCCGGTCATTCGTGAAAGGTTCTCTTACGATCCATCGTTTGGCTGCTTTCATAGGGCAAATATTGGGTATAATGTTTTCTGAAAGTATAGTATCTTGCTAAAATAATAAAAAAAGCGGCGATCGGCACATCCGGGTTTCCAAATGTACCGATCGCCGCACCTTCGGCAGGGCTATTATATAAGCTTACTTGTCCCTGGTCAGCACTTCGTCGATGAGGCCATAGGCTTTCGCTTCTTCCGACCTGAACCATTTGTCACGGTCCGAATCAATCTCGATCTGCTCGGTTGTCTGCCCGGTATGATGGGCAAGTATGCCGTACAGCTCGTCTCTCAGCTTGACAATCTCCCTCGCGGTGATTTCAATATCTACAGACTGTCCCTGAGCCCCTCCTGAAGGCTGATGGATCATGACCCGCGCGTGCGGCAGCGCAGAGCGCTTGCCTTTTGCGCCGCCGGCCAGAAGGACCGCACCCATCGATGCGGCAAGGCTGGTCACTACTGTCGCTACGTCGGGACGTACATACTGCATGGTGTCATAGATCCCCAGTCCCGCATAAACGGATCCGCCCGGGCTGTTGATGTACATCAGGATGTCTTTTTTAGCGTCGGCAGACTCGAGGAAGAGCAATTGCGCCACGACTATATTCGCGATATTGTCGTCGACTCCGGTACCCATGAAGATGATCCTGTCGGCCATCAGGCGGGAGAAAACGTCTACTTCGCGGAAGTTCATAGGGCGTTCCTCAATCACTGCCCTCGTCATGTTCTCAACTGTATGATTGACGTAGCCGTCTACAGTAAGGCCGTTCATGCCCAGGTGGTGAACAGCATATTTTCTAAATTCTTTACCAAAATCCATATTATTCTTATAATTGAATGATTAAACTAGCGAATTAAAATATTGTGCCCAACGTTGTTCATGCAAAAATGGGACAATATGCGGGAAAACCTTGTCAGGAAAACTGATAAAATGTCAGATAAAGTTATGGAGGAGGTATGAAGTAGCTTAAACCTTTTATACATATAGCCATGAGCAATCAGAAAATCAGCTATCGGCTCGTTTGCACGCAAAGCGGTACGCCACCGCGGCTGGGCCGCCCAGGCCGTCGATGAACCCTTCGACAGGCTCAGGGACAAAGGGGCTGAGCGCTGACTGCTGAAAGCTGATAACCTTTTGATACATATGAAGGCTTTTAACGAACTCCCGGCGCGGATCCGGCAGGTCCGGCTGAGTTTAGGACTTTCGCAGGAAAACATGGCAGACGGGCTGCAGATATCGACTACGGCATACGGCGACCTGGAAAGAGGTAAAACTGAAATCACTATATCGAGGCTGGCGACTATCGCGGATATTTTCAGCCTCGACGTTTCCGATCTCCTGGCAGACACGGGCATAAAAGAGGAAATGGCAAAATTGAAGCAAGAAAATGAAAGGCTGTTCAGGCTTAATTCGGAGCTGGCGTTCAAAAACAGGCTGCTGGAGCAAAGACTGGAAAAGCTGTCGGCGCCTGATCCTGAAAGAAGGCGGATCGGGTTTTGAAGCTCACACTAAGATCGTAATATGAAAACTTTCCCTCATGACGAATCCTATTTTTCCGAATGCTGTAACTCTTGCCTGGTTTACACCTTTAGTTGTTATTTTTCTGATCATTTCCTGGCTCATATTAAAGTCTGTGACAGCCGGGAAGAAAGTTCCGGCGGCATGGCTGCTTTTATTGGGGGGGATCGCAGTCCTGGCCAGGGCGCCGTCCATAGCTTATAACCAGGTCACCAATATAGACGAGGCGCAGACTATCGCGCACGCGCTGACGCTGATCCGTTCGCCGGAGCCGTGGAAGAGCATCGATTTTACGACCAACGGCCCTTTGAATGCCTACGTTTTCTACGTCCCCTACTGGCTGGGCATACCGTTGGACTACCTTGTTTCACACGTGATCCTGGTATTGCTCCAGGCCCTTCTTGTGTGGATGATTTTTCTGACGCTCAGGAACTGGATGGGAAGGGAGACCGCTGTTTTAACAACAATCTCCCTGCTCGCTTTTATAGGGTTTGTACAACCTGAGGATTTTGTTCACCAGAACAGCGAGACCTGGTGTATTGTTTCCTTTAGCGCAGCCCTGGCCGTGTTTTCCGGGCTTACCGTTTCCCGGGAAGGCAGGAGTACCGCGAAGTGGTTCCTGGTGGGGCTGCTGCTGGGCGCCGTGCCTTTCGGCAAGCCCCAGGGGGCGCCTCCTGCGCTGATGGCCGCCCTTTGTATGTACCTCTACCTGTTCGTGGAATTGCGAGGCAGGGAAAGACTGCGATCTTTATTCGCGCTGTCAGTGGGTGGGATCACCTTTTTCGTGTTTTTTGCAGGCCTTACCGCCTACCAGGGGGGCGCTATTGATTTTTATGATCTCTATATAAGGGGCAACCTGCATTATGCATCTACGTTTGGCAGCGGATTTGCGCTTCTTCCGACCTTTCTGTGGCGGTGGGCAAGTTTTTCGGAAGCGACGATCTTATCGGTAATCGTATGCGTCTTTGCGGTTTTTGCCCTGGTCATGGGCAAAGCAGGGACTGCCAGGCAGAAATGGATCGGCTTTATGATCGCAGCTATTATCCTCGGTGGGATCTACGCGGTCGAGCGGGCAGGCCGGGCCTTTTATCATTATGTGCTTGTCTTCATCTTCCCCGGCCTGTTCCTGCTTTTGGGGTGGAGCCTGAAGCGGCTGGAGGCATACAGGTATCGGAAATGGCTTTTTTCGGCAGGGATGCTGGTTTTTTTGGGTTATGTCTTGTTTCTTAACTGGAGAATGTATGACAGACTGACCGACGGGTTCCTCACCGGGGAAAGCAGCAAGCTGGAAATAAAACCTGTATCGCTGTATGTGAGCCAGCTGTTGAAGCCGGGTGATTTTCTTACGGTTTACGGTTACTACAACGAAATTCATGTAGAAACCCAATTTCCTGCCGCCACGCGGATGGTAACGGTCTACCAGCATTCGGTGGTCTGGCCGGAACTATACCGACCTTACTATCTTCGGGATCTTTCCGAAAAACGCCCTGCTGTGTTTGTCGACGCGCTTGATACCCCGGGTGATTTCCGGCAGGTGTATTTTATCAACCGGCAAATGCACTCATGGGAGAAGATCCCGGAAATCCGGGAATTTATCGCACAAAACTATACACTTGTGAAAGAGATCGGAAAAAGCCGCGTCTACCTCAGGAACGACCGGCTGGAGGAGAGCGGCCGGGAAAATTGACCGCTCCTCCACCGTAACGGCCGGATCAGGATGAATTGTTCTGAATGCCTATTTACTGACTTTCATGACGCCCGACATCAGACGCCAGTGACCGGGAAAAGTACAAACGAAAGGATATTCACCGGGCGTTCCGGGCGCCTCAAATCTGAGCCGGTAGGCTTCGCCCGGATTGACCAGCGGGGTCGAGGAGATGATTTCAGGTATTGCCGGGACATAATGCTTTTCCGCAGCGTCCTGCCGGGTGATCATCTGGTCTGCGGCGTTTCCTATTTTTTCCAGCGAGCCGGGTTTCCCGATCACAATATTGTGCTGCATGGCATCGGGGTTTTCAAACACGATTTCAACAGGTTTCCCGGCTGAGACCGTAAAGGCGGTGAGGTCGAACTTCATCTCCTCCCTGACAGCCTTGATTTTTATGACCTGCGTGCCCGGATCCGCTTCCAGCAGGTTGTCGAGACCGAATGATTTCAGCAGTGCTTCGTATTTTCCTGAAAGTCCGCCGGGAATGTGATCGCGAAGCGACGCCAGGAAAGACTCATTGCCGGGAGCAGCCTTCTCTTGCCGCTTGCCGTCCCAACCCGAAAGAACGCCTTTGTAAATGGCATTTTTTTCAGAAGTATCCAGGGCGGCGCCGGTTTGCAGCAGGCGAATGACTTCTCCGGCGGCGGCATAAGATGCATAGCTCCTGACCGCCCGTTCAAGCACAAAGGCGGAGAGATTTTGCGGTCGTTTCACTTCAAATTTCCGGATCATCCGGTTATTACCTTCCTCATCCTTTTCGGGAATTATATTATCGGCGTCTATGACCGCGGTAATAGTTACGGTACCGGCTTGTTCAGGGGTAAACCCGAAGCTGCTTTTCCAGGGACCATTATTCCCTTCGGAGAGCAGTATCGTTTCGCCCGGCGCAATGCCTGCGGTGATCTGGCGGCTTATGTAGTTGTGCTCCAGGTTATTGCCCCTGATGCTTACCGTTACTAAGGGCGCGACTCCTTCGGGAACCGCTACATTGCCCCGGTTGGTGATTTCTACCGTTACTCTTGCGTTCTCCCTGATGCCGAGCGCGGAAGGCAGGACGGTAATATTGGTAATGGCCAGCTCTGCAGTGCCCTGAACTGTAATGCCCGACGGGGCCGCGGCGTTGCTGCCGCGCGCATGATGAAGGGAGTGATCCTGCGCCGCTCCCGTTTCCGGGCGGCCTTTTGCGCCGGACTTGAGAGCGGCCAGGTATTTTTTTCTCAGCGCTCCGTCGTGAGCGTTCAGCACTACGGCAAAAGCGTCAGGCAGCCAGCGGTCATCCACTTCCGTAGCGTTCGCCAGGCGCTGCAGCACAGCTTTTTCGACGGCCGGACTAAGTGGTATCTCACTGAATGCCAGCAATGTATTGAGCACATTAAGCTCGTCGGGATCGTTGAGCATATCCCGGGCCAGCAGCTCATTTCCGGTCTTCGTCGTTTTAGGCAATACCTGGATCGCATTCTTCCGTACTGCCGCGCACGGATGCCGCAGCGCCTCGACAGCGGCGGCGTAGGCGGCAGTACGGTCTGTGTCCAGCTCTCCGAGGCCGTGTAAGGTCCAGAGTGCATGTATAGCGGCAGTATTCAGGCCGATTTCGTCGACAGATTTGTCATTTACCAGCCTGATAAGCTCAGGCACGACATCCTTTTTATTTCTTTCCACCAGCAGGCGCTGGGCGTGCAGCCGCCACAGCATATTGCTGTTTTTTAAATTTTCTACCAGCTCGCGCGGCCTTTCTTTACTGAGTGAAACGGGTTTATACGGAGCTGCTTCCTTCCAGCCGATGCGATAGATACGGCCGTGCGTGTAGTCCCTGAGGTCGGTTTCGTAGGCGTTCCCGCTCCCGTTTTTAAAGCCTTTGGGTGTCGGGTTATGCTGGATGATGAAACTGTACCAGTCGGCCACCCATACCGCACCGTCCGGCCCTACCTGCGCAAAAACCGGAGAAATCCATTCGTCTGCTCCCGCCAGCAGGTTAAAGCCGGATTTGTCGGCGTAGTCAGTCCCCTTCTTCTGCATGTAATTGATGTGCAGGAGGTGCCCGGTGGGCTCGGCGACAAATGCGGCATTGTTCCAGAATTTTTTCGGGAAAGACCGCGCTGTGTAAAAATTATGGCCTGCCGCTGCCGTGAAACCTCCGAACACGTCGACCTGCCTGACTTTCGGCGTAATGGGCTGAAAGTCCTTGTGCGTATCCGTGCTGCGGCTCCCGTTGTCTGTCCGGCCGGGTCCGTAGTAGCGATTCGGGATCGCCATGTACCATCCGTGGGCATTGTTTGCAGTAGACCCGAAGAGGTCGCCGGCTTCGTTGAACCCGAGTCCCCAGGTATTGTTGGAAGTCCGGGTAAGCAGCTCCATAGCCGAGCCGTCGGCTTTGAAGCGGAAGAGGGCCTGTCCGAAGTTCAGCGAGTCGCTACGGCCGAATTTTCCTTTGAAGCCTGAGTAGCCTACCGCGCCGTAGATCCAGTTGTCGAAGCCGTAATGGAGGCTCGAAGGGCCCGCATGGGTATCGAAAGTGCCGAATCCTGAAAACAGTACCTGTTTCACGTCAGCTTTGTCATCGCCGTCGGTATCTTTGAGAAACAGCATGTGGGGCGCCTGGGAGACAATGAGGCCGCCGTTGGCAAATACCATTCCCGTGGGTATGCTGAGGCCTTCCGCGAACCGGGTGAACTTATCCGCTTTTCCGTCGCCGTCCGTATCCTCGCAGATCAGGATGTAATCGTCTCCGCCATTTTCCTTGCGCTCGTTGGGATAGTCTTTTGTGATCAGGACATAAAGCCGGCCTTTTTCGTCCCATGCAAGGGCGATAGGGTGCATGACATCAGGTTCATGCGCAAATACTTCCAGCGAAAAATCTACCGGAACCTGGATATGCTTTACGGATTCTTCCGGAGAAACCGGCAGCTGCTTCAGCTGAGGGCCGGGGCGCTGCTCATAATTGGGCAGCCTGGCTTCGCGGTATTCAAAAGGTTCGGGCCTGAGGGCCGCATGAGCTTTCCTGGCGTCGTCGTTCACAGCCCATAGAATGCCTTTTTCCAGCAGCTCGTGGAATCCGGACCGGGACCAGGTCCTTTCATCATGGCCGTAAGCAGTGTAGAAAACCCTCCCTTTTCCGTGCGTCCTGACCCAGGTATAGGGTTCTGTTTGCTGCCCGGGACGATCTTTTTCCTGGTCTTTAGCGATCGTACGCTCGGTCAGTATTTCGTTGTCAGGCTCGAGCTTTATGTGCAGGTAGGTTTCGTCCACGGTTTTGAAAGGCGCTACCCCGGCAATGGCCGGATGACCGGGCTTTTTCCATACCGGCCGGATCGTGTCCCAGGTGTGTCGCCAGAATTGTCCGCCCATGAGCTTCACTATTTCAGGATCGTTCCGGAAGCAGTAGGAAGCGCAATGGACGGGAATGAATCCCTTGCCGGAAGCTACAAAGTCAAGCAGCGCCCCGGATTGAGCAGGAGCAATGGAATCCCAGTTGGCAAAGAGGAGCAGTGCGTCGTATTTAGCCAGGTTTTTGGAATTGAGATCGTTGAGGTCGTCGGTATAGGTAAAATTAATTCCTTTTGGGCCAAGGGCCGCCATGATCTGGGGTACCCGTTCTGCAGGCCTGTGATGCCCGTTGTCGCCCAGGAACAGGACTTCGATCCTTCTGCCGCCTTCCGGGGGAGCAGCCTGTCGTTGCCGGCTTGCCGCTCCGGCCAGGAATAGGATGGCTAAAAACGGGATAAATATTTTATGCATCTGGGTGATGAGGCAATGTGATGATGTGATGATGTGTTCCTCCGGCAGCTTTATCGCTCCGTCTCTTTATCCCGGCAGGCTCATACTTTGAAATCCGGCACCGGGATCAGTTCTCCGCCTTTCAGAGCGGATTCGTGCGAAAGGATCCCGACGCTTGTCCAGTTGGCCGACTGCCATGCATTAGGGAAAGGATCCCGGTCTTCGATCAATGCCGACAGGAATTCATGCACCAGGTGCGGATGCGACCCGCCATGCCCGGCTCCCTGTGTGAAGGAAAGGTGTGTGCTGTCTTCCGCATCGTAGACCCCTCTTGTCGTGAAAGACTGAATTTCTTTGGGTAGCAGATGTGCAAAATCCGGGGTTTTCACACGTTCCGGGATTTCGTGCTCAGGCTTTTTGGCGGTATGGATGATGGGGTCCTCCCCTTCGATCAGCGGCCATTCGAATGATTTTTTACTGCCGTATACTTCGAAGCTCTCCCGGTACTGGCGAGCGGTATCAAAAAGCGAGCGGTAAACATAGGCAGACAAGTCGCTGTCTTTGAACTTAATATGGGCCGACTCTACGGCGAAGGGAGAATTGTGAATGCGGGCGAGCTCCTCGCGGATCGTTCCGGAGCCGAAGCAGGACACATAGGCTGCCTCCAGCTTCAGGAGCGCTGCCACAGGTCCTACGCAATGGGTAGCATAGTGCATCGGAGGAAGTCCGGGCCAGTAATCGGGCCACCCGTCCATATCCTGCTGGTGGCTTGCCTTGAGAAACTGTACTTTTCCCAGTTCGCCTTTTTCATAAAGATCTTTGACAAAAAGAAATTCGCGGGCATAGACCACGGTTTCCATCATCATGTATTTTTTGCCCGTTTCCTTAACCGTACGGACGATCTCGGCACATTCTTCCACCGAAGTAGCCATAGGTACCGTGCAGGCAACGTGCTTACCGGCCCGGAGCGCTTTAAGGGTCTGCTCGGCGTGGTTCGGGATCGGAGAATTGATATGAACGGCATCTATTTTGGGGTCTCGAAGGAGCTCGTCGTAGTTGGTATAACGGACTTCTACCCCGAATGCATCCCCGACTTCGTCCAGCCTGGAGCGCGTACGCTGACATATGGCATACATATTGGCGTTCGGATGTCTCTGGTAAATAGGTATGAATTCTGCTCCGAATCCCAGCCCTGCAATTGCAACGTTGATTTTCTTTGTTATCATCATGAATGGGGGTAGATTTATAAGGAAAAAATCACGGTACAATTTTACAAAGAATAAATACTATAAATGTTGCCTGATTTGACCGATTATGACTTTATTTTGACCATAAATAATTGAATAGGATAGAAGTGTTGGTAAAAAACAACCAATGGAAACCAGTAGCTCATGATGCTTAGAAAAAAATGCCGTGCGGCAGGCGTGCTTGCCATGATGGTTGTCGTATCGGGTACTTTTGCCCAGAAAGCCGACCGGGAGGCGCTTCAAAAAATAAGAAAGGAAGGATTTGAGAATTCGCAGGTGGAGACGATAGCCCATCGTATCACGGATGTGTCGGGTTCCAGACTGACTAACTCACCCGGTTTTCAGCGGGCGGCAGGATGGGCCGTCGGACAGCTGACCGGATGGGGTCTTCAAAATGCACGGCTTGAAGAGTGGGGAGAATTCGGGAACGGATGGCAGTTTGAAAAGAGCTATCTCGCCATGACAGAACCTTATTACATGCCTTTTATTGCGGTACCGAAGGCCTGGACCGGCAGCACCCAGGGCCTGATCAGCGGTGAAGCGGTGGTGGTGGAGCTGAACAGCGACGACGATTTCGGAAAGTACACAGGAAAGCTCAGGGACAAGATCGTATTGGTAAAGGGAGAGGACTTTGATGCGGGGCCTACCTTCAGGCCTGATGCGGTCCGTTACACGGCCGAAGACCTGGAGAAACTGACAAACTCGGAAACCTTCGGCGGGCAGCGTTTCACGCCGGAAATGCTGGAACGATACCGGCAGATGCGCAATTTCCGGGCAAAGGTCGACAGCTTCCTGGTTGCCGAAGGAATCAGGCTTGAGCTGATCAGGCGCAACGGTCGTCACGGTACGCTGTTTACCAGCAACGGGGCATTGTACCTCGCGGGTGCGCAGGAGGCAGGCCCTGCTTTTGAGCTGTCAAACGAGCATGCCGGGCTGGTGGAACGGCTATATAAGGGCGGTACGCCGGTGACGCTCGAGGCGGAGGTCAAAACCCGGTTTTTCAGGGATCATACAAAGGCTGCCAATGTCATTGCCGAGATACCGGGCAGCGATCGCAGGCTGCGCGAAGAGATCGTAATGCTCGGCGCCCACCTGGATTCCTGGCATGGGGCTACGGGGGCTACCGACAACGCCGCGGGCTGTATCGTCATGCTGGAGGCGGTAAGAATCCTCCAGGCAGCAGGGCTGAAGCCGAAGCGTACCGTCCGCATTGCGTTGTGGTCGGGGGAGGAGCAGGGAATTCATGGATCGGAAAATTATGTAAAAAGGAACCTGGGCGACGCGGCCACCATGAAGCTGCATCCCGATCATGACAAATTTTCTGCCTATTACAATATTGATAATGGTACCGGCAGGATCAGGGGAGTGTACCTGCAAGGCAACGAAGCGGTAAGGCCCATTTTTAAAAAATGGCTGGAGCCGTTTGCCGACATCATAGACAATCCTACGCTCACGTCGCGTCCTACCGGCGGCACCGACCACCTCAGCTTCGATGCGGTCGGCCTTCCCGGCTTCCAGTTTATCCAGGACGGCGTAGAATACGGATCAAGGACGCATCACACCAACCAGGATCTCTACGAGCGGCTGGTGATGGACGACCTGAAGCAAATGGCGGTGGTTGTAGCGGCATTTGTATACAATACCGCCCAGATGGAGGAGAAAATACCGAGGAAGGAGCTGCCGAAGGCGGGGAGGAGGTAGGTACCTTTGGAAGCTCTTTAAATTTTCTTATTTACAGAATTATTTTTGATAATTTAACCGGGTTCTCCTAACTTGTACTGTTTTGAGATGATGTAATAAGATTTGAATGCCTTATGAGTTTTTTCCGGGAAATAGAGCAGAGCTTTCATGATATCCAGAGCAGGAGGAATTTCCTTTCCCGGACAAGCCTGGGATTGGGTGCGGCCGCCTTGTCGACCCTGCTGAACGCAGATAAGACCTGGGCGGGAAAGGAAAACAGCGCCCCGGCTTCGGAAGCGGATCTGCCATTGGGCAAGCCGCACTTTTCTCCAAAGGTAAAGCGGGTGATCTATCTCTTCCAGAGCGGGGCACCTTCGCAGCTTGACCTGTTCGATTATAAGCCGAAGCTCGAGGAAATGTGGGGCCAGGATTTGCCTGAGTCGATCCGAAGGGGGCAGCGCCTGACAGGAATGACAGCCGGCCAGAGCAAGTTCCCGCTGGCTGCTTCCGCATTTAAATTCGATCGATATCTCGGCGGGAAAATGTGGATAAGCGAGCTGCTGCCCCATATCTCGCAGGTGGCGGGAGAGGCGACCTTTATCCGGTCTATGTACACCGAAGCCATCAACCACGACCCGGCGATCACATTTTTCCAGACCGGCAGCGAGCAGGGAGGAAGGCCGTCGTGGGGCTCATGGATCAGCTACGGGCTGGGGTCGGATAACAACAACCTGCCTTCATTTGTAGTCCTGCTATCGAAAGGACGAGGCGGAGACCAGCCGCTTTACGCGAAATTATGGAGCAACGGCTTCCTGCCTTCGGTTCACCAGGGCGTAGTCTTCCGTTCCGGGCCCGATCCGGTATTTTACCTGAACAACCCCGACGGACTTGACAAAACCACCCGGCGGAGAATGCTCGATGCGCTGGCTCAGCTTCATGAAATCCAGTACCAGAAGGTAATGGACCCGGAGATCAATCAGCGGATGGCCCAGTATGAGATGGCTTACCGCATGCAGACGGCGGTGCCCGAGACCCTGGACATATCGAAGGAGCCCGACTATATTTTTGATATGTACGGCGAAGAATCGAGAAAACCCGGGACTTTTGCCGCCAACTGTCTTTTAGCCAGGAAGCTGGCCGAAAAAGACGTGAAATTCATACAGCTTTATCACCAGGGCTGGGATCAGCACGGTAACCTGCCCAAAGACATACAGATCATGACCAAGTCGGTCGACCAGGCCTCTGCCGCCCTCGTGATGGACCTGAAGCAGAGGGGCCTGCTAGACGAAACGCTGGTTATCTGGGGAGGGGAATTCGGAAGGGGGGCTTACTCGCAGGGGAAGCTGACAAAGGAGAACTACGGACGCGACCATCATCCGCGCTGCTTTACCATCTGGATGGCAGGAGCAGGGATAAAAAAAGGTTTCGTATATGGCTCAACCGATGACTTCAGCTATAACATAGCCGAGAACCCGGTGCATGTCCATGACTTCCAGGCCACGGTCATGCACCTGATGGGGATCAACCACGAGCAGCTTGTCTTCAAGCACCAGGGCCGCCGGTTCAGGCTAACCGACGTCTCGGGAAAAGTTGTGGAGCCTATTTTGGCATAGTGTTCTTAGTATCTCCTAATCGAATGCTCAAACACCCTAAGAAGGCTGTATTCTTCGATCTCGATCATACCTTATGGGACTTTGACCGTAATGCCAGGGAAACGCTCGAAGAGCTTTACTTTGTTTACCGGTTCGACGAGATATTCGGGTCTTCCGGGGTCGATTCGTTTATAATTACTTACCATCGGAATAACCAGCGTCTCTGGGGGTTGTACAATACCGGGCAGATAGATAAGGCTTCGCTCAGGGAGAAGCGCTTCCGGGACACGTTTACCGAGCTGGGGGCAGATCCTGAAGCCTTCCCGCAGAAGTTTGAAGAGGATTATCTCAGCATTTGTCCCCGCAAGCCGCATCTGTTTCCCTATGCGCTGGAAACGCTGGAATACCTTAAAACGAGGTACAGCCTGCACCTGATCTCGAACGGTTTCAGGGAAGCCTGTACGGTTAAAATCCATCACAGCGGGCTGATCAGCTATTTCGACAATGTGGTGATTTCGGAAATAGTAGGCGTCCTGAAACCTGATCCTGCCATTTTCGCGCATGCCCTCGGAAAAGCACGGGTCGTTGCTGCGGAGGCTGTCATGATAGGAGATAACCTGGAAGCCGACGTGAAAGGCGCTTTGGGCGCAGGGATCGAGGCAGTTTATTTTAACCCCGGGGGGAAGCAGGACTTGGCCGGCGGGCACCTGGATATCAGGTGCTTGTCTGATCTCCGGAAGCTTCTGTGAGCTTAGGGGAATTTATTCCGGCTTATAGCCTCTCAGGAATTCTTCTATACCCATTTTGCGTTTTCCCTCCAGCTGCAGCTCTTTGACGGAAAGCCAGCCGTCACCGGTACGAAAGACCAGGTGTGTTTTTCCGTCGGTGGCATAGCGGCCCGGCCTCAGCTGCTGTTCCGCCCTGTAATCTGTAACTTCAGTCCGGTAAATTTTGCAGTTCAGCCCGTTGAGGGTCGTCCAGGCAGCCGGGTAGGGAGAAAGTCCCCTGACCAGGTTGTGAATGGACTGCGAGGATTTATGCCAGTCGATCTGTCCGTCTTCACGATATAGCTTCGGCGCCGGCCGCAGCTCTTCCGCAGCTTTTTGTTCTACCTGCGGATAGGCGCCTGAGGCGATGGCTTCCACCGTTCTGACTACCAGCCCGGCCCCTTTTTTCATAAGTCTCAGGTAGACATCTCCCGCTGTGTCATCGGGATAAACAGGCTCTGCCTCCTGGTAAATGATCTTGCCGGTATCGATCTCCTTTTCAATCAGGAAGGTGGTGACCCCGGTTTCGGTCTCGCCGTTGATTACCGCCCAGTTGATGGGGGCGGCTCCCCGGTATTGAGGCAGCAGGGAAGCATGAAGATTGAAGGTGCCGGATTTGGGCATAGACCATACCGCCTCGGGCAGCATGCGGAAAGCAACCACGA
>MEDT01000088.1 GCA_001724175.1 Cytophagaceae bacterium SCN 52-12 | reverse complement strand
CCGGGAGTATGCGATTGGTGAAATGGGTGTAGAACAAGGCCGCATCTATGCCGATAAAAGAGCTGCCGGTCACCACCTTTTTTACAATATTCAGGTTTGCGTTCCAGCTTTGCTCCGGTTTCAGCTCGTTCATGATGACGACTTCCCTTGCTCCCGTCAGCGCCGAATGCTCTTCTGTGAAGAGATTCACGACCCGGTAGCCCCGCCCGATGTTCAGCCGCAGGACATCGGCCTGGCCGATCTTCTTTTTCCACGCAGCCCGGGGCGTAAAAATATGGCCATGTATGGAGTTGTAGTCGTACCTCGCGCCCAGGAGCAGCGTGCTCTTGCCCAGGTTGATTTCGTCCTGGACGAATACCCCGGGAAGATAGGTCTCGCTGGCTCTGTCCCGTCCGTCCATCGTGGCGGTAGCCGGCGTATTATCGTTGTAATAGGTATACCGGAAAGGCGCTCCCACCAGCAGGCTGTGCTTCCCGGCGGTTTTATCCCAGAGAAGCTGGGCGAAGCCGATCCGCTGGTCGGCCAGGTAAGGCGTATCGCCGTAGGCAGAGTTCTGGTGATGGGTGTTGAAAGAGTACTGGAGGGTGACCTTTTCGCTCAGCGGCAGCTGGTATGAGCCGATTACTTCGAAACGGCGCGTGTAGATGCTTTCGCCGTACACCTCGTCGCCGCCCCTGTAGCGCCGCGACCAGTTCATTTCTCCGCCCCACCTGTCTTCATTGAAATACCTGGCTGCTACCGAAGATACCCTGCCGTCGGCATGGTTGAACTGCCATTTGTTAAAAACGGAAATACGATGCTGCAGGGTAAGATCCGTAAACCCGTCGCCGTTCTTATCGACCGGATGCTGGTAATTGAAGTAATTGACGCCGAAAAGAGAGGTAGCCCTTTCCCCTACCGAGAATTTGGCCCCGAGATCGACGTTGTACTCCCGGTAGCCCGTGGCAAATACATCGGCCGAAAATACGGGCGCTTTCCTGTTGTCTTTTGTGATGATATTGATCAGCCCGCCTACCGCTTCAGAGCCGTATAAAGTGGAAGCCGGCCCTTTGACGATTTCGACGCGCTCGATCAGGCTGTTGGGAATACCGGTCAGCCCGTAAACGCTCGCAAGGCCGCTTACGATCGGGACGCCGTCGATCAGCACCATGGTATAGGGGCCCTCAAGGCCGTTGATGTGGATATCGCCGGTGTTGCACACGCTGCAATTGATCTGCGGCCTTATGCCGTTTACATACGACAATCCTTCGAAGATGCTCGGAGTAGGGTTCTTGGCTAAAAACCTGGGCGTAACGATGTCTACCGGTACCGGGCTGTCCAGCTTGGATACCTCCTTGAGGGTCCCGGTTACTACTACCTCGTCGAGGTTCATATCGGACGGGCTGAGATCGGCATTAAGCGTTACCCGCGATCCGCTCCGGACATCCACCTTCTTTTTAAAAGTCTGGTAGCCCATAGCCGAAACGACCGCTTCGTACTGCCCCGAGGGAATACCTTTTATTGAAAAGAACCCCGAAGAGTCGGCGAGAGCGCCGAACGAGGTTCCCATCAGCGAGACCGAGGCAAAGGGGACAGGCGCTTTGGACGAACGGATGTTCCCTTCAAGCGATCCCTGCTCACCGGGTTTATTTTGGGCGTAGCCCGCCCATGGCAATAGCGATAACGCCAGATATAAATGTAAAAGCTTCATGATTTTTCCGCACTATAGTAAATGGATGGGTTCCGGCCCCGGTTGATGCAAAACCGGTACAAATCTGTATGGACGCCTTCTGCATCATACGCTATTCCGCATATGCTGAGAAGGGCATACTTTCCGGCCGTAAAGGAAATCTGAACTAAAGTGCGGGCGGTCCCCTGGGATTTTCCGGCTCTATACGGCAGGAAATAAAGCAAAAAGCATAGTCTGCCGCCGGCGCGGTCTGCGGAAGGACCTGTTCCCGGAAATCGTAATCCTGGGAAGCTTCCCCGAAAAACGGTGTATTGCTATGCACATCGAGCCACGAAAGCTCCGATTTGCTGTGCGGGTTATAGGGGACAGGGCCTTTTTCGCCGGTCCATTTAAAAGGGTGAACGTGCGAGACGATCCTCCCGTCGGGCAGCCTGTGCGCATGGCGGAACAGGATGTTGATGGAGAGCACAAATCCCCACAACAGCACCATACCGTAACCTAACCATCTGCTTCGCTGCATTTTTCTTTTACCGGAAAAATGATAGAAAGCCAAAAATACGTAAAAAAAGCTTCACCTGATCTTTACAGAAAAAGGTATTTTTTCGGAATTAATGCGTATAACTTTATGGCGAGTTATCCAAAACAACAATCCAATACCCGTTTATTCTAAATGAAAATAGCTATGAGCAATCAGAAGTCAGCTATCGGCCAGAGCGACTCCGTCGCGCTTAGCCGATAAATAAGGGCTGACTGCTGAAAGCTGAAGGCTGACAAATTTTTTTAACAAATGAAAAGGAGAGATTTTTTCAGAAACAGTTCCCTGGCATTCATCGGCACATCGCTTCTGCCGGGAGGAAGCGCTTTGTATACGCAAAAGCCCTCCAAAGGTAAAAAAGCCAAAAATATTATTTTTATTGTCAGCGACGGAATGAGCACCGGCACGCTGAATATGGCTGACCTTCTCCTCCAGCGGAAAGAAGGACGCCGGAGCACCTGGCTGAAGCTTTATGAAGAAAACCAGGCCGTGAGAGCGCTGGTAGATACTTCTTCGGCCAGCGGCCTGGTTACTGATTCTGCGGCCGGAAGCTCGGCCTGGGGCGGAGGCGTCAAAGTGCCCAACGGCTCTTTGAACGTCAACGCCGACGGCAGCTTTAACAAGCCGATCCTTCAGAAATTCAAGCAGGCGGGCAAATCGGTCGGCTGCGTTACGACAGTTCCTGTCACGCACGCCACCCCTGCGGGCTTCTCGGTGAACAGCGCATCGCGCGGCAGCCAGGATGAAATCGCTCAGCAATACCTCGGGCTCAAATTCGATGTGCTCCTGGGCGGAGGAAGAGAATTTTTCAGCAGCGGGCAACGTAAGGATAAGGCCGATGTATTTGGCGCTTTCTCAAAAGCCGGGTATAACGTAGTGCATGACAGAGACGCGCTGCTTGGCGCCGGGACCTCTTCCAAGCCTCTATTAGGAGCCTTTGTAGAAAACGGCCTTCCTTTTGCGCTGGATGCATCCGCCGACAGGGAGATCCTTGCTAAAATCCCTTCGCTTGCAGAAATGGCCACCGCGGCCATTACTCGCCTTTCCAAAAATCCCAAAGGATTTGCCCTCCAGATAGAAGGCGGCAAGGTAGACTGGGCTGCGCACTCCAACGACATCGGCGGGCTGCTTTACGACCAGATAGCGCTCGACGAGGCGTTGAAAGCAGCCATCGATTTCGCAAAAAAAGACGGTGAAACGCTGGTGATCTTTACCACCGACCACGGTAATGCCAATCCGGGCCTGTTTGGCAAAGACAGCAACTTCGATCGCATCCAGACCTTTAAAAATACAAATGACTGGATCCTCAGAGGCATTACCCACCACTTCAAGCCTGCGCAGGTCATAGAGCGTATCGAAGCAGCCCAGGGATATGCCATCAAAAAGGAAGAAGCAGAGCTGCTCCTGACCTTTTATACTGAGCCGAAAGAAGAAGGGCTTTATAATCCCTACAAGCTCCCTTTCAGGCAGCTGGGTGAGATCCAGGGCGACTATACGTCTGTCGGCTGGGCGGGGACCGGGCATTCTGCCGACTTCGTGGAGCTGGGGGCCTTCGGACCGGGAAGCGAGCTCATCCGGCCGCATATTAAAAACAGCGACCTTCATAACATCATGCTGACCGCAGCCGAAGTGGCACACCAGTAGGAGAAACTGAGATTCTGGTTTGAAATAACCACGAATGCACGAATGAAAGTAATTCGTGCATTCGTGGCCTCTTCATTTACAGCTACGCAACACAAAGAAAAAACCCTTGTGGGCAACCCTCAAAGAATATACCGGAATAAAAATTTACGAAAATGTAAACGGGAAAGTCAGGAACTATCGGCTTTGATATATCTAAAACGTCCTCTCCTGTCAAAAAATTTCCTGCTTGAAAAATAGTTCGATTATTTTCCAGTTTATCTGGCGCTTTTGACCGTTTTCCTAAAAAGCGCGAACTATCGGCCGAAAAACGCAATAAGGGGTCAGCAAAATCAGGTTTGCTGACCCCTTATTTTATCGGAGTATATTTGTTTTAGCCGCCGGAAGGTATGCCTACTCTTCCAGCGCGGCCACACCCGGAAGGACCTTGCCTTCCATATATTCAAGAAGCGCGCCGCCGCCGGTTGAGACGTAGCTCACGCGGTCGCCGAACCCGGCGTTATTGATCGCCGACGCCGAATCGCCGCCGCCGATAAGCGAAAACGCATTGTTTTCTTCCGTAGCTGCCACTACCGCCTGCGCAATCGCATTGGTTCCTTTCGCGAAATTCGGGAATTCAAAAACGCCCATAGGTCCGTTCCATAAGATGGTTTTCGACCCTTCCACTACGCCTTTGAAAAGCTCTACCGTTTCAGGACCGATGTCCAGCCCTTCCCATCCGTCAGGGATCTCACCGGCGGCAACCACCTTTCTTTCCGCATCGTTCCTGAAATCGTCTGCGATGACGGTATCTACCGGGAGGTACAGCTTCACATTCTTCTTTTTGGCTTTTTCAAGAATCTCCAGCGTGAGCTCCTGCTTGTCTTCCTCCAGCAACGACTTTCCTATGCTTCCGCCGAGCGCTTTTGAGAATGTATACGACATCCCGCCCCCGATAATCAGGTTATCCACCTTGTCGAGCAGCTTTTCGATGATCAGTATCTTGTCGGAAATTTTGGCGCCACCCATAATGGCTGTAAAAGGCCTTTCAGCTTCCTCCAGAACGCGCTGGGCATTGTCGAGCTCGGCCTGGAGCACATAGCCGGCCACCTTGTCCTTAAAGAACTTGCTGATCACGGCCGTGGAAGCGTGCGCGCGGTGCGCCGTTCCGAAAGCGTCGTTCACCCATACATCTCCCAACCCGGCGAGCTTTTGGGCAAAGGCTTCGTCCCCTTTTTCCTCTTCCTTATAAAAGCGAAGATTTTCAAGGAGAAGGATCTCTCCCGGCTGAAGGGAAGCAGCCTGTGAAGCGGCGCTTTCACCGATACAGTCGTCGGCGAATTTTACATTGCGGCCGAAAATCAGTGACAGGGGAGTGACCAGGTGGCGCAGCGAATATTTGTCGGTGGGACCGTCCTTGGGGCGCCCCAGGTGCGACATCAATATAGCCGAACCGCCATCATTTAGTATCTTTGTGATAGTGGGAATAGTCGCTTTGATACGCGTATCATCCGTAATCTCGAATTTCGCATTTAACGGGACATTGAAATCTACTCTTACTAGGGCTTTACGCCCGGCAAAATTAAAGGAGTCGACTGTTTTCATAAATTACGATTGGCTTATCAATGTATGAAAAGCAAAAGTAAATCAATACAATCGGATATTATACAAATCGATTGTATTCTACCACTTTATCTATTTATAATACAAAAAAACAGAAGCTTATTTGGTCAACCGGCCTTTTAATCGGATGTCTGACGCTATTATCCTTCCACCGAAATATTACCTGGCCTACTTTGACTACCTGGCAGAATTTGTGAGGAGCATGTACGGCCACCTGCTGCGCGACGACGAACTGCAGTTCCTGGAAGCCTACCAGCGCCTGCCTGAAGATCCGAGATGCCTCTTCATCAGGATGAGCAACCGCAAAGGCCTTTATTTCAAGACAAGCTCTCTTTCTTACGCGGAAATAGAAGATCCTGACCGGGCCATCCGGTACCTTACCGAAGCCGGGTTTGCTAAAAAGCCGGGCGACGACCTGCCGGGGGATATCACGCCGGTGCTGGAAATGCTGACGAAATCCGACCTGCTGGAAGTGACCGCAGCACTGGGACCGGTGATCATGCCGGCCAAAAGTATAAAAAAGCCGGACCTGACCAGGTGGCTCCTTCATGAATACGACGCGGGCACATTGATCGCCGCCATCCTGGAATCGGCCGATATCGTGCAGGTGGAGCACGCTGACACAGTGGCGCTTATAAAGTTCCTCTTTTTCGGCAATCACAACGACGATATGACGGAGTTCGTTATCCGGGACCTGGGCCATGTCAGGTTCCAGTCGTTCGACGAGGAATCCCTTTCGCGCAAGTTCGAATCGAGGAAAGAGATAGACGATGCGCTGCTGGTGGCCTACCTGAAGGATACTTTTTCCGGGATGGTGCAGACCCGCTCACCTCAGGAGATATACGAGTGGTTCAGCCTTAATCATGCCGAGATATCGGGAAGCTTGTCGGCGACTGTCGTCCCGGCGCTCGACCGTCTTGTGCTGAAGGTGGCCGGCTGGGCTGAACGCAGCAAGCTGTACGCTTCGGCGCTCGACCTGTATCACCTCATATCCGTTCCCCCGGCAAGAGAGCGTAAGGCGAGGCTGCTCTACAAGCTGGGATACGGGGAGGAAGCCGCCAGCCTCTGCCTCGAAATGACCGGCTCGCCGCAAAATGCAGACGAGCTGTATTTCGGGAAAGATTTTTATGAAAAGATCTCGAGATCGAAAAAGCGGGTGATCCGGCAAACCACGCTTGCCCTTCACGACGCCGACGTCATCACGCTGCCGGTTGCATGCCGCTACCAGGTGGAGGCCGGCGCGGCGCATCATTTCATGGAAGAGGGCTACGGGGCTTTTTTCAGTGAGAACGTACCGTGGCGGTCCATTTTCGGGCTGTTGTTCTGGGATATTATCTACGATACCAACGTACAGGCTATCCATCATCCTCTTCAGCGTGTGCCATCCGATTTCTTCCTGCCGGATTTTTACCAGAAACGGGAGCATATGCTGAGGGAGAGGATCGGCTGCTTCAGTTCCCCCGAGGAAATAAAGGACGTCCTGATCGCTGCTTTCGAGGAAAAGTTCGGTATCACCAACGTGCTCGTAGGCTGGCATGAAGCACTTCTTGACCAGGTCCTTACCATCACCAGGCTGCTGTCGGTCGACCAGCTCCGCCTGGTCCTGATGGAAATGGCGACCGATCTGAAAGACAAGACACGGGGCTTCCCGGACCTGCTGATCTGGAAGGACGACTATTATAGCTTCGTCGAAATCAAGTCGCCGACCGACCACCTGTCGGCAAGGCAGCTCTACTGGCAGCATTTCTTCAGGGAGATAGGGATCTCCAGCAGGATCGTCAGGGTCAGATGGGATATATAATATGTACCCGCGAAGCGCAGCAGGTACTTTTAGTCCGAAAATGAGTAACTATTTAAATCAAATATTTAATTTTTATGACAGGTCTTTTTTCCAGGGGATTATTTGCGGTCCTCCTGTCGATGTCTTTCCCGGCATTGATTTTTTCCCAGGCTTCTGCGGTAAAAGAAGTTGCAAACGAGTTTATTTATACTGAAGCCCCTTTTCCGAGTTGTCACGCTTCCACCATTGCAGAGACTCCCGAAGGCTTTGTAGCGGCGTGGTTTGGCGGCACGCATGAAAACAATCCCGATGTCGAGATCTGGTCCAGCCGCCTTGTCAACGGCAAATGGACCCGGCCGGTATCGGTAGCAAACGGTATCCAGCACAGCAAAAAGCGCTACCCTACCTGGAACCCGGTGCTCTACCAGGTGCCCGGCGGCCCCCTGCTGCTGTTCTATAAAGTCGGCCGCGACGTGCCTACCTGGTGGGGTGAGATGAAGGTATCGGACGACAACGGCAAAACCTGGTCGGAAGCGCGGCGCCTTCCCGAGGATATTTTCGGACCGATCAAAAATAAGCCATTTCTGACTAAAGACGGGACATTGATCTGTCCCGCCAGCACTGAGCACGACGGCTGGAGGGTTCAGATGGAGCTTACCCGGGATTTCGGTAAAACCTGGGAAGTGGTCAGACTAAGCCATCGTTTCAACGCCATCCAGGGCAGCATACTCGAATATCCGAACGGACACCTGCAGGCCCTCCACCGGACAAGGGAAAGCCGCATCGCCGAAACCTGGTCGACCGACGGCGGAAAGACCTGGAGCCAGCTCGAGCTGACCGGGCTGCCCAACAACAACGCGGGCACCGATGCCGTCACGCTCCAAAACGGCTGGCAGGCGCTTATCTACAATCATACGGATGCGCGCCAGAGGACGCCGCTTAACCTGGCGGTATCGAAAGACGGGAAAAACTGGCGGGCGGCCTGGGTATTTGAAAAAGAGCCTGGCGAATACTCCTACCCTGCCGTTATACAGGGCAAAGACGGCAAGGTGCATTTTACCTATACCTGGAAGCGCCAGCGCGTCAAGCACGTCGTTCTTGACCTGGAAAAGGTTGATTTCGAGAAGCTGAAGCCAATCACAGGGATCGGCTGGCCGGAATAAAATTAATTACACAGAGGACCACGGAGATCAGGTGGAGATCCACAGAGGACATAGCGCCGGAGCTCTCTGTGGTCCTCTGTTATTCTCAGCGGCTCTCTGTATCCTTTCATCGGTTCTACTTACATTCATACTTATACAGGTTGACCTGCTCGGTCGATTTCTTGTCGGTATCGGTATAAACCTGTTTGAGCGATTCGACAAGTCCTTTTTTGTTCAGCTGGTAGCTGAAAGTATAAGACTCGGTTTTCCCGTCTTTGTATTTCCGGTTGATCGCTTCCGGCAGGCGGGCGGAATAGCGTCCGTAAAGGTCGGGCTGGTTGCCGTTAAAGATCAGGTCCGCTTCGGCGGTATTTTCAGAATACTTGTACTCGTCTGAATAGCTCTGTACGCCATCAGTATAGGATATTTCCGATATCCGGTTGCCGTTCTGATAGGTGTAGACGGAACGGATGGTCTGCCTGGGATTTTCATACTTGCTGATCTGCTCGGTCAGGAAACCATTGTCGTCGTACCGGTACGTGCTGGTATAGGCATAGCTGCCCAGCATGGCGTAGCTTGTGACATAACCCTTTTTGTTGAGCACTACCTGATAGGTATTGGTTACTCCGCCGTCTTTGGCATTCCTGGTAACGGTCAGGGTCGTATCGGAAGTGTACTGGTAGTTTTCGACCAGCCCCTGCCCGTCGGGACGGAATACTTTGCTGATCCTCCCCTTGCTGTCATACTGTATCGTAACGGGGACAGTG
This sequence comes from Cytophagaceae bacterium SCN 52-12, assembly GCA_001724175.1. Lineage (GTDB taxonomy): Bacteria > Bacteroidota > Bacteroidia > Cytophagales > Spirosomataceae > Ravibacter. The sequence goes on along the minus strand of MEDT01000088.1, from coordinate 13,858 downwards.
CCCAGTTACTGCGATATAATCCGTACACCTTTATCGCAGGATAACTCAGGGGCCGGCTCGCTCTCTTTTTTACAGGAAAACGAGAGAGAGGCAAAAAAAGCGATTGAGAAAAAAAGAGTTTTCATTTCTGTTCCGTTGGTGATACTTAAAAATACCTACGGCCGCCGGCCGCACCGCTGAATAATCGGTGAACGCGCCCTGTAAATCGGCGAAGGAGCATGTCACTCCCCGTCTGCCGGAACCCTGGAAATGATCTCTGCTGTGGTGATGCCTTCCGAAGGAGTGGAAAAGCGTATCTGCAATCCTGATTTTTCTGACAATTCGCTGACCAGCTTCAACCCCAGACCGCCCAGTCCCTGCGAAGTATTGCCGTTGCCGACGATACGCAGGTAATCATCCTGTCCGAAGGGATGGCCCTCGTTTGTGACCGAAATGATCTGCCCGGCCCTTTCGCTCCGGTAGCCCAGCCTGAGGACGCTCCCGGGCAGAGCTACCTTGACGGCGTTTTGCACCAGGTTGCGCAGGATAATTTCCATATAGTACGGGTCGCCGTATATTTCGGCACTTTCGGGAATATCTTTCTCTACCGACAGCGCTTTCGCCTCTATGTTAAGATGCAGCAGCTTCAGGCACTGGTCAGCCACCGGCGCGACTGCTACCGGCTGCATATGCGCCCGGAATTCCCTCATCTGGGTTTTGGACCAGAGCAGCAGGTCTTCCATTGTTTCCAGCAAAGATCCCGTGGCGGTCTGTATCTTTTCGCTGAGCTGTGCACGCTGCTCTTCTGTAAGCGCTTTCGGGTTGAGCTGCTGCAATTTCAGGAACTGGTATACCTGGCTGATGGGCGACCGGAGGTCGTGGCCGATGATGCCGAAAAGCTTTGCCTTGGTCTGGTTGGCGTCTTCCAGCTCGCTGATGGCCACCGCCAGCTCCCGGTTTTTTTTATCCAGTATGGCCGCATTTTTCTTTTTGTCCCGGTAAATCACCGCCAGCAGGCAAAGAGAAAGCGTCAGCATGCCCAGGCCGGATGCAAGCCATATCTTCTCCTTCTTCGCCTCTTCGATCTGCATGTTTTTGATATCGATCTGCTGCTGCTTTTCTTTATTCTGGTACTGCGCTTCGGCTTCGGCTATGCTTTTCTCCGCAGCTTCCTTGTAGAGCGTATCCCTGAGCGGCGCATATTTTTCGTAGTATTCGAACGCTTTCCTGTATTCGCCCGATGCACCGTAAGAGCGGGCAAGCGTCTGCAAAAGCTGTACGTTCAAATTGGGATCCGACTCCTGGATCATCTTTTCCGAAGATATCAGAAACCGCAGGGCCTTTCCGTAATCCTTCAGGTAGTAGTAGATCTTCCCCCTCATAAAATTGATGCTGGACCATGAAAATTCATCGGCCCATTTTTCCGCAATACGGGCCGCTTTCCCGGCATAAAGTAAAGCACTGTCGGGCCTGTTCAGGCCGAGGTAGTATTCAGAAAAGGCAAGATCAATATAAATGCGGTTATTAAACTCGGCAATACCGGACTGCGGCAGCTTCAGCATCGCAGTGAGTGAATCATAGTAAACACGCGCCTTATCGGGCTGTTTGATAAGCAGGAGCCCTTCCGACATCTGCTTGTAGTAATGGGCCAGGTAATATTGCGTATTGACAATGTAGCTCCGTGTTTCCCGGGTATAGTAGAGCCCTTTTTCGGTCTGCCCGGTTTGGTAGTACATCAGGCCCAGGTTCATCAGGCTGACGACTACTTCCTCCCTGTCTTTGACCTCTCCCGTATCGATGAGCTTTTTCAGGATGGTGATCGCTTCGAGCAGGTAATGCGCCTCCCTGGTATACTCCCCTTTCAGGTTGTAATAAGTGCCTATATTACCGTATAGAAACGCTTTTTCGGCTTCGTTGCGTGTCGTATCGATGATACCCAGCAATTCTTTGATAGTAGCGTCGCTCTGGCTGCTGTAGCCGGGCGCATTGGCGTAGATATAGATGAGGGGCTTCAGGCCGTTCTTCACTCTCACGGGATTTTTAGCCTTCCTGGCATAATCGACCGAGGTTTCGAGCGCCCTGATGCAGCTGTCTTTTTTCGGGTCGGCTTCGTAGCATACCCCCAGGTAGAAATAAAAAAGCGACTTGTTATAGAAATCATCCGCCGGCGTAATCCCCAGCGCATACTCCGAAATGGCCTTGACTTTTGCTATTTCGGCCAGGGCATTCAGCGAATCACAGATCACCGACAGCCTGTACAGCTTTTGTTTCGTAGTCCTGTAAGCGGAAAGGTCGGGAATTGCCTGGCCGTAAAGCCGTCCACCGGCGGTGTACAGAAGCAGCAGAAGCAGTAGGCGGCCCATTGATTTACAGCTTTATCTTGGAAACCGATGACCGGTAAGTCTTCCCTATGGGCAGTGTTCCGTTGCTGCAGACGATCTCGCTTCCCCGCACTTCCTTAATATGCCACCTGGCTACGGCGTAGCTCCTGTGTATCCGGAGGAAACGCTCCGCGGGCAGCTGTTCCAGGAAAAACGAAAGGGAAGAAAGGGTCATATAAGGCCTGTCGGTCGTCACTACCCTGGTATAGTCCTGCATGGCTTCCAGGTAAACGATCTCCCGCTGCGACAGCTTTACCTGGTTGTAGCCTTCCCTTATCACCAGGGTATCGCTTTCGAGCCAGACTTCATAGGCTTCCGATTTTCTTTTCATTTCAAGATAATCCGCAATCCTGTGAACCGTCTGGCCGAAACGTATTTCTTCTACCGGCTTCAGTATATAATCGAGGGCCGACAGCTCGAACCCTTCCAGTGCATATTCGGGATGGGAGGTGACGAAAACGGCTACGGGAACTTCGTTCCTTATTTTCCTGAGCAGCTCGATCCCGCTGAATACCGGCATCTCGATGTCGAGAAACACTACGTGGGGCCGTGTTGCGCCGATCGCGCCATAGGCCTCCAGCGCATTGGAAAAAAGCCCGCAATTTTCGAGCGAATCAAATCGTGCGGCATATTCCGAGATCGCCAGCAGGTCCAGCGGATTATCGTCAATAGCAATAAACCGTATCTTCTCGGAAGGCGGGGACGTCATAAAGGTTTGTAAAAGACTCAGATTACATAGTCAGACACAAAGCTAAAACAGATTTGAGAATTATTGAAGGGGCAGCCTTTTAAAATGTCCGTATAAAAAACAGCCCCGGCGTAACGGTGCCGGGGCTCAGCTGTATCATTAATTTTGCTTTAAGACCTACACCTTGTCTATCCCCGGTACGGGCACGTGGTATTCCCCCTTTTCATTGGGCATCACCAGCGGGTCGGCATCCCAGGCAAGCTTAGCCGGCACAATGCTTTCAGTGGAGCTGAGCGCTGCATCCCATTCGATGAGCTGTCCGGAGTGCGACGCCATTCTCCCCATAATAGACGACATCGTGCTTTTCGCGCCCCATTCGGTATCGTTGATATATTTCGCCCCGCGGATAGCCGCAAACAGCTCGTTATGTTCCAGCTGGTAGGGATTTTCCTGCTTGCCGGCGTATTTCCAGATCAGGTTGCCCTTGTAGTCCTTGAAGCCGTCTTTCAGTCCCCCATGCCCTTTGGTGCCATAGAAAAAGCTTCCGCCTTTGTTCCAGCAGCCGGTAATATGCCTGATCTGGCTGTTCAGCTTAAAGCCGTCCGCATATTCATACTCATCGAAGAAGTGATCGTAGATGTCGCCGTGATCAGGGCCGCTAAGCGCCGCTCTGCCGCCGTTGCCTTCGACCTTTACGGGGAACCCGCCCTTTACCCAGTTCACGACATCGTCGTTATGGATCTGCAGACCCGCCGGGCTGCCCGCCCACAGCCAGTTAAAATACCGCCAGTTGCGGACCTGGTACTCCATTTCGGTCCACCCGGCCTGTCTCGGGACCAGGTTGACCCTGCCCACATTATAGTAGCAGGACGCGCTGATCAGGTCGCCGATAGCGCCGTCGTGGATCCTTTTTACCATTTCCTGGTAAGCCGGATCATACCTGTTCTGCAACCCTACCACTACGTTCAGACCTTTGGAAGCGGCCATCTTGCCGGTTTCCAGCACATGGCGGATACCCGGAGCGTCAGAAGCAAGCGGCTTTTCCAGGAAACAATGCTTTCCCATTTCTACGGCAAACCTGAAATGTTCGGGGCGGAAAGGGGCCGGTGTTGCCAGCAGGACGACATCGGCCAGCTCGGTGGCTTTCTGGTAGGCATCAAACCCGCTGAATTTGTGCTTTTCCGGTACATCTATCTGATCCTGGATGCCAGGTACTTTTGTCAGTGAAGTGTAGGAAGAATCGAGCCGGTCCCTGAAGGCGTCGGCCATTGCCACTAGCTTCGCGTTTTTAGACGTTTTCAGCGCCTGCGCAGCGGCCCCCGCCCCTCTCGATCCTGAGCCGATCAGGGCTATTTTCAGCATCGCTTCCTTATTGGTCTTGATAGCGGGAAAGCCGGAGATCATCGCTCCGCCTGCCAGAAGGGAAGAATTCCTGATGAACTCCCTGCGGGAAGTTGAGTTTTTCATCAAAACAGAACAGTGTTAAATGTTGGTTACCAGATTCCTTGTAAAAGTTGCCCGCCGCAAAGCTGCTTTTCTGACGACTCCGCTTATATAACGACAACCGGGCTATAATAAAGATCACCTTCGGGGGAAATCATACTCAGTTGATGTGATAATGTGATGATTAGCTAATGTGATAATTAGCTGATGTGTCCTGATAACTATCGGGACACATCATCACATCATCACATTACCTCATCGTCTGCCGTTCGATAAAAGAAACGGCGATTTGTTGCAATACTACTGTATTATTTGTCTAATATTGCGACCACACATAAACCGGAAAATAGTATTTTTCAGTGAGCAGTAAAGTCGGCAATCCCAGGATATTAAATAAAAAAGACCTCCTTGCGTATTTCTTTGTAGCCGGTACCGGGGCATTGGTCCAGCTGCTGACCAGCAGCCTGACCCAGGATTGGTTCGGGCTGACTTTCGATCAGTCTATCAATATCGCCTATCCCGTCTCGCTGATCGTCGGCTTTATCCTGACCAAGCTGTTCGCCTTTAATGTCAGGAACACAAACCAGACCCGGCGCGAAATGGTCAAGTTTGTAATGGTCGCCATGTTTTCCTGGGGTGTTACCTGGGTTTTCGCGGTCGGCTCACTGTATGTGGCTACCGATATCCTGCATATACCGGTTTACAGGCTGAAGCTGTCTTTTGCCCAGAAGGCGATCAATGTAAACGAGATGGTATGCTACATCATCGGGCAGGGCTTCAGCTTTATGAGCAATTATATACTGCATAAAACTTTCACCTTCAAAAGCACCGGGTTTTACGACCGGCTGAAAGCGCTCATCACGGATTGACCTTGAGAACGCTTTCAGGCGTGCGCTGCTCTGCAGCACAATACCCCGGGGATTCAAAATAAACAGCAGCCCGCATACGTTTAGCTAATAGACTAAATTCAGCACACATGAATAGCCATGAGCAGTTAGGTTTTAGGTTTTAGCAGTCACACAAGCGGTCCGCCGACCGATGGATAACCCTTCGACGAGCTCAGGGACCACCCTTCGACGAGCGTTCGACTGAGCTCACGCCGAAGTCTCAGGGACCACCCTTCGACCAGCGTTCGACTGAGCTCAAGCCGAAGTCTCGGGGACCTAATACCTGACAGCTAATGGCTCAAACCTTTTTATACATATGAAAGCGAGAACTTTTTTTGCCGGGATCCTGGCAGGCGCCGGCCTGGCCTGCTACCTGTATCAGAAATCGAGAGCCCATAAGGTAGCCCTCGACCCTGTCCACCCTTTTGATCCTGAAAAATACCTGGGAAAGTGGTATGAGATAGCCAGGTTGGACAATTGCTTTGAGCGTCATCTCAACAATACTACCGCGCACTACTCCATCAACAGCAACGGGACGATACGGGTCGTGAACAAGGGCTACAACTATATAACCCACGAGCATAAGCAATCGGTCGGAACGGCCCGGTTTACGGGACCACGGGATACAGGCGCCCTGGAGGTATCTTTCTGGGGCCCGTTTTATTCAGATTACACGGTACTGGCGCTCGATAAGCATTACAAATATGCGCTGATAGCGGGGAAGAACCGGGATTACCTCTGGCTGCTTTCAAGAGAAACCACCATGCCCGATAAAGTGGTCACGCAATTCCTGGAAATCGCGCATGACGCCGGCTACGACATCGAAAAGCTGATCACGGTAGAGCACGATCATGTAACGGAACAGGGCAGGGAATCGGTCGTAGGGAAAACGCTCCAGCAATTGTTTCCCCGGAATAGCTGAAGGTTTTTCCGGGCTGATAAGGAGTAAGATTTTTATGGACCATTAAGGAGTTAAGGATAGTTAAGAACCGCTTCATATTCTTAATTCCTTAATGGTTTATTTTTTGACAGCGAAGACGCTACCTGAACCTTTCCAGCACCTTCAGGATGATCCCGCATACTTCCCGTATCTGATCTTCGGAAATAACCAAAGGCGGCGCTATCCGCATGGAGTTGTCACAAAACAGGAACCAGTCGGTCACCACGCCTTCCGTGATGCAGGCATCGATGATCGCTTTCAACAGATCGAACGATTCGAATTCGGCCGCGAGCATCAGGCCTTTGCCCCGCACTTCCTTTACTAAAGGATGGCCCGAAAAGGCGGCTTTGATCATTTCCCCTTTGCGACCGGCGAAGGCATAGAGCCGTTCTTCCCGTATCACCCGGAAAGCAGCGAGCGATGCGGCGCAGCTGACAGGATGCCCTCCGAAAGTAGTAATATGCCCCAGAACGGGATTCCCGGTCAAAACAGACATGATATTTTCAGACGCCATGAAGGCGCCTATCGGCATACCGCCGCCCATGCCTTTGGCGCAAACCAGGATATCGGGATAAATGCCGTAGTCCTCGAAAGCCCAGAAAGTGCCGGTTCTGCCGAACCCTGTCTGTACTTCATCGAGAATAAGGAGCGTCCCGGTTTCGGTACATCTTCTCCTGACCGCCTGCATGTAGGACAAATCAGGTATCCTTACCCCCGACTCCCCTCCTACCGGTTCTATGATGAAAGCGGCGGTATCGGTGGTGATCTGTTCCAGGTCTTCCGCCACTCCGTATCTTATACGTTTGGTCCCTGGGAGCAAAGGCCGGAAATTCTGCTGGAAGAACTGCTGCCCCGCCAGGCTCAGCGCCCCCTGGGAAGCCCCATGGTAGGCATTGAAGCACGAAACGAACCCGAAGCGCCCTGTAAACCTCTTGGCCAGCTTCATGGCGCCTTCGATAGCTTCCGTACCGGAATTGGTAAAATAGACCCTGTCGATCTGCCCGAAGGGCCCGATTGCTTTGGCGGGCAGATCGAGGCTTTCCGCGAGCGCCGCAGCCAGCAAGGCCTGCGGCGCCTGTATGTATTCTCCATATACCATCAGGTGCAGGTACCGGTCAGCCTGTTCTTTAATGGCCTCCACTACCTTCGGATGGCGGTGCCCTACATTGCTTACGCCTATCCCGGAAATAAGGTCATAATAACGTTTGCCCGACGGCTCATACATAAAGCAGCCTTCGGCACGCTCTATTTCCAGGGCAAGGGGAAAACGGGACGTCTGGGCAATATGGTTGAAAAAAAGCTGCCGGTGCGTAATATGCGTCATGAGGTACTGTACTACTTTTATCTTTCAAAAAAAACTGCGCTGCTCCCTACCCAGGTAAAGTCTTTATTAAACCGGACGCCGATCATTTCCCCGCGGCTCAGCCTGCTGAGCGCAGTGAGCAGGACAGGCTTTTCGGCGTCGTCAGGCCAGGTATAGAGCATCCTGATCTCGCTCTTGACCTTCGAGCCGTCGTTTGTCAGGATAACAGGTTCATAAGTCACCTTTCGCTGCAGGATATAGTTTTCCGGGTCGGCGATAGCCGCGAGCTTGTCTGCTGTAACGTGCAGCTCGACCCCGCTGCCAGCGAAAGAAAATAATGGCTTTAATACATAATTTTCAGGATCCGGGGGGAAGTTTCCTCCATAATCGCTCAAAAACCTGGTTTCCGGGAAATAAGGCCCTGAAAGCAGCGGCAGCATAAACTTGCTGATCCTGAAAAACCAGTTCGGATGTCCTACCCACGTGACATCTGCGTCGTCGGTGAGCGAAAAGCCTGTTTTCAAGCCGGGAAAATTACCGAGATCGTCAAATATCAGCCTGTTGTAAATTCTCCGGACCTGGATTCTCCTTCCTTCCTTTTCGTAGAAGATCTTCCTACCCTCACGGATAATCTTCGTCAGGCAAACGGGCGTAACACCCCAGTATTGCCTGGTAATCTCAAAGTCGATACGTGTTTTCTGCTTTTCGGGGAAGATCTCCAGCAGGATTACATTTTCAGGATCTTCATTTCCGAGAAGCACATGCCCGAAGTGGCTGATAAAGGCGTCTTCTTCGTCTGCCGCGCCGGAAAAGGTAAAGTTCATGCTTTCCAGGAAAGGATACCTTTTCTGGTAGAGCCGGCTGAGATAAAGCTGGTAGCCGAATACGGAAGGAAAACCCTGCAGCTCGATCAGCCGGGGCTCGAGCTCGCCGGATGCTCCCCTGCAGATGGCAAAGTCCACTGCGAAAAAGGACGTATGCCGGTTTTCACCCGGCACCCTCTGGTCCGGCGGTATCGCCCTGTCTGTCCGGGCTAGAAAATCCGGGGCAGCGACGGCGTCCATGATGCTGCTGCAGGCGTCCAGCAGCTTGTCGCGGAAGGCACTGTCTACGAAGACCGGACTTTCGGCAACCCTGAAATCCAGCTGCCCGGGAAAGTCGCGCTCGATAGCCGACAGGAATGATTGATAGGTATCGGGAGAAAAAGAAGCGTTGAACGCTTTCCGGGATTCGGCGTGCATAGCGGCGGGATTTTGGTGGTCGGCTGGTGTCCGGGTCCTGTCAGGACATTACGCCCGGACCGGCTTCGTTTATTTCCTGAAAAACTCCTGCCGCTTTTCGCACGGAGGCGAGAAAGCGAGGCAGTATGACGGATTCGGTCAATGCGATCTTATCCGGATCGCCCAGGTGCGCGATCATATCTTCATATTTTGCCTTTCCGTAGGTTTTAATGATCTTCTCCCTTCTTTCTTCATTGGTAAAATGCCGGCCCATGCCCGCAGCATCCGCTTCCGGGTGAAACTGGGTACCGATAATTTCTTTGGTAAACCTGATCGCCATCACGGCACGCTCCAGGTCGACATGCGGCCTGATCTTCTCAAGGCACAGAATTTTCGCGCCCATTCTTTCCAAAACCGGGCCGTTGGGCTGGATAACCTGGAAATCTCTCGAGTCCACTACCCAGAACGGGTCGTCCAATCCCTCGAAAAGCGGCTCGTCATGGGCATACCTTGTCTTATGTACCGGGAAAGTCCCGAAAGAGGTGGATCGCCTGTTGCCGACCAGTCCTGCCTTCCAATAAATGCAGGCGAGCTGGAAAGAGTGGCAGATCAGGAGCACCGGCTTCTTTATACGGTTTTTCCGGTTCTGGTTATATAGAAGCACCGCGTCCAGGAAGTTGAAAAACTTACGCTCCCACGGCTCGCCGGCAGGATGGGGGCTTCCCGGTCCGCCCGATGATATATAGCCGTCAAAGCCCAGATCAGGCACCCGGTTTTCCTGCCGCACGTTAAAGACCTCGTAAGTGACAGGGAAGCCTTCTTCTTCACCGAAATTTTCAATCGCTTTCCTGATGCACCGCATCCCTTCGTTCTGAACCCCGTTGTTCATATCCAGAACGGCTATTCTTAATGCCTTTTCCATTCCTCCCTGTATAACAGCCCTGCGGCCGATGATGTTGACGACGGGACAAATTTAAGAATTTGTTAAGAAACAGGCGATTTTTATCCGGATGAAACGCCGCCGACAGGCCACCGGCAAAATAAAACAGGAGGAAAACATCGCTGCTTTCCTCCTGTATGGTTTAAGAGATTGCTTCAGGCGCTCAGTGAGCCGCCCCTCCGCCTGCCGGGCGGGGTTTGTTCCCTTTCCAGAAGTACAGAACGATAAACAGGGCAAGCGCTATCAGCGGGAATGCGACCATGTTCTGAAGGGTGGCCTGTCCGGCGGCAAGCTCGGCCACGTCTCCCGTCAGGCCGGCCGCGGCCGCCTTTTCTTTTTCATTATCGAGCCATCCGCCGATAACCGGCTGGAAAATGGAAGTAGAAAACATGCCTATACCGCCTACGATCGAAAGCCCGAATGCGCCTGTCTTAGGCATATACTCTGCTGTGAAGCCGAGCATGGTAGGCCAGAAATAGCAGACACCCAGGGCGAAAAGGATAGCAGCCAGGTACACAACGCCGCCTGTATTGATGCTCACCAGGTAAATGCCTATGGCAGCGAGCGCGGCAGATCCGAGCAGGATATGGACGGGGTGGAAGCGGCTGACCAGGGGACCGGCAAAGAAACGGCCTACTGCCATTACGCCTGTCACACATGCCAGGATCAGCATCGGGCTGGCGCCTGCTTTGCCGAGGATCGGCTGTACCCATTGCGTCGGGCCGAACTCGGAAATAGCGGTAAATGCCATTGCCACCAGGATAAAGATGTAAAGGGGCGAGAGCATGTGCTTGAAATTGCCGGCGGTGTCGACTTTTTCTTTAGGCGCCGGGAAGGCCTGGCCCCAGAACAGGACGGCATAAATCAATGTAGGAATTACGATCACCCACATCTGGGCCTTCCATCCCATATTGGCATCCGACATAAACTGCGAGATAAGGCTTCCCAATACGATACCCCCGGGGAACCACATATGGAACCGGTTCATCATCTTATTCATGGTAGCTCCTGTGTAGGAATCGGCGATCATGGGGTTACAGGCCGCTTCCGTACACCCGTTACCGAACCCGATGAAGAACGTGGAAATCAGCAGCATCCAGTAGCCGTCGGCATAGATGGTAAGAAGGATCCCGAGCATGTGGGTTACGAAAGCCGTCCACATAATTACTCTCGGCCCCAGCGAATTATATAGAAGCCCGAATACGATCATGGCGATCGGAAACCCGAAAAACGCCATTTGGTTGACAAAACCCAATTGAGTGTTCGTGAGGCCGAAATCAGTCCCCAGCTGGTTCAGAATCCCGGCCCTGATACTGAATGAGAAGGCCGTCGTAATGAGCGCGAAGCAACTCGCGTTAAATAATCGGGATGCGTTGATAGATTGAGTCATATATAATTTTTTAAGGTTAGCGAATTAATTCTGTTAAAAAATTCCGGTGGCAGGGGTTACAGACAAAGAGATTTCCCGGGAAACTTTATCTAAAAATGGGACTTCTCATTTTTCTACTACTTTATTTAGGGTCTTGTTCAATTTTTTTTCAATTTGCATACCCCTCAACTAGTAAAAAGGGCCATCCGGGGGCTTTGCATGAGAGAATCACGAGCCGGATTTTTGTAGAACCATTAAAATATTAAAACAACAATGTCCCGAAAACTTCGAATGGGGATGGTCGGCGGCAGCTTGGAAGCCTTTATAGGGGGCGTACATCGTATCGCAGCTGCCATCGACGGCCAGATCGAGCTGGCCGCCGGAGCCTTCAGCTCCAACCCGGAAAAGTCAAAAAGCACAGGCAGAACCCTTTACCTTCCCGATAGCCGCGTATATGGCTCTTACGAAGAGATGATCCATGCGGAAAAAGCGCTGCCGGCCGATCAGAGGATCGACTTTGTAAGCATCGTCACTCCCAACCACCTCCATTACGGCCCGGCCAGGCTGGCGCTCGAAAACGGATTCCACGTGATCTGCGACAAGCCTATGACCATCAGCCTCAAACAGGCGGAGGAACTGGAGGAGCTCGTGGCCCGGACCGGCCTGGTATTCGCCCTTACCCACAACTATACAGGATACCCGATGGTCAAGCAGGCGAAGGCAATGATCTCGGCGGGAGCGATCGGGAAGCTCCGGAAAATTATCGTCGAATACCCGCAGGGATGGCTTGCCGGCCGGCTGGAGGATACCAGCAAGCAGGCGGCCTGGCGTACGGACCCGGCGCAATCGGGGGCGGGCGGCGGCCTCGGCGATATCGGCACCCACGCTGAAAACCTGACCGAATATATCACCGGGAGCCAGATAGCGGAACTATGCGCAGACCTGACCATTTTCGTGGAGGGCCGTCCTCTCGATGACGACGGCAACATCCTCGTGCGTTTTGCAAACGGCGCAAAGGGGATCCTGCACTACAGCCAGATCGCAAACGGTGAGGAAAACAGCCTGACCATCAGGGTATACGGCGAAACCGGCGGCCTCGAATGGAAGCAGATGGAGCCCAACAGCCTCATTCACAAGACCAACGGGACCTACCGTGTGCTGAGAACCAACTGGGGAGAGCTCTATCCTGCCGCCACCGCGCATGCGCGCATTCCTGCCGGGCATCCTGAAGGCTTCCTGGAAGCTTTCGCCAACATCTACAGGAATTTTGCCTACGCCGTAAGAGCGCACCAGGAAGGAAAGCCCCGGGATCCGCTTTACGATTTCCCTACGGTGCAGGACGGGGTACGCGGCCTCAGGTTCATCAATGCAGCCCTGGCATCGGCCGAAACCGAAACGAAGTGGACCAGGCTCTGACAGTACGATCAGGATTTCCAAATCATTCAATCTATAAACATCATAACGTCCTTTTATCTCTATGAGTAAAATTAAAGTGGGAGTAGTTGGTACCGGCTTCATCGGTCCGGCACATATCGAAGCGCTCAGGCGCCTGCCAAACGTGGAAGTCGTTGCTTTATGCGAGGTAACAGCCGGACTGGCTAAAGAAAAGGCCGCCGCCCTGGGTATCCCGCGGTACTATACTTTCGACGAGCTGATCAGACAGGAAGATATACAGGCTGTTCATATCTGTACCCCTAACTTCCTGCATTACAGCCAGTCGAAAGCCGCCCTCCTGGCAGGCAAGCACGTGATCTGCGAGAAGCCGCTGGCCAAAGACCTTAAAGAAGCCGAGGAGCTGGTCGCCCTTGCCGCAGAGACAGGCCTTGTCAACGCCGTCCACTTCAACCTGCGCTATTACCCGCTGGTGCGTCATATGAAGGCCAGCCGCGAAAACGGCGACCTGGGAGAAATCTATTCCGTTATCGGATCTTACCTGCAGGACTGGCTGTTTTACGCAACCGACTACAACTGGAGGCTAGAGCCGGACAAGTCGGGCGACTCGCGGGCGATTGCCGACATCGGTTCCCACCTGATGGATATCATCGAATACATCACCGGGCTGAAAACGACCGCCGTCCTGGCGGATTTCAACACCATCCATAAAACCCGCAAAAAGCCGCTGAAACCCGTCGAAACGTATTCAGGTAAGATGCTTACCCCCGAAGACTATGCCGACGTGCCTATCAATACCGAAGATCACGCCAACGTATTGCTTCGCTTCGATAACGGCAATCGCGGCTCGATTACCGTTTCCCAGGTATCAGCCGGCCGGAAAAACAGGCTGGCGTTCGAAATATCGGGAGCCAATAAAACTTTCAGCTTCAATTCCGAAAGCCCGAACGAAGTATGGGTAGGCTACCGGGACAAAGCCAACGAAGTGCTGCTGCGCGATCCCTCGCTGGTCGACCAGGGCGCCAGATCGCTCATCACTTTCCCCGGCGGGCACAACGAAGGTTTTCCCGATACTTCCAAGCAGATGTTCAGGGAGGTATATGCGGCTATCGAATCAGGAAAACAGCCCGAAAACCCTACCTACCCGACCTTTGCGGACGGGTGCCGCGAACTGCTGATTTGCGAACGGATCCTGGAAAGCAACCGTAAGCAAGCCTGGATCGAGGTATGAATGAATTCATTGTCTCATTAATTTTTATATAAATGAAATAGCCATGAGCAATCAGAAATCAGCTATCGGCTCGTTTGCACGCAAG
>MEDT01000087.1 GCA_001724175.1 Cytophagaceae bacterium SCN 52-12 | reverse complement strand
ACTATAATCATGTCACCACTTCGTGGTTAGATGATAAAACCCGACAGGATGTTTTTCTATAACGATGGCATGTTCTCAATTATCTGGCCTGCAAACCCTGAAAGGGTGGCAGGACTATAGAAATAAACGGTGAACGGTATCTGAATCCCGAAGGGATGATATAAATCTGTCCTTTAATGAATTACAACTATGGTACCCAAACCCATTTCTTTAACCTTTAAGAATTGAATACGATGTTAAAATACCTTGCTACTCTTCTATTATCGGTATTATTCCTGGCCGAAACCCGGGCAACGGAACTATATATCGGTACCGCCACGGCAGACATCACGCCCCCGCTTCCCGTGGCATTGATGGGGCAATTCCACCTCCGGATCGCCAGGCAGGCCGAGACCCCCATTTCGGCCAGCGTGCTGGTCCTGGAGAACAGGGAAGGAAACCGGGTGCTGGAGACTTCCATCATGGTTTCATGCGACCTCGTATACATTTCCGCCGGGATACGCGACAGGGTCAGGGAAAAAGTGAAAAAGCGCCTGCCCGCCCTGGATGTTTCCAAAATCGTGCTGAACGCTACCCATACCCACACCGCGCCGGTGTTGGAAGACGAGACCGACGACGTCTCCTTTCTCTACAACATCCCCAAAGAAGGCGTCACTTCGGTAAGCTCCTACAAGGAGATGTTCAGCGACAAGGTAAGCGACGCGATCGTAAAGGCCTGGAACGGCCGCACTGCCGGATCGGTCACATGGGGGCTCGAAAGGGCGGCGATCGCCTACAACCGCCGTGCTGTATATGCCGACGGCACCACCGTTATGTATGGCAACACCAACCAGCCCGGATTCAGGAGCCTGGAAGGGTATGAAGACCAGGATATCAACACGCTGTTTTTCTGGAACAAGCAAAAGAAGCTGATCGCGCTCGCTATCAGCGTGGCCTGCCCGGCGCAGGAAGTCGAGCACCGGTCGTTTCTCAATGCCGATTACTGGCACCCGACGCGGGAGGCGCTCAGAAAAAAATACGGGGCCGACCTGTGTATCCTGGGCTGGATAGGCGCTGCCGGCGACCAGTCGCCGCACCCGATGTACCGCAAGAAAGCCGAAGAGCGCATGCGCGTGCTGGGTAAGTTCGACCGGATGGAAGACATTGCCGGCAGGATCAACCGGGCGGTAGAGCGGACATACGAGGTAGTCAAAAACGAAGGTGTTTCGGAAGTGCAGCTGGTCCATAAGGCGGTAAAGCTCGATTTGCCCCGTAGGATCATTACGCCCGGGGAATATGAAGATTCGAAAAAAGTGGTGGCGGAAGCAGACGCCGAAATAAAGGCCGACGCGAGGAAGAAAGACCAGCTTTATGCAAAAATGACCTGGTTCGGCGATGTCGTAAAACGTTTCGAATACCAGAAAACCAATCCCGCTCCGACCTATGAGACGGAAGTGCATGTGATCCGCATAGGCGATATCGTGATCTGCACCAACCAGTTTGAATTGTTTACCGATTTCGGCATCCGGATCCAGGCGAGGAGCAAGGCCCTGCAGACTTTCGTCGTCCAGCTTGCCGGCCCGGGCACCTACCTGGCAACGGAAAAGGCCGTGGCAGGCGGCGGATACAGCGCCGTTTGCCAGAGCAATATGGTGAGCCCCGAAGGCGGGCAGGTGCTGGTCGACCGGACATTGAATATTATTGACGACCTTTGGAAGTAAAGAAGATGTCCGAAACATCTTTTGCAGTTCCAAAAAGGGGATAGACTTTTTGGGCTATTCTTTAACCCTAAGCTTTTTTTACAATGCCGGTATTGATTCAAAGACAGGCCGCCAGGTTTTTCCTGTGCCTGGCAGTGGCGGGCGCAATGTATTTGCCCGGCCCGTTTGCAAACGCACAGCAAAAACAACTGAAGGCAGGCGCCGCTATGGTCGACATCACCCCGCCCCTGGGATTGGGGATCGTGGGTAATTTCATCATACCGCCTGCTACGCACATCCACGATCCGCTTCATGCCCGCTGCCTGGTGCTGGACGACGGGACAAGTAAGCAGGTTTTCGTAGTTGCTGATAATTGCGGAATTGCCCGGGAATTGCTTGATTACTCCAAAAAGCTGATAACTGCCGAAACCGGTATCCCCGGAGAAAATGTGCTGATGGCCGCTACGCATACCCATTCGGCTGTAAATGCAGGCGTTGACGGAGAATGGAGAAAAGCGGGCAGCAAGGAAATGGAGTTTGAGGATTACCACTTTTTCCTGGCGCGGCGTATGGCCGATGCTGTCCGGATAGCGGTCAATAACCTGGAGCCCGCGCGCCTGGGCTGGGGGAGCGGCAGTGTGCCCCAGCATCTTTTTAACAGGCGGTGGAAGCTGAAGGAAAAGATAAGAAACCCGTTCGGGGAAATGGACCAGGTGCAGTTCAATCCCGGGATCGACAACCCCAACAAGGTAGAACCGGCCGGCGGTACCGATCCGGAAGTTACTTTTTTATCGGTCCAGTCTACAGGCGGGCGGCCCATTGCTTTGCTGGCTAACTACTCGCTGCATTACGTAGGCGGGGTCCCCGTTGGGCACGTATCGGCCGATTACTTTGCTCTTTTCGCGGAAAAGATCAGGGAGAAGATCGCGCAGCAGGTGGGCGATACACCTCCTTTCGTCGCTTTTATGACCAACGGTACCTCCGGCGATGTAAACAATATCAATTTTCGCGGCCCGGCGGCAAAGCACCCGCCGTATGAAAAGATGAACATCGTGGCCGAAGATGTAGCCAGGGAAGTGCTGCGGGCGTACAACGAGATCACTTACAGGAGCGACATTTCCCTTAAAACTGCCTATACCGAACTGCCTGTAGCGGTCAGGAAGCCTTCACAGAAAATCTACGAGCAATCGCTGAAGGTGAAAAACAGCCCTGAGGGGACGAAATTCAGCCATCCGCTGGAAAGGGTCTTTGCCGAACGGGCCGTCCACGTTTACGAAAACTGGCCCGGCCAGGTGGAAGTCCCCCTGCAGGTTTTTCGCATCGGCGACCTCGGAATAGCGGGGATCCCGCTTGAAGTATTTACCGAAATGGGGCTGGATATCAGGAAAAGGGCGCCTTTCGCGAAAGCTTTTACCATTTCTTTTGCCAACGGGAGCTTTGGCTACCTGCCGACGCCCGCGCAGCATAAGCTGGGCGGATACGAAACGTGGCTCACCGTTACCAAAGTGGAAGAAACCGCTTCGGAAAAGATAACGCAGGAGGTCATGAGGCTCTTTGAGCAGGTGAAATAGGTGATGGCTGTCAGCTGTCAGAAATCAGCTGTCGGCTCGCCATACCCGAAGAGGCATAGCCTCGGTGATATAGTAGCCCCGGATTCAATCCGGTGGCATTGAATGTGTATATATAATTGTTTCATTATTAATGAATTAATATAATCGTGCGAGTTGGAATACCGGCAGGTAGCCCCTGCCTATTAATTGCGATTGCCTCTCTGTTATTTCTTCCCGGTTGCCGTGAAGAAAGCAAACAAACTTCCCGGGAAGGGTCCGTACCCCCCTCTGAAGCGTTATCTACTTTCGAGCTGGAGCCCGGTTTCCAGATCGAGCTGTTAGCCGGCGAGCCCCTTGTAGCCAGTCCTGTGGACATGGAGATTGATGAATACGGGCGGTTGTATGTGGTGGAAATGCCCGGTTACCCGCTGGACAAAAGCGGTACGGGCCGGATCAGGCTCTTAAGCGATACGGACGGTGACGGGGTAATGGACAAGAGCGTTGTTTTTGCCGACAAGCTCACCCTGCCCAACGGCATTTTGAGATGGAAAAAAGGAGTGATCGTGACCGACGCGCCCGACGTGATCTACCTTGAAGATACCGACGGCGACGGGAAGGCCGATATCCGCAAGCGGCTGCTGACCGGCTTCTCGCTGTCAAACCCTCATGTCAATGTGAATAATCCTGTCTACGGGCTCGATAACTGGATCTACCTGTCTCACCTGGGGGCGATCGGCACGCGCAAATACGGTAAAGAATTCGGAGATACCGGCAGTGAAGTGCATTTTGTGGACAAGCCTGACCTGCTGCGCCTGGGCAAAAATGCGAACAACAACAACGTACGCTTCAGGCCCGACTCCTACGAGCTGGAATCGGCTTCTTCCAGGAGCCAGTTCGGACATACCTTCGACAGGTGGGGAAACCATTTGCTCACTCATAACCAGAATCATATCTACCACGAGGTGATCGCGGCCCGTTACCTGGCGCGAAACCCGACGCTGCAGGTGCCTGGCGCGACCGAATCCATATCCGATCACGGAAACGCGACCGAGGTTTTCCAGATCACGACCAATCCCGACAGGCAGCTGTTTACGCCTG
The DNA here is from genome assembly GCA_001724175.1 of Cytophagaceae bacterium SCN 52-12. GTDB lineage: Bacteria > Bacteroidota > Bacteroidia > Cytophagales > Spirosomataceae > Ravibacter. Next base: position 19,138 of record MEDT01000087.1, on the reverse strand, counting down.
TGGGCGTTACGACGGCATCGAGCGGTATCACCGCTTACCTGGGAGGCTTGTTCCCGCCGCCCTACGACGGCAACGTGACTTTCGTAGCCGAATCTGTCAGCAACCTGGTCCATGTCGACATACTGAGGCCCAAGGGGGCTACTTTTATCGCGGGCAGGCAGCATCCCGACCGGGAGTTCCTGGCCTCTACCGATTCCTGGTCCAGGCCCGTCAACATGTACGTAGGGCCGGACGGCGCGCTGTATGTGCTGGACTACTACCGGCGTATCATCGAGCACCCGGAGTGGATGTCGGATGAGGCGGTGGAGGCCGGCGGGCTGTACGATGGGCATGACATGGGAAGGATCTACCGCATCACCCCGACCGGTACAGGAAAGCCCGGCTGGACCAAAGGACTGTCGCTCGGCGATGCCCCGGGAAAGGAGCTGGTAGCGCTCCTCGGGGATAAGAACCTTTGGTGGAGGCAGAATGCGCAGCGCCTGCTGGTCGATAGGAAAGACAGCTCGGTGCTGCCGGCGCTGAAGGAAATGGCGCTCGACAGCGATCCGGCCCGGAGCCTGGGCCGGCTTCATGCCCTGTGGACTTTACAGGGATTGGGAGCGCTCGAGACGCCCCTGATAGAAAAGGCGCTGACGGCTTCAGAGCCGGGCATCAGGGAAAATGCGATCCGGCTGGCGGAGCTTCACCTGCAGCAGGCGCCGGGTTTATCGGCGGCGCTGCTGCGGCTGGAAAAGGATTCCGACGCCAAGGTCCGTTTCCAGCTGCTCTGTACGCTGGGCTTTGTGCAGACGCCTGAGGCCGCCGGCGTGAGACGCAACCTGCTTTTCCGTGATCTGGAAGATGAATGGGTACAGATCGCGGCTTTGTCTGCCGACTCTTCCCAGACAGTCCCGCTGCTGAAGGAAGTGCTGGCCAGGTACGACCCGGCCAAGCCGGCCTACGGCTCCCTGGTAAGGAGGCTTGCCGCGATGGTAGGCGCGGGGAAAGATGTGCCCGAGCTGCATGAGCTGGTCAGCAGGGCTGTCGCGCCGGGGGGCGGCGAACGCGAGGCCGAAGTGCTCAATGGCCTGTCGGAGGGATTCAGAAGGCGGAAAGATACGCTGAACATCCTGCTTAACGAGCAGCCGGCGCTGCTGGAAGCGGTAACGACGCATCGCTCCAACAGTGTAAGGAAGGCTGCGCTCGGGCTGCTGAAGTCGGGAAAAGCGATAAGGCCGGAGCTGCTGACCAGGGGTACGGAGAATGCCAGGCAGATCATACGCAACAGCGGCCTGCCGGTAGAGCAGCGGAGCATAGCGGTGGGAATACTCGGGTTGGACAAAGATCTATCCGGCCAGTCCGGATTCCTGAAAGAGCTGCTCGGGCCCAGGGAGGAGCCGGAAGTCCAGGTGGAAGCGATCCGTATCCTGGATAAGATCCCGGGGGTGGAAACGGGAGCTTATATCCTGTCGAAGTGGGACGTGCTTACCCCGACAGTCAGGGATGCAGCGCTCGATCTGTTTATAGCCGATAAAGAGAGGGTACCCTTGTTGCTGGATGCTATTGAAAGCGGAAAAGTGCAGGCTTCAGGGCTGGGCTACCTGCGCGGCGTACGGCTGATGAGCAATTCTGACGATGCCTTGAGGAACCGTGCCCGGAAGCTGCTTGCCGGGGGCGAAAATAAGGAAAAGGCGATCGCGGCCTACAAGCAGTCGCTGGAGCTGAAAGGGGACGTTGAAAAGGGCAGAGGCGTTTTTGTGCAGCACTGCGCTATTTGTCACCAGGTGCGCGGCGAAATGGGAGTGGTATTCGGGCCCGACCTGGGCACGGTGCACAACTGGCTGCCCAAAGACCTGCTGGCCAATATCCTGGATCCTGCGCTGTCGATGGCCCCGGGCTTCGATTACTGGCTGGTAGAGCTCAACGACGGTGAAAGCATACAGGGGACGATCGCCACCGAAACGGCTTCTGCGATCAGCCTCCGGCTGGCTCCCGGTGTGGACCGTACGGTCAATCGACAGGAAATAAAATCCATCCAGACGCTGCCGATGTCGCCGATGCCAAGCTTTGCAGACCAGATAGGGCAGCAGGAAATGGCTGACCTGATCGCCTTCCTGAGGAACAGCAGGCTGGAGTGAGAGTTGAAAGTGGAGAGTTGAAAGTGGAGAATTGAAAGTGGAGAATTGAAAGTGGAGAGTTGAAAGTGGAGAGTTGAAGGTGGAGAGTTGAAAATGTTTGTGCGGAAGCGAATGGGCGGGAATGGAAGTAACTACCAGAGCCGTCGGCTCGACCCATCCTGTAGCGGCGGATTTTAATCCGCCGAAACGCGGTTCAAATTTGCCGGAATGCGGATTTTAATCCGCCGAAATCAATGAGATCGAAACAAATGGAGTGCCGCAGGCACGACACATTACCAGATTTTATTTTATGTATATGAACAGAAAAGCATTCCTCAAAACCAGCCTCCTTGCGGGCGGGGCGTTGCTCAGCGGCGGTGCAGCCTTTCCGGCGAAGCCTGCAGCGAAGGCGGTGCCGTTTAAAATGAAATTTTCACCCGAGTTCGGGATTTTTGCGGACGTGGCCGGGAAAGACGTGGCAGACCAGATCAGGTGGGGCTACGACAACGGCTTCAGGGCCTGGGAGAACACCTACCTGATCAGGAGGCCTGTGGAGGAGCAGGAGAAGATCAGCCAGACGATCCAGAAGCTGGGCATGGAATTCGGGCAGTTTGTAGGGGTATTTTCTTTCGATAAGGCTACTTTTGCCGGCCGGGACCAGGAAGCCCGCGAAAAGGTGCTGGCCGACATGCGGGCTTCAGTGGAGGTGGCCAAACGCATGAACACCAAAATAATTCACAATGTGCTGGGCAAAGCAGATCCTAACCTTCCCTGGGATTTCCAGATGGCCAATGCCATAGAGCTCCTGAAGAGGGCTGCCGATATTTACGAGCCGCATGGAATGGTGATGGTAATGGAATCGATGAACCATAAGATCAACCACGCGGGGATGTTCCTTCACACGATCCCCCAGGCTTATGCGCTGGCAAAGGGAGCGGGCAGCCCCAGCGTAAAAGTGCTGTTTGACTTTTACCACGTGCAGATACAGGAAGGCAATATCATTCCCACGCTGGATTATGCGTGGGATGAAATCGCTTATTTCCAGATCGGGGATACGCCGGGCCGGAACGAGCCTACCTCCGGTGAGGTAAATTTTAAAAATGTACTTCAGCACATATACGATAAAGGCTACCGGGGATTCGTCGGCATGGAGCACGGCACCAGCAAACCGGGTAAGGAGGGTGAGCTTCTGACGCTGGAGGCATACCGGAGCATCGACCCGCGATAGGCTGGCCGATGCTTTTCAACGCCCGTCAGCCGAAGCTGCTATACGCTGGCGGCGGGGACAGGCGACGAGTCCTTCTCAAGCCTGTCCTTAAGCTCCAGCACATTGGCGACCCTCATCTTTTTGAATATTTTCGCCTTTATAGTGCTGATCGTCGAGATCTGCCGGTTCATGGTTTCCGCGATCCTGGTGACGCTCATTCCCTGCGTGAGGTACGCTGCGACCGCCTCTTCCGTTTTTGACAGCCTGGCTTTCGCATGGTTGATCACTTCCGACTCGTGGTTGAGGTATTCCCAGACGATCTCGTTGCTGATGTACTTTTTACCCTGCAGGATCGTGTTCAGGCACAGCCGGAGCTCGGAAACATCGAAGTCGGCCACCAGGTATCCGAATACCCCCAGGTTTAAAAGGCGGGGGATCATTTTCAGGTCATCCCGGTAGTCGTAGATGATGATTTTAGCGGATGGATACTTCACGTTCAATCCCGCTATCTGCTGAATGCTGTTTTTGTCTTTCTCGCTTTCCAGGCCTATCAGGATAATAGCGGGACCCTGATCTCCCGGAAGGGAAGTCAGCTCTTCGACGCTGCCCGCTTCAATAAGCGCAGCGCTTTCCCAGCTTTCGGTAAAAACACCTGCCAATCCTCGCCGGAATATAGGCCGGGTTTCTACAATGGCAATCTTTAATGCTATGGGGGGAATAGCATTTTCGGTTTTGTTTTTGTTCATGAGTTACCTAATGTGCATAATTCATTCTATCGAGCGGGTTACATTGCGGACGCGTGCTTCTGTAATTTCCTGCAATATTAGGATAAATATAATAAAAAAAGTGTAAATGGTTGGCGCTTATCCAGATATGATGAATGTCAGTCCCGCCGGCCCGGGCCGCAGAATTGCAAAAAAAGGCCTTTCGCGGGCTATATACGTATCCCGGGGAAAATTAAGAAATCAGAAAAAAGGCGTCAGTCTTCCGCCAAAGTTTTCGATATATTGATCCGGTAAATGCCGAGCGACGGAATGGCAGCCGCCAGCACGCCGATAACCAATGCTGCGGCCAGCAGGTAAAACTCCTCCGGGAGGATCGAAAACTCCCCGAAAGAATAGTTGAAATCCCGCTCGGCAGTCTGGCTGAAAAGCCACAGCCCCAGCCTGCTCAGGGAAACACCCGCGATAAAGCCCATTACCGCCAGGAGTAGCCCCTCGAACAGCAGCAGGAAGAAGAGCTTCGTACGGGTTGCGCCCATAGAGAGCAGCAGCGCCATCTCGTACTTTCTCTCCTTAAGAGAATTGTAGAGGGAGACAAAAACGCTTACTCCGGCGATCAGCATGATCAGGATGGCCAGCGCCCGGAGCGTATCGATGCCTACCCCCAGCAGCTCGATGAGCCGGTTGATCTCTATGCTGGACAGCGCCGATTGCAATTTCGTGTTTTCGTTGATCATGCGGGGCAGCATCATCATGGCCATGGGGTTCCGGAAGGTGATCAGGGCGCTCGTTACTTCCTTCTCGTGCGCTTCTCCGCCCTCTTCCGCCTCGTGGTCATGATCGGCATGGATATCCCAGACGCTGCTGATGTCGGTGAGAATGAGCTGGTCGAGCACCGAGCCGGAAGGCTTGAAAACCCCTTTTACAACATAGAGGTGATCGCCGTGGGTCTCGCCTTCCTGGTCAAAGCCGTGCGAGCCGGCGAAAGTATCGCCCGGTTTCAGCCCGCTTCCTTCGGCGACCTTATAGCCGATCGTCACTTCCATGGATTTGTCGAACAGGCTTCCGCTTTCCAGCTCTCCGCCGAAATGCTCGACGTATTTTCCGGTCGTGCCCACTATCCTGAAACCATGGTAGTTATCACCCATCGAGAGCGGGATAGCAGCCTTTACCATCGGGTTGCGGGCCAGCTTCTCGACTTCCGACAGCGGGATATTGCCCGTAGGCGCGTCGATCTGGTATACGGACGACAAAATGAGCTGCAGCGGGCTCCCTTTCGCGCCCACCACCATATCTATTCCCCTCAGGTTTTTCCGGAACTGGTCTTCCAGCTGCTTGTTCAGCAGCAGCAGCAGCGATATGATGCCTATTCCCAGGGTAAGCAGCAGCGTGCTCAGGAAACTATTGAGCTTTTTGTCTTTGAGATTGGCCCAGCTTAATTGTAAAAGATTCATTGGTATGAAAAGTTATCAGCCTTCAGCAATCAGCTATCGGCTCTTATGATATCGACGGTTGTAACACAGCTGACTTCTCATGGCTGATTTCTGACAGCTGATTTCTGATAGCACTCACAGCGAAATACGGTCTTCGAAAGTGTCTTTGAGCCGCTGGTCGTGCGTTACCACGATCAGGCTGGCATTGATCTGCGCCGACTGTTCCTTCAGCAGGCGTATCACGCGGTCGCAGTTGATATCGTCCAGGTTGGAGGTCGGCTCGTCGGCCAGGATGACGGACGGAGCATTCATCAGCGCCCGTGCGATGCTGACGCGCTGCTGCTCTCCCTGGCTGAGCTGGAACGTCTTTTTCTGCAGGTGTTCGGCAAAGCCCAGCTGTTCCGCCAGGTAAGCGGCTTTCTGCCTGTCCGGTTTTCTTCCCGCCAGGTAGTTGGATATCAGCAGGTTGTCCAGCACGGACAGGGCATTTACAAAGTGCGCCCGCTGGTAGACGATCCCGATCCGGCCGGCACGGAGACGGGCCAGCCCGGAAGGAGAAAGAGAAGTAGCCTCCTCGTTCCCGATACGGATCACCCCCTTTTCCGGCCTCAGCAGCAGCGCCAGAAGGTGGAGAAGCGTCGTTTTCCCTTTGCCCGACTGGCCGAGAATCAGCAGCGCACGGCCATCCCGGCAGACAATATCAGGAAAATGAAATTTCTTTGCGGCATGATAGGCGTATTGCAGGCCTTGGGTTTCAAGCATCACGAATTGAAGTTAATTAGTTCAAAAATAGTCAAAATTGATAAGGGCCGGGATATTTGGCATGACTTTTTAACTAAAAACATGGGTAAACCCGGTAGTATTTACTCATAGCGTGTGTAATGCGCTCGTCCTTTATATTTGCGATACAATAGAGCTCCGGACTGCTTCGTTCTAGTCAAAGATTTTGCGTTCACATGTATATTATAAACAGTTTATGAAGATCGGTTTTTCGAGGGTTGCCAGGGATTTCGGATTAGCGGAGCTGGGGTTTTTGCTGGCGGGGGTTTTGATAGCGGCAATGGCTCAGGAGGCGTCCGGGCAGGGATACCGGAACCAGTTTGTACCCTATTCTACGGTAGGGTTCGGCGTCGGCACATCCAATTATTATGGCGATATGGCCCCTTACAGGCGCGTTTTCCCTTCTACTTTCAAAATGATGCGCTGGAGTGTGACAGGAGAGTATACCCGTCATTTTTCTCCCCGTTTCGCAGCGAGGGCATCGCTTACCTGGGCCCGCATCGCCGGCGACGATTACCTGATGAACCGGTCGGGAAGGCAGGCTCACCAGGGCTTTTTTATCCGGAACCTCCACTTTCGTAACGACATCAAGGAGCTGTCGGCAGTCGGGATCTACAAGCTGGTGCCCGACGGCAGGAGCTATGACCGCAGGCCGCAGTTCGGCGCGTACCTCTTCGCAGGTGTGGCATTGTTTGCGCACAATCCGAAAGCGCGTCTCCCCGTACCGGCCGGAAGCCAGGAAAAGCAGCGCTGGGTGGCGCTGCAGCCGCTCGGCACCGAGGGCCAGGGGCGCGAAGGGCAGGATAAGCTTTATTCCCTGGTCGGCTTTGCGATACCTGTAGGGGTGGGGCTGCGTTATAAGATCAACCCGAAGTTTGACATCGGCGCAGAGCTGGGCTTCCGGTTCACTACCACCGATTACCTCGACGATATATCGAAAGCATACCCTGATCCCGCCGTATGGGCTTCGGGCGCCGACCCCGTCCAGGCCCAGCAGATGTCGTTCAGAAGCTTTGAAGCACAGCCCGCCCGGTTCCCTAAAAAAGAAAGGACGGAGATTCTCAGGAAATACCTTGGGCTGACGGAGGCGGAAGATCCTTACGGCTACCTGGCCGGTAATCCCCAGCTACTGACACGCGGCAATAATGCCAGGCAGATGGACACCTATATGACCGGTACCATCAAGCTCGTTTACGTGCTGGGCCCGTCGGTCAAGTGCCCGCCTTTGAAATAGCCGCCTGATATTACCCGCCGATGTACAAGAGCACCTTCCTCTTCCGTTTTTTTCTTGCCGCATGCCTCGTATCCCTTTATACCGGTGTTTTCAGCCAGAAGCTGGAAGTAGGGGGAGGACTAGGGGCGCTTAACTATTCCGGCGATATCTCCAGGAACCTGATGCTCAGGAATTTTCGTCCGGGCGGCGACCTTTTCTTCCGGTACAACCTGAAAAGCGGCTTTTCGTTCCGCGCGTCGGTCCTGGCAGGCGGCATCACCGCCGACGACCGGCATGCCGACAACCAGTTCCAGCAGATACGTGAGCTTTCTTTCCGCACGCTCCTGGCGGAGGGCGGTTTGCAGACCGAGTATAACTTCCTGGATTACCTCGACAGTAAAAAAGCGATCAACTGGACCCCCTATGTGTATGGCGGCCTGGGATATACCTTTTTCAGGCCGAAGCCCAATAACGGCGGCTATCGCACTTCCACCCTGGTGATCCCCTTCGGGTTGGGCGTCAAATACCAGTTCAGTCGCCCGTGGAGCGTCGGCGTGCAATTCGGCGCCCGGAAAACATTTAGCGATTACCTCGATAATTTCGGAGGCGGGGAAGTGCTCGCGGATAAATACCAGAATGGTAACCCCGCGCTCAAAGACATGTATTACTACCTCGGCCTTCAGCTCAGCTATACGTTCTACAGGATCGTCTGCCCGTGAGAGGAAGCGACGGCGCAACTTTGCGACTTTACCGCTATCTTAGCCGCTCAGTTAGCCTGACCTCATTAAATTGTATGTTCGTAGAAGCACTGGAGCGGGTAGACCAGTTTACCCGTGCTATACATTTTATTTCCCGTTATTACGGTAGCGCCGAGATTATTCCGCAGACGGCTACCATGTTTTTTGTGAACGAAAACGGCTGGGCCGTTACCTGTAAGCATGTAGCCGAAAACCTGATCAACGGCGACAAGGTCTATGCAAAGTACCTGGCATTTAAGAAGGAATTCCGTTTTTTTCAAAAAGAACCTACCGCTGCCGTGCAGAAGCGCCGGCTCGAAGAAAAATACAGTCTTAACGGCGAAACGCTCATACGGGTTAAAAACAGCTTTCCCGAAAGCGTCACGGGCGACTACCAGCTCGTTATCCACCGGCACCCGGTATATGACCTGGCTATTGTCCGCTTTGTAGGTTACTCCGGGGTTAAATACCGTGGTTTTGCGACGTTCCTGAAAGACGAGCAGAAGGTGAGGCCGGGAAGAAGCCTCTGCCGGCTCGGGTATCCCTTCCCCGAATTTACCAATTACCGCCTCAATACAGATATCGACGATATCGAGTGGTCGCAGGAAGGGAAAGTCGGTACGCCCGGCTTCCCGATCGACGGGATCATTACCCGCCAGGTAGCCGACCAGGGCGGTATTTTCGGGATAGAGATGAGCACGCCCGGCCTGCGGGGCCAGAGCGGCGGACCGCTTTTTGACAAGGAAGGGATCGTCTACGGGATGCAGAGCGCCACGCAGCACCTTCACCTGGGCTTTGACCAGGTAAACCGGGAGGTAATTTCGGACGGGGTCAGGAAGCGCGTTTCCAACTATCCCTTTCTCAACGTCGGCAGGTGCGTTCACGTACGGATTATCAAGGAGTTTTTGCGGGAGAAAGGAGTGAAGTTTTATGAAGGGTAATTTATTGTTGTAATTTTGTAGCAGAGGTTTTAGGTATCAGGTTTTAGGTATTAGGTTTTAGCGATCAGGTTTTAGAGTCCCGTAGCCGGTACCTAACACCTAAAACCCAACACCTAACACCTATTCAGAAATTATACACAAACAAATGAAAGTAGAGCTGGTAAGAGTAGATGATGCATTCCATTTTGAAGCATCGGGAGCATCGTCACCGGTTAAGGTACACACCGACGCCGCGGAAGATATAGGCGGCAGCAATGCCGGCGTCCGCCCGATGGAGCTCCTGCTGATGGGGCTGGCGAGCTGCAGCGCGATCGATGTGGCGCTTATCCTGAAAAAGCAGCGGCAGGATGTGCAGGATTTCCGCATTTCCGTGGAAGGGGAGCGCGTCGAAGAGGAAGGAACCAGGCGAAAGCCGTTCCGGAAGATCCACCTCCGCTTTCATCTGGCGGGCCGGGACCTCGATGCAGAAAAGGTAAACAAGGCGATAGCCCTTTCTATGGAGAAGTATTGCTCCGCTACCGCGCAGCTCGAAGCGCTCGCGGCCATTACTTTCGACGCCGAAGTGAAAAACGCTTAACTATAACTGATGTCAGAAAACCACCCGTCTTTTCCGGCAAAGCCCGACCTGGAGCAGCTTACTCCCCAGCAGATCGTCGCGCAGCTGGATCTGTATATTATAGGACAAAAAGAAGCAAAGCGGAATGTTGCCATTGCGTTGCGGAACCGCTGGCGGAGGATGAGCAGTCCTCCCGAAATGCGGAAGGAAATTGTGCCTAACAATATCCTCATGATAGGCGCCACAGGCGTAGGGAAGACCGAGATCGCAAGGCGGCTTGCCAAAATAGCCGATGCCCCCTTCATTAAAGTGGAGGCATCCAAATTTACCGAAGTCGGCTATGTAGGCCGCGACGTCGAGAGCATGGTGCGCGACCTGGTCGATCAGTCGGTAGCGCTTGTGAAAGCGCGCAAAAAGGAGGAAGTGAGATTACAGGCGGAGCAGGCAGTAGAAGATATCATCCTCGATACGCTGATCCCGCCGGTACATCACCGGGGCGGTGCATCGTCCTTTCCGAAGCAGGAGCAGCCCGACAGCGAAGCCATGCCGTCGAGCGATCACGAGCTCAACCAGCGTACCCGCGAGCGGTTCCGTGAGAAGATCAGGAACGGCGAGCTCGACGAGCGCAAGATAGAGATCGAGCTTAACCAGAACCAGCTTCCCAATATCGGGATGATCGGGGGCGGCATCGACGACGTTTCCATGATGAACATCCAGGAAATGATCGGCAACATGATGCCCCGGAAGGCGAGAAAGAGAAAAATTTCTGTCGGTGAAGCCAAGAAGCTCCTTCTCGAGGAAGAAGCCAACAAGCTCATCGATATGGAGGAGGTAAAGGAAGAGGCGATCCGGAAAGCCCAGGACCTGGGGATTATTTTCATCGATGAAATCGATAAAGTGGCCTCCGGCCGCTCCGGCGGAAGCGGCCCGGATGTGAGCCGGGAGGGAGTGCAGCGCGATCTCCTGCCGATAGTCGAAGGCAGCACCGTCAATACCAAGCACGGTATCATCAGCACCGATCATATCCTGTTCATAGCCGCCGGCGCTTTTCACGTAGCGAAGCCTTCCGACCTTATCCCGGAGCTGCAGGGCCGTTTCCCTATCCGCGTAGAGCTGCAGAGCCTTACGCAGGAGGATTTCTACCATATCCTGCGCACTCCCAAAAATGCGCTTACCAAGCAGTATGAAGCCATGCTTCAGGCGGAGGGCGTGGAGCTGCAGTTCCAGGACGAAGCCCTGTCGGAAATAGCCAGGATCGCATTCGAAGTCAACTCCGAAGTAGAGAACATAGGCGCCAGGAGGCTGCAGACGGTGATGAGCACCCTGCTCAATGACCTGATGTTCGACGTTCCCGATGCCATCGGGCCCAACGCCCACATCGTGATCACCAGCGAAATGGTAAATGAAAAGCTCGGCGGCCTGGTTAAAAACCGGGATCTCAGCCAGTATATATTGTAAACACCGGAAAAAGGTTACAGATCCGTCAGGATCGACCCATCTCGTGGCCCCGGAAATTCATTCCGGGGTCAATCGATCCTGATCTCAAACGGCATCCGTGCCTGTATGCCTTCCATCCGGGTCAGGCTGCGGTAGGCTTTTGCATAGGGCGCTAGCGGACCGGCTATCCTGCTGAGTGTTTCCTCGTCGTCCGAGCCGGTCAGGCTGTTCATCAGCTCCTGTTTCCAGTCTTTTTTCTCCGGGTAGTACCTCACCCTGTAATCCCCTTTTTTGAGGTCGGCAGCCGCTGCGGCGATCTCTATGGCAGTGTCTACCCCGCCCAGCACATCCACCAGCCCGTTGCTTTTGGCCGCGACACCCGACCAGACACGGCCTTCAGCCAGCTTTTTCAGGTCGCTTTGCGACATTTTCCGGCCGTCGGCAGCTTTGGAAGTGAAGATCTCGTAGCCGGTTTCCACCGCGCGCTGTATTTTCTGCTTTTCGAAATCCGTCATATTCCGCGTCGCGGTAGGCCAGTCGGCATGAGGGTTGGTCATTACCCGGTCGAAGGTAATGCCCAGCTTGTTTTTCATAAAAGGCTCGATGTTCAGCATCAGCCCGAAGATCCCGATCGAGCCCGTGATCGTATTGGGCTGGGCCACGATCGTATCGCAGCCCATCGCGATGTAGTAGCCGCCCGATGCCGCCACGTTCCCCATGGAAGCGATCACCGGCTTTTTTTCTGCGGTGAGCTTTACTTCGCGCCAGATCAGGTCCGAGGCGAGCGCGCTTCCTCCCGGGGAGTTGATGCGCAGTACCACCGCCTTCACCTTGTCGTTTTCCCTGACCTTTTTGAGCTCCTTGATAAGCTTTCCCGACGAGATCAGGTTCTCGGATCCTTCGCCGCTTACGATCTCGCCTTCGGCGATCACCACCGCTACGCGCTTGTTGAAATCGCCTTCCTCTTTCTTATCGCTACCCGATTTCAGGTAATTTTTCAGTCCCGTGAAATGAACTTTTTCCGATTCTTTTGTCCCCAGCTTTGCTTTCAGATCGCTTTCAAACTGGTCGTAGTACCCGACATGGGTGATCAGTCCCCGGCTCAGCGCATCGCCGGCTTTTTCGATAGACAGGGAGTCGGCCCAATCCCTGAGGCGCGCGGGCGTGACCGATCTCGACACCGCTATTTTGCCCAGGAAATGGTCGTTGATACCGGTAAGCAGTTCCCTGGCCTGCAGCCGGCTCGCCTCGCTCATATCGGTTCTCAGGAAAGGCTCTACCGCACTTTTAAATTCCCCGACTCTGAATACCTCGGGTTTGATCTCCAGCTTGTCGAGGGTCCCCTTGTAAAAATCATATTCTGCAGAAAGGCCGTTCCATTCAAAATCCCCGAATTCGGTCAGGTAAATGACATCGGAAACCGAAGCGAGGTAATATCCCTTCTCGCTGTAGCCTTCGGCGAAAGCATATACAAACTTACCGGACGCTTTGAATGCTGCCAGAGCATCCCTGACTTCTTCGAGAACGGCCCACCCTGAGGCCGGAGCACCCGCCTTCAGGTAGACACCCTTGATCTTGTTATCCGAAGCCGCTTTGACGAGCGCATCTTTGACTTCTTTGATGCTGACCGACGAGACCTCTCCCGTGAAAGGCGCGAGCGCCTCCGAAAAAGGATTTTCTTCCACGATCTCCTGGATAGGTCTTTCCAGGTCGAGCCGGAGCACCGAGTTATCCTTGAGCACTACCGCATCGCCGTCGCCGAGCAGCGCGCCGATGCCGGCCATCAGGAAAAAGCCCAGCACTATAAAAAGGAACAACCCCACAAGGGTCGCAAGCACATATTTAAGGAAATTCAACATTCTGAAACAATTCTAACGTTATCAACTCTTAACTTTCAATTCTCAACTCTTAACTTTCAACTTTCAACTCTCAACTCTCAACTCTCAACTCTTAACTCTTAACTCTTAACTCTTAACTTTCAACTCCCCTCCCGGCGAAATTACTAAAAAAAATACTGGCCGGGCCCAAATTGTGTTCAATGGTATTTTTGTCTTTGTCAATGGCGATTTTGCGTTCCGAGTTCGTACATTTGCGTATGACTACTCCCACCATCATCAGAAAGTGAAAAAGAGACTCTATCTAGTCAGGCATGCCAAGGCAGAATCCGGGGCTCCTATGTTCAAGGACTTCGAGCGCGAGCTTACAGGCGAGGGATATATCGATGCTGCGCGAATGGCGGCTTTTCTAAACGGAAGGGGAGAAAAAGTGCAGCGTATCGTGGCCAGCAGCGCTTTCCGGACCCGGCAGACCGCCCAGGTATTCGCCGAGCAGCTGGGGTTTGACTGGGAGCAGGTGGAGCTGATCGACGATTTATACGATTGCGGCGCGAGGGCCTATATTGCGGCGGTAAACAGCACGCCGGCCGAAGCCGCGAGCCTGATGCTGGTAGGGCATAACCCCGATATCTCTTATTTCGCGGAGTACCTGACCAGGGATTTTTATGAAAGCATGGGGAAAAGCAGCGTGTGCGTCATCGAGTTTGAAGGCTTGGAATGGGCCGAGATTTCAGGGCGGACCGGGACGCTGACGGGTTTCTTCAGCGTCAGGAACCTCCCAATTTATTAAAATGGCAGATCCAAACATCAACCGGGGCAGACGGTGGTTTATCATAGCCTTTATCCTATTCATATCTGCGGTCATCCTGCTGGTGATCGACATGGCGAGCCGTACGACCGCTCCATGGAATAAAACCAAACCTGCGGAGCAGTCCGTCGACACCCTTTTGCCGGATTGACAGATCGCAGCTCAACGTTTAGCTATGTTCATCAAAGCCGCCATATGCATCTCCCCCCAGGAGACCTTTCCGCTGATAGCCCCTGCAGCAGCCTGGGGAACAAACGGGCTTAAGGAGCATGAGGGCGATAAATATTTTGCGGCCGAACCTTCCTACGAGGGATTGATCCAGGCGGGTGTCCTGAGGAGAATGGGAAAGGCGGTCAGGATGGGGGTAGGAGCCGGGGTGCGGATCCTGAAGGAGGCGCCGGCAGTCGACGGGATCATCATCGGTACGGCCAATGGCGGGCTGGAGGACTGCATCAAATTTCTCAACCAGATCGTCGACTACGACGAGGGGACGCTTACTCCGACCAATTTTGTCCAAAGCACCCCCAATGCGATCGCCGGACAGCTGGCGTTGATCCACCGGAATACCGGCTATAACATCACCCATGTGCACGGCGGCTTGTCTTTCGAAAACGCCCTGGTCGACGCGTCGCTGCTGTTTGAGCAGGAGCAGGTCGAAACGCTGCTCGTAGGGGGAATAGAAGAAATTTCAGAATACAACCATAATATTGACCGCATTTCCGGTGTTTTCAAGAAGGAGCCCGGCAGCTCGGCCTCGCTTCTTGCTTCGACTTCCGCGGGGACGGTCAACGGCGAAGGTGCGGTTATGTTCCTGCTGGAAAGAAAAGCCGCTCAGCGCAGGCAGGTCCGCATCCGGGAGGTGACGACGCTGTCTTTTGCCTCGCCCGCCCAGGTGGAGGAGCGTTTATCAGAGCTGCTGGACAGGCATGACCTGGAGGCTGCATCAATAGATGCCCTCATGTTGGGCTATAACGGAGATGTGCGGAGCGCAGGCTGGTATGACCGCATCCGGGGCTGCTTCGGGGGCGCTACGCCCGTTTTTTCTTTTAAGAACGCCTGCGGCGAATACCCAACGGCCAGCGCCTTTGCAGTATGGCTCGGCCACCAGCTCCTGACGAACCAGCCTGTCCCGGCAACGTTGCGCTGTTCCGGGAAGATGCCGGATAAGCCCGCTAACCTGCTTATTTATAATCACTACCGGGAGGAGGAGCATAGCTTTATATTGCTGGACCACTCCCACCGGCCCCCTCTCCTTACCAGATGAGGGGGAGTCGTTTCAGAAAGGGAAACAGGCGCATCATTCATCATTCATCATTCATAATTCATAATTAATTTATGCCCGAAGTCTGGCTCAGAGGCCCTTTGCCCGGTATTCACCCGCTTTTGCAGCCGGTAGCGCATGCGCTGCTTCAATCCCGGGAGGAAGTCCTGCGGTATACGGCGGGTTTTCCCGATCATCTTTTATGGGTAAAGCCCGGCGGGGCGGCCTCGGCGGGATTTCATCTGCAGCATATCAAAGGGGTGCTCGACAGGCTGTTTACCTATGCCGAAGGAAATGCGCTGACGCCGGATCAGCTTGGCTACCTGGCCGCTGAAGGCGTTTCTGCCGAGGGTATCAGCGTGGATATCCTTGCGCAGGCGGTTGTACAGCAGATAGACAAGTCGGTGGAATTTCTGAAAAATACGGATCCCGCCGTGCTGACGGAAGCCAGGAGCGTGGGACGCCAGGCGTTGCCCTCTACTGTCCTGGGCTTGCTGTTCCATGCTGCGGAGCATACCCAGCGGCATATCGGGCAGCTGTATGTGACGGTGAAGGTGGTTCAGATCCGTTAGATCCGTCAGGATCGGCTTATTTTGTAGCCCGGCAATTTATTGCCGGGTTCATATGCCGGAATTCGTTCCGATGCACAGGAAAAATTGCCATAACATATTCCCGGGAAATCATATATTTATTAAGTTGCGAACGGAGAAAATTATCAATCGATGAAAGTAGGAATTCCGAAAGAGCTCAAAAACAACGAAAACCGGGTAGCGATGACACCCTCCGGGGTCATCGAGCTGACCAGGCTCGGGCACAGGGTGTTTATCCAGGAAGATGCCGGGGCCGGAAGCGGGTTTGCAGACGAAGCATACCGCGAGGCAGGCGCGGAGATCCTGCCCGATACCCGGAGCGTTTACGAGACGGCCGACATGATCGTGAAGGTAAAGGAGCCTATAGCGGAGGAATACGGCCTGATCCGGGAAGATCAGCTGCTGTTCACCTACTTTCATTTTGCATCGTCCGAGGCACTTACTCACGCCATGATTAAGAGCGGAGCGGTCTGCCTGGCTTACGAAACTGTAGAAAATCCCGACCGGTCGCTTCCCCTGCTCATCCCGATGAGCGAGGTAGCGGGGCGCATGTCCGTACAGGAGGGCGCCAAATACCTGGAGCGTCCCTCCGGCGGGAAAGGCATCCTGCTCGGCGGCGTTGCCGGCGTGAAGCCCGCCAATGTGCTGATCCTGGGCGGAGGAGTAGTAGGCACCCAGGCCGCCCGGATGGCCGCCGGGCTGGGCGCCAACGTCACGATCATGGACATCAGCCTGCCCCGTCTGCGGTACCTGGAAGACATCATGCCTGCGAATGTGGATACGGTCATGTCGTCGGAATACAACATCCGGCAGCTGATCGGGAATACGGATCTTATCATAGGAGGCGTGCTGATCCCGGGCGGGAAGGCTCCTTCCCTTATTACCCGCGATATGCTGAAGCTGATGAAGCCCGGCACCGTGATGGTCGACGTGGCCATCGACCAGGGCGGCTGCTTCGAGACCTCTCGGCCTACCACGCACGAAGATCCCGTGTTCGTGGTCGACGACGTCGTGCATTATTGCGTCACCAACATGCCCGGGGCGGTGCCTTTCACCTCGACCCTCGCGCTCACCAATGCCACGCTTCCGTATGTGATGATGCTGGCCAACCGGGGATGGGAAGAGGCCTGCCGCCGCAACAGCCTGCTGGCCAAAGGATTGAATATTATAAAGGGAAAAGTGGTCTATAAGGAGGTTTCAGATGCCTGGGGGCTGCCGCATGTTGCACTGGGGGAGGTGTTGGGATGACGAGGCGATTAGATAATGAGACGATTAGACAATGAGGCAATGTGATGATGTGCCGCTTTACAAAAAATAATGTTTAATAAAATTTTCTCCTGGGGGCAAAAGAGAGCCGAAAACCAGGAAAGAGTAACTTTCGACTTACACTCACACCTGATTCCCGGAATTGACGACGGGGCCAGGACAATGGCCGACTCGGTGGAGATGATCCGGCAGATGGCCGCACAAGGATTCACCCACCTGGTCACTACGCCGCATATCATGTGGGACAGCTATAAGAATACGCCCGAAATTATCCGGAAGGGCCTCGGCGAGGTGCGGGAAGCCTGTCTTGAAAACGGGATCGACATCAGGCTCGATGCGGCCGCCGAATATTTCATCGACGAGCATTTCCTGGAGCTGCTGCGCGGGCGCGGGGAGCTGCTCACCTTACCCGGCAACCGGCTGCTGGTGGAGCTGCCTTACACCACCCCGCTGATGAATACGACCGAAACCCTGTTTTCCATCATAGGCTACGGTTACAGGCCGGTGCTGGCCCACCCCGAGCGGTACAGCTATTTTCATGCCGGTCCTGAAGTTTACCACAGGCTGAAAGAGCAGGGCTGCGAGCTGCAGCTCAATGCGCTGTCGCTTACCGGGCAATATGGCTCGGGAGTCCAAAAAGTGGCCCGGTGGCTGCTGAAGCAGCAGTTGGTTACTTTCATCGGCAGCGATGCGCACGATATAAGGCATGTAAAAGCGCTGGCGAAAGCCATGGAATTGCGGGTCCTGAGGGATTATGATTTTTTTAACAATGAAATTTGTCCGGCCTGACCCGGATGAAAATTGTTTTAAATCTGTTATGTTTGCACCGTTATTGAGTCGAATATTTGTGACTTTGTGCGTGGCCGATCTTTTAACAGTGTGAAAAGCCGGTATTCCATATTCGAAATAATTCTACAAGCAGGCCTTGAACGGTTGAGGAACGTATATTCTGTTATTACCATGAAGGAACATCATCATCATCATCTTAATATACACCAGGATTTCAGTTTAATTTTTTTGCGAAGCAGCTTTTTTTGAAAGGCCGGGGGAGTCCGCCGTCAGTTCGCACCATTCATTAACGACTTTTTTATAACTTTACCTGTTTTTAGCAAAGCCGGATCCCGGGTTTCCCGCGCCGGATGGTTCCCAGCTTTGTAACCCACATCGATTTAAGCGCTCACATGAAAAACAAATTTTGGACGTATTGCAGGGTTTGCCTGACCACACTACCGGCATTGCTGGCTTATTCCGTATTGTTTACCTCCTGTCTTTCCCAGAAGGAAGTGACCTATTTCCAGGAAACACCGGATAATCCGCAAAGGGGGAAAGGGATGCAGGCTTATGTGCCGATCATCCAGTCGGGAGATATACTTTCGGTGGTGGTAGGTAGCCTTAACCCGGAAGCGAATGAGATTTTCAATGTGAGGAATATGGCAACGGCAGTACATTTGAATTATAGCCAGACAGGCGGAATGGGGGGACGCGCCCAGCCGGTAGGTTACCTGGTGGACGAGGAAGGGAATATCGAGGTGCCGCTTATCGGGAAGGTGAAGGTAGATGGTACGACTACCGAGCTGGCTGCACAAAGTATCAGGACGTTATTGAATAAGTACCTCAAAGAACCCTCTGTAGCCGTACGGCTTGTCAGCTTTAAAATTTCAGTCATGGGTGAAGTAAGAAATCCGGCGGTTTTTATTATACCTGAAGAAAAAGTTACGTTGCCTCAGGCATTGAGCCTTGCAGGAGATTTAACTATTTACGGACGGCGGGACAACGTAATGGTGATCAGGGAAGAGAACGGGATTCGTACTTATGGCAAGATAGATCTTACCTCGCGAGAGGTATTCGATTCGCCTTACTATTACCTGCACAAAAACGACGTGATTTACGTGGAGCCGACTAAAGCAAAAGTCACCAGCTCAGACCGTACCCTGCAGATCCTGCCGCTTGTACTGAGTAGCCTTTCGGTTATCGCCGTTATCTTAACCCGCGTTTTCTAGCATTAATCTGTTTCATTAGCCGTTATGAATACTACCGAATTGAATGGCTTCGAGGAGCACAATTCTACAGAAGAGGAGTTCAACCTGGGGGAGTACCTCCAGCGTTACCTTCGCTACTGGTATCTTTTTCCATTTTTTCTGGCCTTAGCAGCCATCAGTGCCTGGTATTACTTCCAGGTCACCCAGCCAGTTTATAAAAGTACGGCCTCCCTCCTCATCAAGGATGAAAAGAAAGGAGTCCGCACTGGGGCAGACA
>MEDT01000086.1 GCA_001724175.1 Cytophagaceae bacterium SCN 52-12 | reverse complement strand
GATACCGCCTCTATATCGCTGGACGCACGCATCCGGCGACGCAGAATAAAGCCTGGAATCATCTGAGGCTGACCAGGGTCACGCCGGCCCCGCCGCGGTCGGCGTGCTCGTCGGTCATTCCGGATACCTGCCTGTAGCTTTTCAGATGGTTGCGTACCAATGTGCGGAGAATGCCGTCGCCTTTGCCGTGCACCACCCTTAATTCGTTGTATCCCAGCATGAGAGCGTTGTTCATGAACTGGTCCAGTTGGACCATAGCCTCTTCGCCCCGCATACCCCTGATGTCGAGGTTGAAGCTGAACTGCATCATTTTCTCGTTCAGGTCAACAGACGACCTGTTGTTTTCGGTCAGCGACTCGTTGGTAGCCGATTTGTAGGTCCTGGCCGATACTTTCTCGAGCCTGCTTAGCTTGATGGTCGATTTCAGCGCCCCTATTCTCACCTCCGCTTCTTTTGTCTTTACGGATAAAACCTGTCCGAATGCATTTTGCCCTTTCAGCTTCACATAGCTGCCTTCTGTAATAGCGCCTTCTTCCAGCTCCAGCACCGCCCTGGAAGCCGGCGGCTCCGGCAGCTCTGACACCGCCTCCTGCTTAAGCTCCCTGACCGAGAAGCTTTCCAGTTCTGCCCTGGCTGCTTTGGTGCTTTCCTTTTCCGCCTTCTTTTCCTTGATCTCCCTGATCGTTTTCTCTATCAGTTGGTTGGCCGAAGAAATCAGGGACTTTGCATCCTGCCTGGCCTGGTTGCGGATCTTTTTCTCGTCATTTTCGAGCGAGGCTTTGAGCGCGGTATACTCAGCCAGCTGCTGCGCCAGCTTCCTTTCCTTAATGCCCAACCCGATGTTCTTTTCGGCAAATACCGATTTTTCGATGTCCAGCTCTTTGATCAGCTTCTCGAAATTCACCTGCTGGGTACCCAGCTTTTGCTTGGCCTTCTCGACGATGGACTTCGGAAGACCTATTTTGGAAGCAATCTCAAAGGCAAAGGAGCTTCCGGGCTTCCCGGTTTCGAGCTCGTAGAGAGGCTGCATATTTTGGCCGTCAAACTTCATGGCGCCGTTGATCAGCCCGGGAGTCTTATTGGCAAACAGCTTGAGGTTGGTATAGTGGGTGTTAATCACTCCGAAAGCGCCGGAGCCTGCAAGGTTCTCCAGGATAGACTCTGCTATGGCGCCGCCCAGCCCCGGCTCTGTACCGGTACCGAACTCATCGATCAGGAACAGGGTCTGCCTGTCGGCCTTCTGCAGGAACACCTTCATGTTGGTAAGGTGCGAACTGTAGGTGCTCAGGTCGTTTTCGAGCGATTGCTCATCGCCGATGTCGATGAGTATATTTTTGAATATGCCTATCGAAGAACCCTCGTCGAGCGGAACAAGCAAACCGCACTGGTACATGTACTGGATCAGCCCGACGGTTTTCAACGACACCGATTTCCCGCCGGCATTGGGCCCGGAAATGATAAGGATCCGGTTTTCGCCGGTAAGGCTGATCTGTAGCGGTACAACGCTCTTACCTTGTTTCTGGAAGGACAGATGCAGGATCGGGTGCCGGGCAGATCGCCAGTCGATGAGCTGCCCGTCTTCAAACCTGGGGTTGATCGCCTGGACAGACTGGGCGAACCTTGCCTTGGCCCGTAAAAAATCCATTAAACCTAGGAAATGGCACGCCCGGAGGAGATCGGGTACATGCGGCCGCAAAGTATCTGTGAGTGCGACCAGTATTTTGTTGATCTCGTGCCGTTCTTCGTATTCAAGCTCCTTTATTTCGTTGTTCGATTCAAAAATTTCGGCCGGCTCTATAAAAACCGTCTGCCCGGTAGACGAAGCGTCGTGCACGAATCCCTTCAGTTTCCTCTTGAATTCCGCAGCGACGGGAATTACCATCCGGCCGTTGCGTATGGTCAGGGAAACGTCGTCGCTTACCCAGCCGCTTGATTTGGCATCGCGGAAAATGGCGTCCAGCCTGGAACGGACCGTCGCCTGCTCCGACAAAAGCCTTTTACGTATCCGGGCAAGTTCCGGAGAAGCGTTGTCACGCACTTTTCCCCGTTCGTCGATGATCCGTTCTATTTCTTTCAGCAGGCTGCGGTCGACCTTAATATGCTGAGCAAATTCCTTAAGCAGCGGGAAGCTGTCGTCCGGTTCCGCATCGAGAAAGTCGAGGCATAGCTGAATAGTGCCGAGGCATAGCTTTATTTCGAAGAAAACCTCTGCTGTCAGCAGCATGCCTTCGATGCGCGCTTTATCGAGGTAGGCGGTGATATCAATATAGTTCTGGGCAGGAAAAGCATTTCCCTGCTCCAGGATACGTTTCATTTCTTCGGTCTGCCTGACCAGCTTGCCGACAAGGGAATAGCTGTCGGAAAACCTGATTTTATCGACAAATCCCTGGCCCAGGGGGCTGATACAATTTTTTTTGAGCTCTTCCCGGATCCGGTCAAAACCCAATTTCTGTTCTATATTCTGGGGGTAAAGCATTTATGATTTTTAAATGTGATGATGAGGCAATGAGGTAATGAGATGACGTGCCGCGCTCTTCGGGACTTGCAGTCCCGAAGCCCTATTCTGTCGCCTTCGGCGACAACACCTCATACTCCTCTCAAAACAGCTCCTGCATTTCTTTTTTCAATGTTGCAAGGGCGATCGAGGTCGCGGAGCTCTCCTGCGCGATGACCCGCTTCATTATTTCCCTCGCCAGCTCACCTGCGGAAGCATCTTTGGCTACGTCCTGCGAGGCAAGATTGATGATGGTGATGACTTCCTCTTTCGCGTTGCGGATAATGTCCCACGTATCTGTACCGATATAGATCTGCTGGGCTACGTTATGATTAAATTCCTCCCTGATCTCCCGGAGCAGCAGCTGATGGAGCTCCAAGGCGGTGGTAGCGGACGATGATAGCCTGACGATCAGGTTGTTAGGCGTGATTCTTTCCAGGAAGAGGCACATTCGCTCGCCGGCCTGTATCCTTAGCGGGGTAATGAGCTGCTGATGGGCTATGCGGTGCTCCCATACTTTTTTTTCAGTATAGCTTTTTACGATAGCACGGATGCTCATATAAGACCCGGCGGTAACAATCAGCACGCAGATTACTATGGTCACTAATGAATTTAATTCCATATTTGAGTGTTAAAAACACAAATATCGCTATTCTTTCGCATTATGGACATAGTTGAGCAACCGGTTACCATTACGGACCGCGCGAGGGAGGAAATATCCGAAACGCTGGCAGCTAACAAGATCCCGGATACCTACGGTGTGAGGGTCGGTATCAGGGGCGGCGGCTGTAGCGGTACGTTTGTACTCGGTTTCGATACCCCAGGCGAACAGGACTTTATCTATACCGTCAATACGGTAAAAGTCCTGATCGACAAAAGACATCTTTTGTACGTGCTGGGAGCCGAGGTAGATTTCATCCCCTCCGAAGGAGGCTATACGATTCAAAATCACTCCCCGGCCCGCCCGTCCTGAATTAAAATTCTGAAATTCCCGCTTAGTCGTCGATTGTCACGTGCTTCCAGTTCTCGCCCGAACGGATGCGGTTGAGCTGGGTATGGGTGATGCCGAATTGCTTGGCGATCATGCGCAGCCTGTTTTTGTCGTTCTTCAACAGCTTCTTGATCATCTTTACCTTGGACTCGGTAAGCTTGTAATTACTGGTCCGCTTTGGTATTGCCCGGTTGAGCACCATCGGGTTGCTCCGGTTGTGCTCGGTCATCTCATCTTTGGTAACCCATTTCAGGTTTTCGAAATGGTTATTCTGTTTTTCATAGTCGAGATGAATTACGAATTTGTGGTCCAGACTCTTACGGGGCACGAAATTATCAGCTACCAGCTTGTGTACGTAGTGATTAATTGTTTTTCCGCCGCCTGCGCGTATGTTAAGAGAGCGATATCCCTGGATGACCGAACCTTTGATAACGACTCCGTTTTTAGGATCGGTCTGAAAGCTCTTGAGCCTCCCGAAGTTAGATACTTCGTAATGCGGGGGATTCTCGACATCGTCAAAATGAATCTTTACCCACTCCTCATTCCAATTATTCTTGTTCTTGGCGTCTGTCATTTTTTGAAGTTTCTTTTTAGTCAGTGTGATCTTTTCAGCGTCACCATCAATTCAATTGTACCGTATTTAATTTAAATAGTGGCTCTTTCACATATTTATACGTTAAGAGGCCTGCTTTTGTTGTTTAAGTGCCCTTGAAATAAACCATATACCCAGAAGTATGGCGGGGATACTCAGGTTCTGCCCCATATTGAAAGTCAGGTTGTCCTCAAATGCAACCTGGTTTTCCTTGAAAAACTCGATGATAAAGCGGGCGGTAAAGACCCATACCATGAAAATCCCGACCAGCAGGCCGCCTGGTGTTTTCTCTTTGTACCTGTTCCATATCCAGCACATGATGAAAAACAGGGTAAGGTAGGCCAGCGTTTCATAGATGGCCGTAGGGTGCCGGGGCACGGCGGAGTACTCGTGGTTCTGGAGGAAGATAAATCCCCAGGGTACAGAGGTTTGCTTCCCGATAATTTCGGAATTCATCAGGTTGCCCATCCTGATAAACGCTCCGCCCAGCGCAACTGTAATCGCTATACGGTCGGCTACCCACAGGAACGTCTGTCCTGATTGCTTCCTGGTACGGCTGTAAAGCCACAAACCTGTCAGTATGCCTATGGCCGCTCCGTGGCTGGCGAGCCCGGCGAACGGAGGCATGATAACTTCTAAGGGATTTTTAATCAGCACGGAAGGCTCATAAAACAGGAAATGTCCGATCCGCGCTCCTATCACCGTCGAAAAAAGCATGTAAAGCGTAAGCGTGTCGATGTCTGCCATCGGCTTGCCCTCCTTCTTGAAATTATGGATCATGATCTGCTGGCCTATGATAAAGCCAAGCGCAAAAAGCAGGCCGTACCAGCGTACGGGGATAGGACCGATGCCTGCGATTTCGGGGATGGTGAAAATTTCCGGAGAGACATCCCAGGTAATGAATGATAGCATAACGCAATGATTCTGCCTGTATATCAGGCATTGATTAAGTAAGACTGCGGATCGTATATCCGGTTACAAAACTACAAAATTTTAATAACACAAAACGATACCGGAATTTTCCCGCTAGCCTATCGCGATTTTGCTCAGGATGGAGTCGATGATATGGGAAGTTTTGATGTCGTCCGCTTCCGCTTCATAGTTGAGCAGGATGCGATGGTTCATAATGTCGGGTACGACCTCTTTGATGTCTTCCGGCAGAACATAGTTGCGTCCTTCCATATAAGCCAGCGCTTTGGCAGCCAGGTTGAGGTGTATGGTAGCCCGCGGAGATACACCGAACTGGATATACCGGGCCTCTTCCTTGAAATTGTATTCCAACGGCCTACGGGTTGCGAACACCAGCTCTATGATATACCGCTCCAGCGTTTCCGAAATATTGACCTTATTGACCTCCTCGCGGATCCGGAAGATGTCTTCCTTTGAAAGAAGCGCCTTCGGCGTATACCTGAAATCGAGGTCGGCCATCCTTCTCATCACTTCCAGCTCCTCGTTGCGGTTGAGGTAGTCGAGGTGCACTTTCATCATAAACCGGTCGAGCTGCGCTTCCGGAAGCGGGTAGGTTCCTTCCTGCTCAACAGGGTTCTGGGTGGCGAGCACGAGGAACGGCTTGTCGAGCTTGTAGGTAGTGTCGCCTATCGTCACCTGCTTTTCCTGCATGGCTTCAAGCAGGGCGGACTGGACCTTGGCCGGTGAGCGGTTTACCTCGTCGGCCAGGATGATGTTGGCGAAAATAGGCCCTTTTTTGACCTCATAGTCTCCCAGCTTCGGCTTGTAGATCATCGTGCCGATGAGGTCGGACGGAAGCAGGTCGGATGTAAACTGTATCCGGCGGAAATCGAGCTGGAGCACCTGCGAAATGGTATTGATCGAAAGGGTCTTGGCAAGCCCGGGCACCCCCTCGAGCAGGATATGCCCGCCGGTGAAGAGACCTATCAATATCCGGTTGATCAGGCTTTCCTGGCCGACTACTACCTTGCCTATTTCCTGTAGTACTTCCTCTATCTTTTTCTGGTACATTCAATAAGGATTGTTATCTGCCCGGATAAACCTGTTTTTACCATGAATATCTTTCAGCATGTCAACGTTGACATACCCGTTCCCGGTAAATACCTGCACGGTTTCGGGGCCGAAATGCTCGTTTATTTCCACATAGCACCTGCCTCCTGGCTTGAGATGTTTTCTCCCGAAGTCGGCTATGGCCTGGTAGAACAGCAACGGGCTCGAGTCTTCTACAAAGAGCGCTTCGTGCGGCTCGAAACGCAGAACATTCGGGCGCATCTGCTCGGCCTCCGCGTACGTAACATAGGGCGGGTTGCTGACGATGCAGTCAAATTCTTTTTCGCCCAGCATGTCACTGGTTTTCGGGTCAAGAATATCCTTTAATTCAAAAGTAACGTTAGCCATGAGACGGAAAGCATTATCCTGCGCGACCTGGAGCGCATTTTCGGACACATCCCAGCCGTAAACTTCCGCATGGGGAAGGAACCGCGCCAGCACGATGGCGATGCACCCGCTGCCGGTGCCGATGTCCAGGATGCTCACCTTTTCATCCTCTTCCGTATAATCGCGTGTGATGAGCCGCACCAGCTCCTCTGTTTCTGGCCTGGGGATCAGCACCGAAGACGAAACGGTAAATTTTAACCCACAGAATTCTTCCGACCCGATAATGTGCTGAACGGGCTCGTTCCGGTTCAGCCGCTCGATGATCTTTTCCCAGTCGGGCTGAAGGTTGTCGGGCGCGATGGGCCTGTCGACCAGGACGTCCACATTGCTCAGCCGCAGAAAATGATTCAGGAGTATATGGACAATGGCTTGCTTTTCCTTGGTCGGGTAGTTGGTGATCCGAGTGGTCAGGTAATCAAACAGTTGCCGGGCAGAAGTCATCGTTAAGTTTATTATTGAACGGGAAAGTTAAAAAAAAATACTTAGGTTGGCACCAGAATAGGTGGCAGGAAAGGAAAAACGTCCGGAATATCGGGAAAGTAAATAAGATACCAGGAAGTGGATATCAACCAGGTGTTTATGGAGAGGGCCCTCGAGCTGGCTGGCCGGGGAAGGGGATATGTAAGCCCAAACCCCATGGTGGGCTGCGTGCTCGTAGCCGGCGGAAGGATTATCGGTGAAGGATGGCACAGGAACTACGGGAAGCATCACGCCGAGGTGGAAGCGTTCCTTGACGTGTCGTCAAAAGGATTTGAGCATGAGATCGGGGGCGCCACCGCCTATGTCACGCTTGAGCCGTGCAGCCATTTCGGGAAGACCCCTCCCTGCGTCGACCTGCTGATCTCAGGAAAGATCGGGCGGGTGGTAGTGGCTAACACCGATCCTAACCCGCTCGTCAGCGGGCGGGGGATTTCCAGGTTAAGAGATTCGGGAATAGAAGTGTTTGAAGGGATGCTTGCCGATGAGGGAAGAGCGCTCAACAGGCGTTTTTTTAAAGGGATGACGACCGGGTATCCCTATGTGATCCTGAAATGGGCGCAAAGCCGCGACGGTTATCTGTCGCTTCCCGGGGAGGCAGTGAAGATCAGCGGCGAGCTTGCCGACCTGACCGTACACAGATGGCGGGCCGAAGAAGATGCGATCCTGGTAGGGAAAAATACCGTCCTGGTCGATAACCCCCGCCTCAGCGTCAGGAAATGGAAGGGCAGGAACCCGGTGCGGGTGATCCTCGACAGGAACCTTGCGGGAGCAAACCGGGACCTGCACGTTATGGACCATTCCCAGCCCACTGTCTTTGTCAATACCTTAAAAGAGCTGGTTGTTCCCGGTTCCCTGAGCCGCTATGACGTAGTAGCGGAAGGCGGTTTCGCGATAAACTATCTGAAAGTACCGGCAGGCGGGGAGGAGCTCCCGGAAATGCTGGAAAAGCTGTACCGGCTGGGGATCGGCTCCGTGCTGGTTGAGGGCGGGGCCCGCGTACTGGAATCCTTTTTGCAGGCCGGCTTATGGGATGAGATAAGGGTGATCAGCGGAACGCCCGTGCTGGGCCGCGGCATCCGTGCGCCGCGACCTGCCGGTACGCTTGTCTGTCAGGAGCAGGCAGGCGAAGACCTGCTGTCCTATTTCAGCTCTCCGAAATAAAATCCCCAGCCCCGCTCCAACTGGTCGACCTTGACCAGGATGTGGTTGTCTCCTTCTTTGAGCGGAACGGAAAAGACATCCTGGTTAGGCTCCGCTCTCCTGGATTCGGGATGGTCGAGGACCAGCTTGTTGTTCACCCATACGCGTATGCCGTCGTTGCTTCCGGCGCCGAACCTGGCGACTCTCGGTTTGTCGGACCTGTAGTTATGATATGCATAGGCTACCGTGTAGTCCGAAGGGTCGAACAGCTTTTTGAAGTCGATGTAAGCCGAGACCTCGTTGACATAGGGGCGCCATTGAAGGGCATCGCCGTTTTTCCCCTTAAAGGTTGCGTTAAGATCTATACCCGGTTCGGGAATGAGCTCCTTCCTGAGTCCTTTCCCGTCGGTATTGTCGAACGGGCCCAGAATGTGCCAGTCGCTGACAAAAGCCGGGGCGGACCGGACTTTGTCCAGGAAAGCTTCGATATTGCCGTAGGTATCGGGCATATCCCCCATAGCCGTGATACGGTTCTTCTTCAGTATATTTTCGAATTGAGCGAGTGTAGCCGGGTATTTGTCGGCCTTCAGGTAGGACGAGCCGCCGATGGCGTAGAAAAAGAGCTTCGTGTAGAGGACAGGCAGGTATGCGAGCTCAACCCTGCCGGACAAAGCCGCATCGCCCGATGCCGCCTGCTCAGCCAGCATAAAAAGGCTGTCGGCCCTGGCGATCAGCTCAGGCTTGAGATAATTCACCTCGATCGGCTGTGCCCAGATGCTGAAATGGGAGGTATCCGCCTTTACATCGGCGTGCATCATATCGATGTAGCGCTGTATAAAGGGGGCGGCTTTCCCGTAAACATTTTCGACGAATTCGCGGATAAGCCCGTCGCCGTTCCGGTCGGGGTTCCACATCAGCTGCGCGAATACCCAGGCCCTCAGCTCCGAAAACTCTCCGCCGCCGTTTTCCGGCACCTTGTTGCCTTGCGCAAAAAGTCCCACAGCGCCGTTTTCAGCGTACCATTTCACATTCCGGGTCACTGAAGCGAAATTAGGATACGGCATCAGGTATTGCGAAAAGTCCGTGAAATAATCCCAGACCGAGATCCGTTCCGTGATTTTTTTCCACGACTCATAGCGGTCGCGGAAAGGCTTGCTATGCTCGCATTCATCTATGCCGTGAGCCGAACAATAGTTATACCTGCAAAGACGGATGGTGACATTCGGCGACGGCTTCAGGTGCTTCGGCGGAGCCTCGGAATAAGTATATGCAAAAGTCTGGATCCGGGTCCCGGGATGAACTTTTGCTACTGTATCGGCCACGTAGTTTACAAAGTCGATCAGTGAGCCGCTCGGGCCGCCCTCGCGGTCATCTACAGCCTTGCAGGCCGGGCATTCGCAATAGCCCATGTAGTCGTTCTGGTCTACCGAAAATACATCTACGCCGGGATGCTGCGCGATCCATTCAAAGACTGTCTTGACAGCCACGGCCCGGGTACCCGGATTGGTAAGGCAGAGCTGGGCTTTTTCCTTTTGGCGCTTCCCGTCTGTCAGCGCGAAATATTCCGGGTGGGCGGCGTAGTATTTTTCTGCCGGCACAAGGTTGTAAAAAGTATGGGCAAAGGGGTAAGTCCTGAAGCTGCCGCCCAGGGAGTCGGGGAGAGGCGCGATGGTCGGGTTGAGGCGGTTGTAAAGCGCCCACCTGGTGTCGTATGCTTCTGTATACCAGGCTTCCCGGTATTCGAAAGCAGGTTTTTGCCTTTCTTCGAATTTTGTAAGTGTAATAGAAGGGCTGGATGGAATTTTACGGACCTCCCGGGTATACCACCGGCATCCCAGGCGGTCGGAAAGATAGCCTATAACACCGTACAGCGTACCCCGGCTTCCGCCGCCTGCAATGAGGAGTGAAGTGCCGTCCGAGCGTAAAATATAGCTTTCATTCGGGAAGGAGCCCGGGTCGATCTCGTGGGTCAGCGACCCGGGGGCGCCCTGAAAGCCTATGTAAATGAAGGGAGAATCGCCGGTGATTTCATGGGTGACCGGCAGCAACGCGCCGCTGATCTGCCGGAGGTAGGCCTGAAGCTCCCGGGCGGCATATTTTTCGGGCGCCGGTGCATCTTTCGATACAAATATCTTATACGAACTTGATCCTTCCCGGACCAGGTAGGTTTCGCTGTTGCAGGAAAAAAGGCAGACGGCGATAGCGGCCGTAAAAGCGAATCTGAATAAGGTGGTTTTGGCTAAGAAATGTAAAATTGACTGTAAGGGTTTCATGGATAATCAATAAACAACGAATAAACACAACTCTTCTTAATACCGGAATTGTGTTGAAACGTACCCTTATTTATCCTGCATTTCGTCTTCGTCGTTCCAGATACTCCATGATTTTTCAGCCTGGAGGTAAAGCATTTTCAGGCCGTTGAGCGTGGCGGCTCCCCTTTGGCTTCCGTTCCGGAGGAACAGCGTTTCTGCCGGGTTATAGACCAGGTCGTATAGGTAATGACCCGGACCGATCAGCTCATAGGGGATTTCAGGCGCCGAATCCACATGAGGGGACATGCCTAACGGAGTCGTGTTGATGATGAGCCTATAATCGTTCAGTATTTCCTCGTTGAGGTCCCCGTATGAAAGCGTTTCGTCGCTGACCTGCCTGGAGACCACTTTAAAGGGAGTGCCGATGTCTTCGAGCGCCGTCATCACAGCCTTTGAGGCGCCGCCGCTGCCGAGCACCAGCGCCTTGAGCTCCCGGGAGGAATCTCCGCGGTGGTCGATCCATTCCTCCAGCGAGCTCTTGAAGCCATAGTAGTCGGTATTGAAGCCTTTGGTCGAGCCGTCGGGGTAGATCCTGATGGTATTGACTGCTCCTATTCTGGCAGACGTGGTATCATCCAGCTCGTCGATATAGGGTATAACGCCTACTTTATAGGGAATTGTGACATTGAGGCCGACCAGGTTCCTGGTTTTAAGCAATTTCCTGATCTCACTGATATCTTCCAGCGGGAAAAGCTCATAGGAGCAGTCCGGTATGCCTTCGCTGGCAAACTTTTCAGAAAAGTACTTTTTGGAGAAAGAGTGTGTCAGCGGATAGCCGATCAGGCCGAAAAGTTTCTGTTCGCTCATAGTAATGCCAATGCTTTCTTATTGCTCTGACCACCTGAGGCCGGCGTCCACTTCTATAATGTGGCTCCTTCCTCCGGCTTTTTCGATTGCTTCCGCCACTTCCCGAGTCTTTTCAGGAGCATAGACAAACATGCACCCGCCTCCTCCCGAGCCGTTGATCTTCCCGCCCAATGCTCCTGCGGTGAGCGCTGCATCCATCATTCTTTCGATCTTGGGCGTGGAAGTACGCTTATAGTCGCGCAGGTTGGTATGGTGCCTGTAAAGAAGCTCCCCGAGCGTACGGTCGAATGCTTCCGCCTGCGCGCCTGCTTGCTGTAAAACTTGTTTGCCGGCTTTCAGCAGGTCCCGGTCTTCAATGTTGGCATTCAGAAGCGCGAAATCATCTTCAGACAGCAGCTTCCTGTAATCGCCCAGCTCGTCCTGTGAAGTCCTGAATATGTCGAAGCCGGGGTCGGCGTCGCTTACTTTCCTGATAATGGCTTCCATCCCGTACCGGCACCTGGCCAGTATGCCGATGGTATCTTTCGGCTCGAGGGAATCGCCCAGCACGAAAGCGCCCAGTTTCGGAGTCAGCGCTTCCACTCTTATTTCCGGTACCGACTCCAGGTAGATGATATTCCCGATAGCGGTAGAATAGTGATCCATCATGCCGCCCGGCTCCCCGAATTCGGGTACTTCGGCGAGATAGGCTATTTCCCCGATCTCTTTCGGGGCATAGCGGAAAGGATTGTCGCTCATCCTGTCGAGAAATCCTGCCCAGGTAACGACGAGCGCTGACGAGCTCGATGTGCCCGAATTGATCGGTATATTTCCCCTGACCGTACAATCGAAGCCCCGTGAAAAAGCGCTGCCCTTTCGTTTCAGAACGTTGATCGTACTTTTGTAATAATCCCGCTCCTTTGTATAAGGAAAGGTGTTTTCCAGTGAAAACTCTACTGTTTGTCCCAGGTCAGGAAGGTTGATGACCACTTTCTGATCGTCGCGGTGCGTGCCTTCCACCTGGATACGTCTCGATATAGCCGCAGCTACTACAGGCAACCCCAGGTAATCCTGGTGTTCCCCGAAAAGGCAGATCCTGCCCGGTGTGCTTACCAACATTTTACCAGCTCTTTTTTTTGTGTCCGACGATAGCGTAGTACAGGATATAGCCGTACAGCGGGATCAGCAGCCAGTAGGCCTGCTGGGTGCTGCCGATCTTATCGGCGATCGCTCCGTATATCATCGGTAATACAGCGCCCCCCGAGATACCCATAATGAGAAGCGCCGATGCAGTTTTAGTGAATTTGCCCAGTCCGTCGAGCGCCAGCGGCCAGAGGGCCGGCCAGACGAGCGCATGCGCAAAGCCTAGAAAAGCTATGCAATATACAGAGATAATACCTCCGGTAAAGATCGCCAGCAGCGAGAAAGCGATACCCATTATGCCCGATAGCAGCAGGTAACGGTTCTGGGAAATGTACTTGGGAATGAGCACGATGCCCAGCAGGTAGCCGATCATCATCCCGGCGAGCGTGTATATCCCGAACTTGCTGGCCTGCTCTTCCGGGAAGCCAAGCGAAATACCGTAGTTGATCACGGTATCGGCTGCAATGACCTCAACCCCTACGTAACAGAATATAGCCGCAATGCCGAGCACCAGGTTAGGAAATTGCCAGATGCTTTTTTTCTGCGCGGCCGGCTTCAGGCCGTCGGCAGGTTCCTCCTCCGCTTCCAGCTCGGGCAGCCCTTTTGTGGTACGGACAACTATTGCGAGAACGATCAGCACGGCTGTCAGCACGAGGTAGGGTACCTCGACTTTTTTGAGCTCCTCCTCGGCCGTCAGCGCTGCAGCTCCTCCCGCCAGAAGTATCCCCGCGAAAATATACTGGCTGATCACGCCGGCCAGCTTGTTGGCGATCCCCATGAAGCTGATCCGCTGTGCGGCGCTTTCTTTGGGGCCGAGTATGGTTACATAAGGGTTGGAAGCGGTTTGCAGCAGGGTAAGCCCGATCCCGATCGTAAAAAGACCGACCAGAAAAAGCGGGTAAGATGCCATCTGCGCAGCCGGAATGAATATCAGGGTACCTGCGGCCATGATCAGCAGCCCCAGCGCCATCCCGTTTTTGAAGCCTGTCTTTTTCAATACTACAGACGAGGGAAGCGCCATGATGGTATAGGAAATAAAGAAGGCGAATGTAACGAGATAGGAACTGGTATTGTCGAGGCTAAAGGCCTTCCGGAAGAAAGATATCAGGGTGGCGTTGACCCAGGTTACAAAACCAAATACAAAAAACAGGACGCCGATGATAATCAGAGGGCCGAGGTAGTTGTTTTTATTACTCATCAGAAAAAAGAGTGTTAATTGCCGGGTATTGGTGTTTATAATTTATAATGCGAACTTTTGTCCGTTTCCGCTTGTTTTTATTCTGTGACCGGACGAGGGTGCCGACGATGCTGCCACGAATGTAATAAGAAAGTAGTATCTTGCCGTCCGAATAACGGAAATATAAATGACTGCTGCCTGCACAAAGGTGCAAAAAGCAGGTTTAAATACCACTTTGGGGCGATAGGATCACCCCGAACCTGTCAATGTGTTGTACACAAACTTTGTAACGGCATTGACAGGAAATTAATACCAGAGTGTACGTTTATGGTTGAACCGAGGGTTTCCGTTTTCCGCAAGGAAAGCTTTAATGCTGCGCATCGTTTGCACAATCCGGGATGGTCTGAAGAAAAAAACAGCGAAACATTCGGGAAGTGCAACAATCCTCATTTTCATGGGCATAACTATGAGCTGGTCGTACAGGTGACCGGGCCGGTAGACCCGGAAACAGGATTTGTCGTAGATATGAAGGTGCTCGGCGACCTCGTGAAGAAAACGGTTATCAACAGATTCGACCACCGGAATCTGAACCTTGAGATCGAAGAGCTTTCAGGGATCAATCCGTCGGCTGAGAATATTGCGATCGTCATTTATTCCATACTGCGTCCGCATCTGAGCGAAAATTTGGATTTGAAAATAAGATTATATGAAACAGAACGGAACTTCGTCGAATATCCTGCTTGATGACCAGGTAGAGGAGGCGGGAGATCAGCATTTGCTTACGTCGCTGGAAACGCCGATGCGCGAAGATGCCTTCGGCCTGGACGATGAGCTCAAGGCGGAACTGATCGCCGAGCATTTCAGGAGCATCATGGGGATATTGGGCCTGGACCTGTCTGACGACAGCCTGAAGGGAACTCCTGCCAGGGTTGCGAAGATGTACGTTCAGGAAATTTTCAGCGGGCTCAACCCGGCCAATAAGCCGGAAGTGACCCTTTTCGACAATAAGTACCGGTATAGCCAGATGCTGGTGGAGAAGGACATCACCGTATTTTCCAATTGCGAGCACCATTTTGTGCCTATTTACGGGAAAGCCCACGTAGCTTATATTTCGAGCGGGAAAGTGATAGGCCTGTCCAAGCTGAACCGTATCGTACAGTACTACAGCCGGCGGCCCCAGGTGCAGGAAAGGCTGACGGTCCAGATAGCCAATGAGCTGAAGCAGGTGCTCCGGACGGAAGACGTCGCCGTGCTGATCGACGCTAAGCATATGTGTGTGTCGATGCGCGGCATTGAAGACCATGCCAGCTCGACCGTGACTTCCTTTTACGGCGGCCGGTTTGAGCAGGAGGAGACCCGTTCGGAATTCCTGAAGTACCTCGGGTTGTAGGAAACAGCTTCCGACCGGAATACCCGCTTAATGAAACACTTCCTTATTGTTTGTCTTCAATTCCCGGATGCTGTTTGCCAGCTCCGTATCTGTCGTATCTGATCCGTTACTGAGAAAAGGATTGCCCCTGAGATATAGCTTGTCCAGGTTTTTCAGCTCAAGCAGCTGCCCGGGAAATTTGTCGAAACTGTTGGAAGACAGATCCAGCTCAAATAGATTCTCGATTCCCGCCAGCGCGTCAGGGTAGTGATAGAACCAGTTATACCCAAGATCCAGCACCTTCAGCCTTTTCAGAGCGGCGATCGTACCGGGCAGCCTGCTCAGCCTGTTATGATGCAGATAGAGGAACTCCAGGTTCCGAAGGCTGCCGAGGTCGTCGGGAAGACTTTCCAGCTTGTTGTTCGATGCGGCAAGATGCGTCAGGTTTTTCAGCCTGACAATCGTCGATGGCAGCTCAGTCAGCTGATTGTAGTACAAATCCAGCACCTCCAGCTTTTTCAGGCGTTTAATCTGCGGTGAAAGCGTGCTCAGCGAGCATGCATACAGGTTCAGGTCCCTGGCATTCCGTATCCTTCTGAAATCTCTTCTTTTAAGAACCAGATCCCGGTTAAGGCCCAGCCAGACCGACTTCAGCGCCCGTATTTTTTTCAAACTCCGGGGAAGCCGCACCATCCCGGTGCCCTGCAGGTTGATGTTTTCCAGCTTCTTAGTCCGGGTCAGCTTTAATTTCTGAACCGGGTTATGGTTGAGATCGACAAAATCCAGCCGTTTAAGCTTTTTTAAATCCAGCCGGACATCGGTAAGCTGGTTGCCGTGCAGGACGAGCGTCCTGATATTTTTAAACCGGTAAATTTCTTCGGGTACGCTTGTCAGCTCCAGGAGAGAGAGGTCTATTTTCGAAATCCGGTCTGTGTTGACAAATTGCCTCAGCTCTTCAAGGGTTGTAAGCGTAGTGTCGTTGGATTTCGGGCGACGGTCGGCCGGCTTCCCCTCTGTCATCATAAACAGACTGATGCGAACATTTTTAGTCAATCCCTTCAATTCCCAGCTTCCAAATGCAGGCTGGAGCTCCGATTTCATGATACGGGCGATCGTGTCGGCGGGAATATTACTGCCCGGCAGATCATATACAAGATAATCGATTTTCCCGGCGGCATTAACGTATAAATCCAGTCCTACCTTCTGAGCGTATCGGGTATGTTTTCTGAATCCGCTCCCGAGTATTTTGCCAAGGCTTATAAAAATTTCTCTGCTCATGACATTCCCCTCGGGATGGTACTCATTTACCCACTCATGTCCGGTACCGGCAAGTTCTTCCTTGCTATAGATTGTTTGAGCCGTTACCGCAGATGACAACAGCAGCAGATACAGAGTTTGCTTCCACATGATATAACTATATTTTTAGTTATATGCAAAAGCCTGGCTATTCACCGATTTACTCTGCGGGTTTCCTGATTTTTTAGAAAATAGTAGACATGCGCTTTTTCCGGGGTGCAGCCAACCGGGAGGAAGCCATCGGATCGACCGTCCTTATTTTTTCAGGGTGGTAAGGAATTCCACCAGGTCTACCAGCTCCTCTGTCGACAGCGCTTCATGGAGGCCGGGCGTCATCATCGATTCGTCCATTTGGCGGATGGAGGCTACGTCCGACATTTTATAGTCCTGGGTGCTTCCGCCGGGAAATTTAAGGATCAAATCGGTTTCTGTCTTGCTGACTATAATGCCCGCGGTTTCCGTCCCGTTTTTAAGCCTGACCTCATAGCCTTCATAGCCGAAGCTGATCCCTGCGCTGGGGTAGTAAATAGCGAGGTATTGCCCTTCTTTCGGAAGCTTGTCGCCGATTTCGGACAGCGCGGGCCCGAAATCTGTTCCCTGCGACTTCACCTGGTGGCAGACGGAGCAGTATTGGGTAAAGAGCGCTTTCCCGTTTTGGGTATTCCCTTTCCTGGCGATGAGCTCTTTTACCGGTGGATGCTTTTGGGCAGTGCTTTTGCCTCCGTCGAGGTAAGCAGCTGCTTCTTTTCTGACCGATTTCCGCCAGGTATTGCTAAGGCTTTGGACGGCCGCCGCTCTCAGCTCGTCGGTCAGCTTACCGGTTTTGAGATATTCCAGTAGAAGGTCTTCTCCCTTCGAGCTGCCGGCAATGGAGCGTACAGCTGACCGGCGCAGGGCCAGCGGCTGGCTTTCGTCCAGCGCGACGGCCGTGGCGAGACCGAGCGTAGCATCGCTTCCGATCCGGCTTATAGCGCCCAGCGCGGCTGTTTGCCGTCCGGCGTCGGAATCCCGCAGCGTTTTAAGGAAAAGCCCCGTACCGTCCTGCTTTACGAGCTGGGCTGCGGCGGCCCGCCCTGTTGCGTCATAGGGTTTGGATAGCGCCAGCTCCAGCAGCCGCCGGTTTTCGCCGGCCGGCTCGAAACGTTTGACCACCTCTATGTAGTTTTCCGTTCCGTATTCGGCGTCAAGCAATTGCTGCAGCGCCGTCATAGCAGCCTGGTTGCGGCGTACATACTCCGGGTCAAGATGGGTAAGCGCCAGCTGGTTGATTTCCTGCTGACCGGGTGAATTGCCCTTCATGACCGACATCAGCGCTTCCGATTTCTCATGCCCGCCGGGATTAAAATCGAACGCCCGGAAATAACGGAGCCTGTCCTTCAGCGGCGCGGCCGGGTCGCCTGCCAGCTGAGCCAGCAAGGGCACGGCCCTGACCGTTCTCGATCGCCAGATAATATCCCGTGCTTCCGGCGTATTGATATTGCCTTTGACAGACGCCTTCCATGCCTCAAACAGGTCATCCCAGTTGTTTTCGGCGCCGATGCCCAGCGCCTCCAGGTACCACCTGTCCCCGGCCCGGTATCCGTTAGCTGTCTTTACCCAGGCGTCGGTCACTTCGGCGCCTTTTTTGCCGGAGAGCGATAGCGCCACTTCTCTTCTGACCTGCGGATCTGTGTCCGAGGCCATTTTAACCCAGAGCGCGCCGTTGTCTGTCCGCACCTGTCGTGCGGCCCTCAGCACGGTAATCCGGATGTCAGGATTCGGATCCCCGGCAGCTTTTTTCCATAGCGGGTCGGAAGACGGGATGATCCCGGAAAGAATCCAGAATGCCCTGGCCCGCAGCCTGGGATTTGCCGCGCGGTCGTTGAACAGCTTCGTTAAAGGTGAAACAGCCTGCCCGGGCTTCCCGCGCAGGGCTTTAAAGGCCATGTGCCTTACCGACGGGTTCGGGTTTTCAAGCGCTTTCATTGCGCCTGCTGCCGTAGAGAAGTCGAAGGCTGGAATTTTATATAGCGCCGCATCGGGAGCGATCCTGTAAATACGCCCGCGGGTGGTATCGCCCATCTGGTGCCCGCCTACTCCCGGATCATACCAGTCCGATACGAAGACCGAGCCATCGGGAGCGGCAGCGACATCGGAGGGACGGAACCACTGGTCTTTAGTACCCTGCAGCAGGTTATGGATGGAAGCGGTATAGCCCGCCCCCGATTTGCTGACGGAATAGGATCTTACCACGTTCGGCCCTGCGTCGCAATGGATCATCTGGTTGCGGTAGATTTCCGGCAGCAGGTCGCCTTCGTAGAAAATCAGGCCGGTAGGCGACCCGGCGCCGGTTTGCAGGAGATTGGGGACTACCCCCGGATCGTTCAGATGCCAGTGCCGGAACGGGATGGAATCTTCCTGGTTGGTCCGTTTTACGCGCCATCCTGTGCCGGTAAGCTCATCGGTGTAGCCATAGTTCCCGTTTTCCATTACGAAATTGATGCGTACGCCCCTGTTGCCGTCATCGTCGTTGTCGGACTGGAAAATGTTACCGTAGCTGTCGATAGCCGGTTCGTAATTATTGCGGAAGTTGTGCCCGATTACCTCGAGGTTGGAAAAGTCTTCGTCGCAGCGGATCACAAGCCCCTGCTTATACTTTTTGAAATCAATTACCTGCCCGTTCTTATCCTTAAGCGGTTCCCCGTTTTTTCCCAAAAGCTGCTTTCCCTCGTTGCCGACCGCAAAATAGAACTTTCCGTCGGGCCCCATCACAAACGAGTGGATGCCGTGATCGTGCTGCTCGCCTTCGATACCGGAGAAAATAATCTCTTTTTTATCGGCCTTGTCATCGCCGTCGGTATCGGTCAGGAGCCATACATAAGGACTTTGCGAAACAATAGCCTTATTACCGGCAACCCAAAGCCCTATGGGTGCATTCAGCTCCGGATCCTGGTAGAAAACCGTCGATTTGTTGAACCTGCCGTCGCCGTCGGTATCTTCCAGGATCAGTACCCTGTCGCCCCTGGGATCGGCTTTCCGCCCGGTAATGGCCGGTCGGTAATTATTGGCCTCGCAAACCCATACGCGGCCGCGATGATCAATGTCGATCACCGTAGGATTGGCGACGACGGGCTCGGCGGCAAAGAGGCTGACCTGGAGTCCGGGAGAAACGGAAAGGCCGGCCAGCGCAAACCTGGGTGATCTTTTCTGTTCCTCTGAAAGACGGTCGTATAAAGTGTCGGCGCCGCCTTTCAGCACCCATACGGGACGGCTGTTTTGGGAGGCGGTCAGGAAAAGTGTCAGAAGTACAAGACTCAGCGTGTACAGAAAAAGAGATCGGGCCATTTCACGAAAACGGGTAACAAGGTGGTATTGAGAGCTGTCAGCCGACCGGCGGACACAGGCAAATGAAAAAGGAGGAGGGGGGAGGTGTCTACTCGTTTATATACGCTTCACCACCAGGATTTAGGGTGTAGTAAAGAGGTAAGGCTAAAAAGAAAGGTGCTGCTCCAGGAAAAACACCGAAGCAGCACCTTTTCGTTTACACCGTAATTTGAGGCTATTCCAATACGACCCGATGAATTTGAGGCTTCTTTTTTTCTCCGTAGCTCACATGGAGATAGTAAATGCCGCGTGGCAGGTCTCTAGTTCTTGTCAGGAACTCCTAATATGACTGACCTTTTAGCCAATACGGTTGTACCCGAAAATGGGCTGGCGATGTTGACTTCTACTGTTCCATTAGTATTAGTATAGAGAGAAGCTGGTCCTACTCTTGAAGCGCTTGAACCGTGAGTTGATATCCAGCCAGCCGCGTTTGACTCCATTAACGCCAGAGTACCAGGAGATAATTCAGGGATACTCCAAGCATTAATAATTACATTAGTAGGCGTCTTTATTGTGGTTGGCGTTTGGGAACATATTCTATTTCCTGCTATGATGAATAGAACAAACAAACTATAAATATCCTTTTCATTTGCTTTAATTTAAAGAGTTAAGATAATCTTCAGATATTGCATAAATAGTCTCCGTTGTTTCAAATGTTGTACCCCAGTACTGTTCTACCACGCTCCAGTTTTGTTGCTTTGGATTATAGACTTCCATGAACGGAGAATAATTATCCAGTTTCATTAATCTGCCTAATATGGCGGCGGTAAATGCCAGGCCGAATACACCATGATAAGAACCGGCCTCCCTTTTGAGAAGGTATACTGACCTGGCCCTTGTTGTAAGTGCTTTTTTTTGTTTGTTAGTCAATTTATTTAAATAAATGTATTGACTCAGAATTATTTCTATATTACATAGGTTTATAACAAACTGCCCCTGCTCAAGCTCTTCTTTAAAGGAAGAAACTTCCAAAGGATCAATCGATTTGTATTTGACCAGCAGATGATCACTAGCGTCAGCCCTGCGTTCCAGTTCTCCCAACCCACTGAACTGGGAGAATACGAGGTTGTACCCTTTTTGAGGGGTCGATCCCGCATATATGACATTAATTTCTGGATATGTAAGGCAAGATTCAATAAGTCCGTCGGTTGAAATACAATTCCATATATCTTTCGGAAGATCCCAATAATCATGGATCTGCTCGTGAGAGAAATTATGATTGTTTGGCAATTCCGGATACTTATAAACCCCATTTACAAGTCTAGTACAAGGTGAGGGCTCTTCATCGCATCCAAGAAGCAAAGAAGCAAGTAAAACAGCAGCGATATAATTTTTAACTTCGATCATTTGAAACATTCTTTGCCAACAGATACTATTCTTTGTAAATCATCGACGCTCATCACATTCTGTCTATCTGGTTATTCGATTTTTCACCGGTATTTAATTTTAAACCTAAATAATCCGGGTTTTTTTCTACATCTAATATCCTGCCGACAATACGGACCGTATTTCTCAAATCAAAGGGATAATATTCTTTACGTGCCAGGCGTAAGCGTGACAGTTGTATGTTCTGGAAGCTGGTCCGACTCTTGAAGCACTAGGGGCATAGGTTGATACCCAACCGGCCGCATCTGATTCTGCTACAGCGAAATCAAACGGCGATAATTCAGGGCGAATTAGCGCATTAATGCTTACATTTGTAGGCGTTTTTATTGTAGTAGGAGTTTGGGAATGTGCAGTGTTTTCTACCAAGAAAAACGTTATAATTAGGCTATAAAACATCCTTTTCATTTTACTTTAATTTAAAGAGTTAAGGTAGTCTTCCGATATTGCATAAATAGTCTCTGTTGTCTCAAAGGTTGTAGGCCAGTAGTGTTCTACAACGTCCCATTCTTGTAATCTTGGGTTATAAGTCTCCATGAATGTAGGATATTTATCCACTTTCATTAATCTGCCCAATATAGCTGCTGTAAATGATAACCCAAATAACCCATAATAATCCGCTTTTTCCTTTTTAAGAAGATATACTGATCTTGCTCTTGAACCAAGCATCTTCTTTTGCTGGTTGGTTAATTTATTTAAGAAATTATATTGACTAATTATAATTTCTATTGTCCTAAGATTAGAAGAGTAGCGCCCTGCTTCAATTACCTCTTCAAAAGAAGAAATTTTCAGGGGATCAATAGATTCGTATTTAACCAATAGCTGATCACTAGCATCCGTCCTCTGTTCTAATTCTCCCAGTCCGCTGAACATAGAGAATACGAGGTTGTATCCTTTTTGAGGACTGGAACCAGCATCTATAAGTCTTATTTCCGGGTATGTGAGGCAGGATTCGATAAGCCCATCCGTAGAAATGCAATTCCGTATATCTTGTGGAAGATCGATGTACTGATGCATCTGTTCCCTGGTGAGGCTATGATCCTTCGGAAATTCCGGATATTGATAAACCCCTTTCACAAGTTTGGCACAAGGGTTCTCATATTCAGAATCACAGCTTATAATCAGATGTATTAGTAATAGCACCGGTGTGTAAAATACTATTTTCTTCATCTGAAATATTCTTTACCAACAGATACGATCCTTTGTAAATCATCTTTGCTCATCAACATTTTGTCGATTTGCTGATTTGCTCTTTCTCCAGTATTTAATTTTATACCTTTGTCCAAATCTGTTTCGAATGTTTTGATTTTAGATGGATCCAGCTGTTTATACTTGTCAAGTAATTTAACTCCAGCATCAGGCCTGTTTTCTAATTCCCTAAATCCGTTAAATTTTGATTTAACGTGGTTATAGCCTTCCTGAATACTATTCCTGGTCATGACTAACCTGAATTCAGGATAATTTAAGCAGGTCTCGATCAATCCGTCCGTGCTCATTTCCTTTAGTATGTTTTCGGGAACATTATAGGCATTCAATCGCTCGTCATACGATTTCAATTTGCTCCATTCTTCGGTTCCCGGTTTTATCGGGAAATTATAAACGTCAGACTTTTGAGCGTGCGACCCTATTGAATATAGGATCATTGCGGCCACAAGGGGCAGGATTTTTTTTAACTTGATTCTCATGTCGTTTTGTTTTTAGAGATAAGGAATACAATATGTATTACGGTAAGATCACGAAACTCCTGTCTAGGAGATACAATCAAACTGCGGAGATCCCGCAGTCTGATGATTATTTTATAATTCTATGGTATATGCTGTTATAGAGGTGAATGACGCTTAGGCGTTTTCGATATTTTATGCTGAGTACAGAAGGTTCGAATTCCTTACCGGTAGAGAATATTCGTTACTAAGTTATGTAAAAATATTTATTATTCAAGAAAAATATGTATTTTTTTTGTCAGGTTGTTTTTGAGTGTATCTGTTATTTACAAAAAAAGAGAATGCTATCACAAAATAAGCCTACCGGAGCTCCCATTGACGTCTATTCCTGATATGGAGGAATGGTTATGACGCGGGCTTGGTGGTTTTTCAGCTATTTAAGAGTAGATTTCCGTACGATCAGCTCTCCCGACAGTACAATCTCTTCTCCGCGGAACGTATCTTTCCTGATGTGCTTCAGCAATAATTCGCAGCTTTTCCGGCCGATCTCATAGGCCGGCTCCGCCATGGAAGACAGGGTAGGAGAAACCACCTCGCAAACCGGGTCGTTCGTAAAACCTACGATACCCATTTGGGCG
Organism: Cytophagaceae bacterium SCN 52-12; assembly: GCA_001724175.1. Lineage (GTDB taxonomy): Bacteria > Bacteroidota > Bacteroidia > Cytophagales > Spirosomataceae > Ravibacter. The sequence goes on along the minus strand of MEDT01000086.1, from coordinate 532 downwards.
CCGATAGCGATGCCCGATTTTTTACAGGCCATCATAGCGCCTATGGCTTTCCTGTCGTTGACGGCAAAGATCGCATCGGGGCGGTTTTCCAGGTGAAGCAGGTATTCGGTATCTTCGAAGCCATGGGCCTGGGAAAAGCCGGAATTGACGATCCATCCGGGCTCGCCGGTCACCTGGTGGTCTTTCAGGGCTGCCAGAAAACCTGCAAGCCGTTTTTCGGTAAGCTGCAATTCTGCCGGTCCCGTGATATGCGCAATACGGGTATATCCTTTTTCGATCAGGTGCTTCGTAGCCAGGTAAGCCCCGTTATAATCGTCCTGTACCACCTTGGAAGTTTCCAGCCCGGCGGGCACCCGGTCAAAGAACACGATGGGAAGCCCTTCGTCTATCAGCTCTTTGAAAACGCGATAGTCGGTGGTGTCTGACGACAGGCATACCAGCAATCCGTCGACGCTATGGATGGTCAGGTTTCGCAGAATGGCGCATTCCGAAGCCGCATTGTCGTCTGAGATATAGAGCACCAGGTTAAAGT
>MEDT01000085.1 GCA_001724175.1 Cytophagaceae bacterium SCN 52-12 | reverse complement strand
ACATTTGATCGGAATGATTTGATAGTATGGTATTGATGATCTGCTTCTGTATAGCTGTCAGTTAAAGGACCGTCAGTTGCCGACAGGCGGCAATCGGCCTCGGGCTAAGACCCGATTTCCGATGGCTGAGCGCAGATTGCTAATTTACGATAAAACGCCTGCTGGCCTTCTCCCCGTTTTCATTGGTCACCACGAGCAAATAAATCCCGCGGGACAGGTTCCCGACATATTCGGTAAAAATGCGGCTCCAGACTTTCCGGTACGACGAAGAGCCGACCTTTCGCCCGTTCATATCTATGATCGCCAGGTTTATATCCTGGTAGCCTTTATACCTGATCTCCGCTTTCAGTTGTCCGTCGGCGACCGGATTGGGATACACCGAAACCAGCAGGCCGGCGCTTTCCTCGAGCCTTGCTTTCCTTGAATTTTCAACCAGCGCAGCCCTTCTGGGACTCAGCTCCAGAACGGCATGCATCCTCTCCATCTGGTTAAAGGTAAATACGTTCATGCACCGGTCGGGAGAATAGTCCATATAATTCTCGATCATATTGCGGGTGGCCGTTCCCCGGCAGGAAGAAAACACCTCATTGCAGGAAGTGCTGTTGGATGTCTCTGCCCAGGGCGTATCGGCGCAATAATCGTCCCCGCAGCGGGCGTCTCCCCATATGTGCAGCAAGCCCAGCCAGTGTCCCACTTCGTGTGTGGTGGTCCTGCCCTGGTTATAATTGGCATTTTCCAGCGCTCCCACGTCGCCGAAGCTCCTGTAGTCGATAATGACCCCGTCGGTCAGAGCTTTGTCGGCATCTGCATTGTCGAGGCCCGGCACACCGGAAAGGGACGGAAACTGTGCTACGCCCAGGTAATTTCCGGATAATGTGCAAACCCAGATGTTGAGGTACTGGTCGGCAGGCCAACTCACGATCCCGGCAAGTGTCGCTGCATCGGTATAAGGGTTAAATTGTGTTTTGGCCTTATAGTAATTTCGCGTAATACCGTCAGACTGTGCGCCGTCGGGCGTAAATTCGGCCAGGAAGAATTCTATTTCCGTATCGACCCCCACCGGGTTTTCATTATAACCCGGCGTACCTTGCACCCGGCGATAGTCTTCGTTGAGAATCCTGATCTGGCTGCGGATCTGTTCTTCCGAAATATTGGGATTACCTCTCCCGCCTATGCTTCCCGATTCCCTGTCATGGATCACGTGCACCACAACGGGGATCCGGATCACATCAGAATCGGCCATCCTCAGCTTTCTTTTATTTTCGATATGGGAAGTGATCTTCTCATTGACTGCCTGCAGCGGATCCGCGGCGAACGGAAGCCTTTTCAGTCCGAAATGATAGGCCTTCATGGTAGCGCATCTTTTCACAGCCAGGCTGTCATTTTCCTGCGCAGGGGATGTGACCGCCCGCCCGATGCCGAGCGCCGTTATGAAAAGGAATATAACCGGATGAAGACTTCTGTCAGGTCTCGCTTTTTTCATACGCCGCAAGTATATCCTTAACCAATCTATGCCTGACAACATCAGAGCTATCCAGCTCTATAAACGAAATCCCCTTCACTTTGCTAAGGATATTCAGCGAATCGATAAGGCCCGACTTCTGGTTTTTGGGCAGATCTACCTGGGTGCGGTCTCCCGTAATGATCACTTTCGAGCCCGGCCCCATTCTCGTCAGGAACATTTTCATCTGCATAGACGTCGTATTCTGCGCCTCATCAAGCTGGATGAATGCATTTTTCAGCGTTCTGCCCCGCATATATGCGAGCGGGGCGATCTCGATGGTACGGTTCTCAAGATGAAGCTTCAGCTTATCGGCCGGGATCATATCGTCGAGCGCATCGTAAATGGGGCGGAGATACGGATCTATTTTTTCTTTCAGGTCGCCCGGCAGGAACCCCAGGTTTTCGCCGGCTTCCACAGCCGGACGCGTGATAATGATCTTTTTAACCTCCTTGTTACGCAAAGCCTGCACCGCCAGCGCTACAGCGGTATAGGTTTTACCGGTTCCGGCCGGTCCGGTAGCAAAAACGAGATCGTATTTGCCGGCAGCTTCCACCATTTTGATCTGGTTGGAAGTGCGGGCTTTGATCACCAACCCTTTGTTGCCTATAAGAATCAGGTTATCGTCGGCCAGGATGCTTGCCTCGACGGCATTCGGACCGTCCTGGACGTAATTTTTTATCTGGTTGGCTGTAATGCTGCCGTATTTATGAAAGTGGGCAATCAGGGATTCCAGTATTTCCGATATCCGGCTGATTTCCGGCTCGGCTCCCCGTACTCTTATTTCATTGCCTCTTGAAATCAGTTTGCTTTTGGGGAATGCAGATGATATTTCTTTGATATTAGCGTTTTGTACACCTAAAAAATCCACCAGCGGGATGTCTTCAAGGGAAATTATTTTTTCCAGCAAATTGAAAAGTGTTAGAGTGTTTGTGAATGAAGGCAAAATTTAGAAAATATTTATTTACAAACAAGGGGTTTGTTCCGGTATCCTCTTTCCGCGTGCTGCAAAATCCTAATTTTCAAGGCTCTAATCAGCATATAAAAATAAAGTTTAGGAGCCCTGTTTTTCCTCTCCCCTTATATCCCTAATATTGCATTAAGATGGAAAATGAAAGGTTTACAGAAGCTGCTGCAAAAACTCACTTCCTGAGCAAGACCGGTGCGCGTCTGACCAACGGCGACCAGTCGCCCGGCAAGCTTCCTCCGCAGGCGATCGAGCTGGAGGAAGCCGTTCTGGGAGCGCTTATGCTTGAAAAGGATGCGCTTTCAGCTGTTGCCGATATACTCAAACCCGAAAGTTTCTATAAGGAAGCCCATCAGCGGATATTCCGGGCGATCATCAACCTGTTTGCCGAATCGGAGCCTATCGACCTGTTGACCGTGACGGCCAGGTTGCGCTCCGCCGGAGAGCTGGTGCTGGCGGGCGGGCCCGGTTATATTACCGAGCTTACCACGAAGGTACATTCTGCTGCCAATATCGAAGCGCATGCCAGGATCATCTCCCAGGCTGCCATAAAGCGGGAGCTGATCAAGGTCTCGTCTGATATACTCCGGGATGCCTTTGAAGATACGACAGATGTTTTCCACCTTCTCGACAGGACCGAGCAGGCTCTGTTCCAGGTATCGGAAGCCAATATCCGCAAAAATTACGTTGACATGCGGTCGTTGATGAATATTACGATCAACGAGCTGGAGGCCAGAAAAAACCAACCCGACGGTCTTACCGGGGTACCTTCCGGCTTTACCGCCCTCGACCATCTTACTTCCGGCTGGCAGCCCAGCGAGCTGATCATCCTGGCGGCGCGCCCGGGTATGGGGAAGACGGCATTCGTTCTTTCCACGATGCGGAATGCGGCCGTAGATTATAAAAAAGGAGTTGCTATTTTTTCCCTCGAGATGTCGGCGGTTCAGCTGATGAACCGGCTTATTTCGGCGGAAGCGGAGATTGAAGGCGAAAAAATTAAAAAAGGGACGCTGGCGCCGCATGAATGGCAGCAGCTTCATTCACGCATCAACAACCTGGCCAACGCCCCTATTTTCATAGACGATACCCCTGCCCTTTCTGTCCTTGAGCTCCGGGCAAAATGCCGGCGGCTCAAAGCCCAGCACGATATACAGATGGTGATCGTCGACTATCTCCAGCTGATGACAGCCGATACCGGCGGCAAGGGAGGCGGGAACCGTGAGCAGGAAATCGCCATTATTTCGCGCTCTCTCAAAGGGCTTGCCAAAGAGCTCAATGTTCCGGTAATCGCCCTCTCCCAGCTAAGCCGGGCCGTCGAAACACGGGGAGGCGAGAAAAAGCCGCAGCTTTCAGATTTGAGGGAATCCGGGTCTATCGAGCAGGACGCCGACATGGTGATCTTTCTTTACAGGCCTGAATATTACGGGTTTACGCAGGATGAAGCCGGTAACTCCCTCCAGGGGGTCGGTGAAGTGATCGTTGCCAAAAACCGGGCCGGATCGCTGGACAACGTAACCCTGAGATTTATAGGACGCTATACCAAATTTGCAGATCTGGACTCTTTTTACGAGCCCAATTCACCTCATCATACCGGCGAGCGGGGCTTCCCGCCGACCGACAGCATCGGCAGCTTCGAGAAAAGCGCTTCTACCAGCACCTTCAGGAGCAAGGCCAACGACATGGGTGATTTCGACCTGAACAACCCTAACGGGGATGTGATGTTCTGACCTTCTCTATCGCCCGCTGCCCGCTTTATCGGCGGCTAACCAGATAGTGCCCCCTACAGACAGAACTTAAAAAATCCTCTTCCGGCGCTTTATCGGCGCTGTATTCTGCCGTAGTTAGCCAGGTATCGTCCCTGTAAGCGTTAATTTCCTGAGGAATGATCTTCCTGCTAACCGGATAGTGAGCGGGAACTGCGACTGGCGGATATAATACCCATATTCCGAGGAAGCAGTACCGGGCGTAACGAAAAAACAAAAACAGGGAATTCTATTTTTAGTTTAACCAGACTATAATAACTTACTCTATAATAGAGTATTATAAATAAAAATTAAGTAACGTAACAGAAAAGTATCCCGAAAAATCAATAATACAAATCTATTATATCAAATCTTAATCATATTTCTTAAGCAGCGCTACACTTTCCACGTGATGCGTATTGGGGAACATATCAACAGGCTGAACTTTTTCTACCCGGTACATCCCCGAAAGCATCTGGATATCCCTGGCCTGCGTTGCCGAGTTGCAGCTTACATAAACGATCCGCTCCGGAGCGGCATTTAGCATTACATCGATCACCGGTGCATCCATCCCCGCGCGGGGCGGATCTGTAATCATAACATCCGGACGACCGTGCTGATCAAGAAACGCTCCGGTGAGCACTTCCTTCATATCTCCGGCCCAAAACCGGGTATTAAACACATTGTTAATCTGCGAATTCACCCTGGCATCAGCTACCGCTTCCTCCACATATTCTACCCCGATTACCTTATTAGCAAATTTAGCAACAAAATTAGCAATCGTGCCTGTGCCTGTGTAAAGGTCGTATACTAACTCATTTCCGGTTAATTCCGCAAACGATCTTGCGACCTCGTAGAGACGGTATGCCTGGTCGGAATTTGTCTGGTAAAATGATTTGGGCCCTACCATGAAAGTCAGCCCTTCCATTTCTTCGCGGATCGCCCTGGCACCATGATAATGAACCGGGACCTGATCCTGGTAAGAGTCGTTCCCCTTCTGGTTGACGATGTAGTACAGTGAAGTGATCTCAGGAAATTTTTGCCGGAGGAATTCCATTACCCGGCTTGTCCGGTTCTCGTCAGGCTGTGCAACCTGCACAATAACCATAATTTCTCCCGTATTGGCCGTTCTTATGATCAGGTTCCTTAAAAATCCTTTGTTGTTACGGAGATCATAATAGTCCGGGTCTTCTTTTTCGGCCCATGCATGCAGCTCATTCCGGATCTCGTTGGAAGGATCCGGTTGCAGCTGACATTTGCGTACAGCGAACACTTTATCGAATCGCTTCGGAATATGAAAACCTAGCGCGTTACGGCTAAGCGCTTCGCCGCTGCGAATTTCGTCGGAAGTAAGCCATCTACTGTCCGAAAACGTAAACTCCAGCTTGTTGCGGTAATACTGCTGCCGGTCGGCCGCTACAATGGGCAGCATGTGGAGATCCTGCACCTTCCCTATCCTTTCGAGATGATCTCTCACCTGCTGCTCTTTAAAACGCAGCTGTTCCTCATAGCGGATATTCTGCCACCGGCAGCCGCCGCAGATCTCGAAATGCTCGCAAAAGGGTGTAGTCCTCAGCGCAGAAAATTCATGTATCCTGGTCACCCGGGCTTCCTGGTAGCTTTTCTTTTTGCGGTATACCTCGAGATCTACCACATCGCCCGGCGCCACTTTACCTTCAACAAAAATAATTCCGTCAGTTTCTGATTTATATATGCATTTACCTTCTGATGCGAAGTCGGTAATGGTCACCGCTTCGTAAACTTTTTTCTTTGGCATCTGGTCAACAAGTAGTAGCGCTTAATTGTCTTTTGCGAGCTGTATCTGGCCCCGCAGCTCGCCGTACGGGTATTCTTCCGTATCGATCCTGAAATAGCAATAATTATTAATGAGCTTCCCGTGTTCCAGGGGACCCGCCAGGGTAATGGTACCGGTGCCTCCTGCTGCGCTTACCTGAGAAGTTAAGTCCACAATTTCGGGCCCGATATCCCAGGGATGAGGATCGCCGTACGCAATCACTACCCTAACGGGGTCTATTCCTTTCAGGGAAAGATTGAAAGAAAGCCGGCCGCCTGAACCCTGGTCAGCGCTCCTCGTATATTCAAGCGCGGCAACCCCCGACGCATTTGTCCGGGCTGCGACAGGCGCGCCGTTAGGCGTCAGCTCGGCACGATAGGTCAGCGTATCGGTCAGATGAGGCCCCTTTTCCCTGCACCCGGAAAACACAATCAGGGTTAAGGGGATCAAAAACAATAACAGAATTTGCTTCATTGGTCATATGGTTTGTCTGCTTCCGGCAAGGAAAATATGATGCCAGCGCCTGCCGCTAGATAAGCAGAAGATCATCCTGTTTAACGTATACGAGCTTCCCTTTCAGGAAAACCAGCTTCCAATGGTCGCGCCTGCCCAGTACTATCACTTTATTCCCTTTCCCGATGGTGCCTACCACCGAGGATGCCGAAGACGGGCTATCCCTCAGGAAGGTAGTGTCGCTGGCTACTATCCCTTCCTCGTAGAGCTCATTGATATTCAGCACCGCCAGGAGCCCGAGCAAAAAAAGAACGACAATTGCTTTGGGCACAAAAGTGATGGTCTCATTTTTCCTGTATTTTACAAAGAGCTCGAATAGCAGGTACCCGGCTATCACGATCAGAACCAGGAACAGCCATTGTCCGTACTTCTTCACATACAGTATAAAATAACCAAAGTCATCGAACGTATACCCGCTGAGCCGGTATTTGAGCGCCAGGGCTTCCATCTTCTGGTAGACCGCCTCTGAAGGGTTACCTTTGGAAAGTAAAGTGAGGTAGTACAGGCTTTTGGTGTAATCACCGTTCAGCTCTGCTATATAAGCCAGCTTCAGCAAGGCGGTAGGCCTGACGCCGTTACCTGTCGAAAGCTGCGTCGTGTAAAGTTCCTGGGCCGAAAGATATTGCCCGATCGCGAAAAGTGAATCCGCCTGGCGCAGCTGGTCCTGTCCGCCCGCCCGGCCGCATACCAGTATGGCTCCGCTTACCAGGACCAATCTCAAAAATGCTTTTATGCCATCTGCTGACATCCTTTACCAGCGGTTACAGAAAGTATACAAGCGACAAAATTAGCGTATTATTTGCTAATTCCAGCTTCGGACAGCATCACCAGCAGCATATGATGAACCCCAAGGTATCCGTCTTCGTTGAGGAACCATTCGTCGAGGGAGTGCGCTCCGCCAGCCTTTCCGCCGGTGCCGATAGTCACCGAGGGGATCCCCAGGGCGAGAGGTGTATTGGAATTGGTGGAGCTTGCCCCGAGAAGCGGCACGGCGCCCAGCAGGGCTGCCGAAGCCGCGGTACGCTGTACCAGCGGGCTGTCTTCGGCTATGGAGCCTGATGGCCTGTCTCCCACCTGCCTGATGTCGACCGTCAGGTCCTCCCCCATCCTTTTTATTTCATTTTCACGGTCCAAAGCTTTTGCCACAGCGTTTCTGAAGATATCGTCGAGCCCTTTGAGGCGCTCCGGGCTCTCCGATCTCATGTCGACCTCCATCCACGATTCGAACGGAACCGCATTGACGGAGGTACCGCCACCGATCACACCTATATTATAGGTAGTTTTGATACCGGCACGCGTATAGATGTCTGCTTCCTCGACAAATCGCGAAATCGTCCCGGCAAGCGCGTTGTGAGGATTTGCCAGTCCGAAAGCGCCGTATGAATGGCCCCCCGGACCACTAAATGTAACCCTGTACCGTATCGAGCCTACCGTGCTGTTGACTATACCGCCTATGCTCACGCCGTCGAGGGCGATATGCGCATCGATCTTCGGACCGCTGCTGCCGAACAAGTGCTTCACGCCCCGTAAGTCCCCCAGTCCTTCCTCGCCGACCGTGGCTGCGAACAGGACATCCGCGTCGGTTTTAATCCCGCTCTGGTTCATGGCCCTGAGGCCTGCCAGGAGCACCGCCAGCCCGCGCGTGTCGTCTCCTATGCCGGGGGCTTTTAACGTATCTCCCGAAGTACTTACCCTGACGTCGGTCTCTTCGGGAAATACCGTATCGAGGTGCGCATCCACCATCACCGCTCTTTTCCTGACGGTGCCTTTCCGGAGCCCTATTACGTTTCCGACCCCGTCTGTCCAGACGCTGTCTATCCCGGCTTCCGAAAGCATGGACGCAAATTTTTCTCCTCTTTTTTCTTCTTTAAACGGCGGGGCAGGAATCCCGGTCAGCAGGACCAGATCCTGTATTGTCCGGGGATCCGTCTTTTCCGCAATTTCGAAGGCCGACCGCACGGCCGGATCCTCCGCGATCGCAGCAATTTCATCTACATACTTTTTGTGAAGCTTTATCCGCTCCGCCTTTCCCTGCTGGCCGAATGAGGAATGGACACAAAAGGTACCGGCTACCAGTATGATACAAGCTAACGTTCTGAGCACAGGAATAACAATTTGGATTACGTTTACTTCTCTGTGAAATACCCGACGGCAGATCACAGAGGATGCAAAGATAAGCCGTAATTCCCTTTGTCAGCTAAACGCAGCTTTGATCTTCCGGATGGCTTCGGCAAAAGCTTCCATATCACTCTTATCTCCCAGCAGCGAATTCTGCAAGATCCAGACCGATTCATTACAGGCCTTCTCCGCTTCTTCGCAGTATACCCCGGTATAGTCTGCCGACTCCGGAATTGCATAGCACATGAACCGTTTTTCCTGGAAAAGGGGTTGCTTGTAGAGCGGATGGGGATAACCTTTCAGACAGGGAATGCCCTCTGCCCCAAGCAGGTTTACAAATTCCTCCCGGCCCAGGCCTCCGAAAGCTTCGGGCCGGTAACGGAATATAAAAAGGTGATAGCAGTTGAGCGTTTCGCCCACATCGCTTTTCAATGGCTCGATTCCTTCTATTCCGTTCAGCAGCTGCGCCAGGTAGCGGCCATTGTCATGCCTGATCCTGGTCTGCACCTCCAGCCGCTTCAATTGCTCGGTCAGCATGACGGCCTGCATCTGCGTCAGGCGGTAGTTGCAGCCTGCGTTAAAGTGGTCATACCATTGTCCTTCTTCAAGCCTGCCCACATTCCGCAGCGAAGCCATCATCTTGTACATCTCCTCGTCGTTCGTCACCACAACCCCTCCCTCGCCGCTTGTCATGTTTTTGGAAGACTGGAAACTGAAGCTCCCTGCCTTGCCTATGCTTCCGAGCTTTCTGCCCTTGTATTCGGCTCCGTGCCCGTGAGCGGCGTCTTCTATCACCGTCAGTCCGTGCTTTTCGGCTATAGCCAGGATACTGTCCATATCGCATGCCAGGCCGCCGAAATGTACGGGAATGATCGCTTTGGTGCGCGGCGTGATCGCTGCTTCAATTTTAGCCGGATCCAGGTTAAAAGTACCGGGCTCTATATCGACAAAGACGGGAACAGCATTACATTCTATCACTGTAGAGGCGGTCGCTATAAAAGTGTAGGGCGGGACGATCACCTCGTCTCCCGGCCTGATGCCGCTCGCTATGACGGCAATACGCAGGGAAACAGATCCGTTTACGCAGCTTACGGCATATTTGGTACCGCAGTAGCCGGCAAAAGCCTGCTCGAACTCAGCTACCTTATCCTGGCAGTTGGGGCTGCCCCACTTCCCGCTGCGCAATACCTCCTCTACAGCTTTTATTTCGTTATCGTCAAAAACGGGCCATCCGAAATTTTTCTCTACCGATTTGCGACCTCCGTAAAAGGCCAGATGTTCCTTGGACATTGAAGAATATAATTTTACAGATTTTGACTATTTCGTTACTAATCGTATCTCCTTATTACCTGGTAATACTCAGCTCGTCTTTAATATTTCCTTCAGGATCGTAGCAAACGTACCGGAGCGTATTGCCGTCAATGGTCATGTGCTGGTACAGTGGCCCGCCCGGATAGCGCTTCACCGCGTATTTTTCTTCAGGCCATTCGTCCTGCTTTCCTTCAATGCTGATCGACATCGTGTATACAGTGCCCTTCGAGAAATCGTCCACCACCTGGTTATGATAGATCGGGCTGGTACGCAGGTAGTAGTGCATATGCCCTCCCATCACCATATCTACATGGTATTTGTCAAAAACCGGGCCCCATTCGGCTATGATCTCCGGGTAAGGTTCTACAAAATTGTAAGGCGGAAAATGGAACATCACGAATTTCCAGGCTGCGTCCGTCTCCGACAATTGTTTTGTAATCCAATCCGTCTGCGCCTGCAGAGAAGACGTCGCGTCGATCATCAGGAAAAGCGCATTCCCGTACCGGTAGGCATAGGTCATTTCGGCCGGGACTCCCGAAGGGCCGTTTTCCGGGTAGCTGAACATCTCCTTGTACATCCAGGCGCCGAGGCCATCCTGGCTGTCGTGGTTTCCGGGAATGGTCATCACCGGTTTCGAGGCGAATACGTTACCGGTATAGGCAAACAGCTTGTCCCAGTCGTCCCTGTGCAGGCCGGTCGATACCAGGTCGCCGGCTATCTGGTAGAAGCTGACATCGGGGTGCCTTGCCCTGGTTTTCTGCAGCATATCGCCGAATACGGGAGAATGATGCGTATCGCCGAACCAGATATACGAAAAGGGCTTTGCTTCCCCGGGCGCGGTCTCGAACGAGAAGGTTTCCGTCCAGCCGGCTTTACTGCTTCCCACGCGGTAGCGGTATTTCGTACCCGCCTCCAGGTTTCGCAGCCTGGCGGTGTAGCGATTCACATAACGATCATTTCTCAGCAGCCTGTCCTCCATCACAAACGCCTCGCCCGCAACAGACGCCGTATCGGGAAGCCCTTCGGGCCAGTATTGCACAAGGCTCTCTCCTACTGTTTTTGCGGTCCGCCATTGAATATCCTGTGATGATGCCGGGTTACCGCTCCATGTAAGCAATACCTGGTCGGGGATAACCGACGAGGGATAAGGCGTATCGCGGAACGCGCGGATGAGATGCGCTTCCCTGGCCCTGCCCCGGATTGTCGTCAGCAGCTGACCGCCGCGCAGCTCCCCGGGGACTTTCGTGAGCACGAGCCCATCCCAATCGTGGTAGGTAAATGCCCCGGTATCCATCTTCATGATATGCTGGCTTTCAGGAAACACGGGGCTGATCGACAGACTGTCATTTTCCGAAAGAGGCTTTACGCTTACAAAATAAACCGGCCGGTGCTTGTCGAAGCCATTGATCCCCAGCCTGACGCGCCCGGCAGGAAAATCCTTCTGCCATACCTCGTAGACGGACATTTCATTTTCTACGGTCAAATCCGTCTTTGAAAACCCGGCAGCTTGCAGCCAGAACGGAACCTCTCCCTGATTTTTATCCCGCATCAGGGAAACTTTCGACGGCACACTGACATCAAACATCCAGTAACGCTCTGCCAGCACCTCTTTTTCCCGGCCGGTAAGAAGGCTTAAAATGTAGGAACTGCTCAATGTGTCCATCTGCACCGGCGTGTAGGTGTCGTATAGGCGGGTAACAAGATTGTCCACAACTTCCCTCACAGACGGCTCTGAGCCTGTTTCAACCCTGCTTCTGCACCCTGAAACGAGTGAAAGGGCTGCCAGCAGGAAGACGGGTAAGATATTTGGCCTGGGCATGCTTAATTGATATAAAATGTAATTTTAAACATAAAGGCAGGCAGAGATCGATTTCTGCCTGCCTTACTTTTATTTTCTTTCCGTTATCAAAGCCGCAGCTTCTTCCGGGGTACTTCGCTCAGGTGTTGTCTTCATCCTGCTGCTTCAAAAGATCACTGAAATAGGACTCCAGCACGTCGGAATAAACCTTTACTATTTCGTCGTCATTCATCCCGCTCAGTAAATCATCAAGATCCTCCCGCGACAATCTGCTCTTAAGCAATGCTTCCGCTAGGTATTTGGCACGTGAGATCTCCATGATCCTGTTTAGAATAATACTACTGACTGTATTACTTCGTATTTTCAATAAAGACCACTGTTCTTACAAAAAGTTTTACACAATCATAACAAAAGCGGATAATAACCTATAAGAAAATGCCAATATCCTGGAGATATCAGATCATTGGTCTTCATTAAATCAATCGATCCAGACCTTCTCCGGGTCCGCGATAAATACCCTCGTGCTGGTGGTATAGTCGGTTCCGTTGGGCGCTTTGTATTTGAGGTCTACATAAAATGCCCTGTAGCCGTCTCCGGGCAGGGGCTCGTTTACCTTCAAAACCTTTTTCCCGGACACTTTCACCGGAACACTGCTCCATTTGTCGTCCCTGAAGTCCTTATCCTTGGAATCTGCCGACCAGAGCGTGGCGCCGATCAGCTTGCCGGGCGTGGTGCCCACCTTGATCCGCGCGGTCTTTTTCTTTACCGACAGGTCCCAGGTACATTCGGGATAATCTTTGCTCCGGAGCGTGTGGGCCCAGAAACCGCCAAGCGCCTGTATGGCCTGCGCTCCGCCGCCAAGGTCATGGCCGGCGTTGGGTACATAGTGAAGCAGGTTTTTCCCGGGTATGTCCTTATAGTAGTTTTTGATGTTGTCCACTACCCAGTAAGGGTCATTCGTACCCATAAAGATCATTTTCGGGATAGTCAGCCGGGCGCGGTATGAATACGGGTCTACCATGGTTGTGATCGCCTGGCCGTCAGGCGTGCTGTGCGACTGGGGGATCCCCAGCTTTACATAGTCTTCTATCTCGACACTGTAGTCTCCCCAGGTCTTGATCTGGTAGTCAAGGCTGGCAGGCATGTTGAGAATATCGATCACCATGGGGCCTATCGCTTCCACTCTGGGATCTTTAATAGACCCTGTAAGCCAGGAAGTCCAGCCTCTTTTGGAAGCACCCGACACGGTAAACCGGCTGATCTTGTGGTTGTACTTTTTCAGCGAGAATTCCTGCACGGCATCCATTGCCTTTACCGCGCTTTTCACCATAGGAAACAACGCCGGCCAGGAATAGTCCTTATCTTTTTTGAAGTTATGAAGCGTAAAGGAAATAAGGGCATCTTCTTTCAGGTTGTCGTAAAGCGGCTGGTTGGGAACCTGCCTGATCAGGGCCACGGTCGCTTCGTTTTCGAGCGCAAGGCCCATCAATCCCCTCAGGAGGCCGTCGTTCGTTTTGGAGCTCCAGTTGGGCTCGCCGTCTTTTACCGAGCCTCCGGTCACAAAAAGAAGCGCGCCGTCGTAGCTGCGTTTATCCGGCGTAATGATGGTGAGCTGGTGCTTCCATACAATATGCTGCCAGGTCTGGGAAGTCAGGAGCACCTGGTTGACTGTCACCCCGTTTTCCGAAAAAGACTCCTTTTCTTCCCACTTATAGGTTTTATCGCCATTGGCTATATAGCTGTCCAGCGCGTTTTCCGGAGTAACCTGGCCTACAGAAAAACCTGCAAGCAGGCATAAAAGTAAGGCCGTAACGATTCGATTTTTGAATAGCATTTGAATTAGAATAAAGTAATTAAATTTTTGGTTATCGATATTTATGAAGAAAAAGCGCACCCCTGGCCCCGCCCGAAACGCCGGACCGTCTTCCTGTTATCTTAATCCCTTAATGTTTTATTTTTCTAACCATTAAGAAATTAAGGGTAGTTAAAAAAGGCCTTAATGATCTTAATCCCTTAATGTTTTATTTTTCTAACCATTAAGAAATTAAGTGTAGTTAAGAAAGGCCTTAATGATCTTAATCCCTTAATGTTTTATTTTTCTAACCATTAAGAAATTAAGGGTAGTTAAGAAAGGCCTTAATGATCTTAATCCCTTAATGTTTTTCCGAACCGCTATTTCCTCTTCAGGAGCTTATTAAAAACAAGATCACGATAAAGATCATAGGTGTTTTCTCCCAGGGTGGTCCTGGAAATGTAATTGTAGGTCTGGAAGCTTTGGAAATCTTCCCTGGTCATGATATAGCCGAAGGCATCATTGGTCAATCCGAGCAGGAAAGGGAAGTCGGTCTGCATATTCCGCTTCAGGTAGTAACCGATATTCGGCAGCGCCTCACCCGGAATGGTCAGCAGCTTGGCCGGCCCCAGGCTGATAAGATTCACCTGCGTAGAGACCTTATCGGCATCGTTCGTCATCAGGCTGACCGGGGAACTTTTGAGCACCATGCGCATCGCCTCGTTATCGACAGGCAGCGTAAGCCTTTCTGCCAGATTGGAAACCTGCGGATTGGCTATCACCGGGGCGTCTTTAACGATACGCAGCGCCTCGTCTGCCAGCAGGCGGCCTATCCTGATGCATTCCTGCCACATGTCGGGCTCCGATTTGCCGTCGCCGCGGTTATCGGCGGTGACCATCCCGCCAAGTGCGCCGTTCATAAAAATGGCTGTTCCGCCGGTCTGCTGCTCGATCCTTTCGTAGAGTGGCCCGCAAAGATCGGGGCTTAATATTCCCCGTTTCGAACCGAGCGTCTCCGGGTGAACCGCATAGTTGACCATCGTGGCGATCACTTTTTTATTGTCGTCTGCCGACAAGACCTGTATGACGCCGCACCGCGGGTCGTACAGCTTTTCCGCATAATAGTTATAGGCGATACGGCCTTTGGCTTCGCCTACTGCAACTTTCAACGTCGCGGGCCGGAGGTTCCCGACCGCCTCATTGATGGCCTCCGCAACCCGGCCCACGCACCAGTCCAGGTACTTCAGGTCGACGGAAGATTTCCCCGATTCATCGGGAAAACCGTAAGCATCAGGAGCGCTGTGCGTGTGCGTGGCCCCTATCAGGATGTTTTCCGGCGGAATACCTTTCACCAGCTTCCTTGACCGGTCGCCCAGCGCCGCCGGCCAGCCGAGGTTGTCGATGCCCACAAATGCAACCCTTACACCGTTATTTTCGACTACCAGCGCCCTTACAAAAAGATCTCCTTTCTTTTCTGTAGCCTGCTTCGGGATACCCATGCCTCCCGATACGGGCAGCAACGGATCGGGCGTGATGACCCTCACCGACGCTCCTGCCTTAAACGACTGGCCGTAAGAATGCGTGAATACGCCCGTAAGGCATATCCACGCATTGATCCATAAAAATATAAGTCTCACGGAGCTCTTCTTTATTACCAGGGTTTATTGGTCCCCTGAATAACCCAGGGCTTCGAATAGATACTGTTTGCTGCTCCGTCATCTCCCAAAGGAGAATATTGCGTCTTTTCGAGACGCTCGTTTGCCGCGCTTATATTCTCGGCATTCTGGTTTCTCTCTGCGAGCGGGTAGTAGAAGCGTACCGGCAGCACCCCGGCCAGCGAGGCGCCTTCAAGCCTCGGAAAACCCGTCCTTCTCCAATCCATCCAGGCTTCGGTCGCTACAGACCAGCTCGAGATCCATTTCTGGGTAATGATCTGCTCCTGGGTGCCGTCGAATTTAACCAGAGGCTGCGCGAGGTAGGCGGCCAGGGCAGCAGCATCGGTGAGTCCCCACGCCTGGAACGACGCCTGTATCGCCTGCTGGTAGTGGGTCTCGGCGTCGCCGGCATTCCAGCCATAAGCGGCAGAGGCCTCCGCCAGTATGAAGTGCACTTCGGCCGCAGACATGATCCTTGCCTTGATCCCACTTTTGGCATCGGCAAACTTGCTGTTTACCCACGATACGTGCGGGTTGCGCGCCGACTGTGTACCGTTCGTAAACTGGTTGTAGACATAGGGGACCGACAATTTGATAGGAAGCCCTACGTAATCCGGGTGCTGGTTGACGCTGCTAACCGGAGTTCCGGCGGGCCGCAGCCTGTCGGGAGAGATGTAGCGTACTTTTCTGGCCACCCCGTTTACGATCGTATCGGCGACCCTGTCAGTATTGGCCGGAAGCGAAGCGCTTACCTGTAAAAAGATCTCCACCTTGTTGGCCCATACCCCGATCCTGGGATCGTTCCTGTCAAGAAGCGCCTGTACCAGCGTCTGGCACATTTTGATGCGGCGGTAGTTGGTGGCGTCGTTGTCATAGGTAGCGTTCGACGGCCAGGAATCGGCATTGCTGTTGCCGGGGAAAGCCATCGCGACATCGTCGGTGACGCTGGTGATGACGGGATACCTGGTCGGATCGCCCGCAATTTTTTCAATCCCCGCTTTGGCTACGGCAGGCAGCTTTTCAGCCAGGCGCATGTAGTAACGCAGCGCGAGCGAGTTACCGAATTTTCTCCATTTCGAAGCATTCCCCTGGAAGTAGATATCGGCGCTTCCCAGGGCGCTGTTGAACGAAGAAGCAGATAACAGCGTATTGGCCTCATCCAGGTCGGCCAGGATGCCTTCGTAAATCTGCTGCTGCGAATCGAATACGGGATAGATCACGTCGAGCGTTCTTTTATCTCCCTGCAACGCTTTGGAATACGGCGCATCGCCCCACAGGTCGGTGATCAGGCCGAACATCAGCGACTTCATGATCAGGCTGACCGCCTGGTGAAGCGGCTGATCCATCTCGACGGCTTTATCATACACAAATTTATTGTTGCGCAGGATGCCGTAATAGCCCGACCAGTCGTTGCTTCCGCCCCAGTCATAGGAATTATGGCCGCTTTCCCAGCCGTCTTTCTGGGTATGCTGCATGACCCCGGCGATGTCCTGGTAACCCAGTCCTACGAAGGCCCGCCCGGCTTCGCTCAGCACGGTGCTCAGCACCAGGTTAGGGCTGGAGGTCTCGGGGTTTGCGCCGTTGGGGTTTTCATTCATTTCGATCAGCTGGTCGGTACACGACAGCGACGTCAGCACACCGAAAACCAGCCCCGTCTTATATATTTTCTTTAGTAAACTCATGATTTTAAAGACTTTAAGATTGGCTTTAGAAGGTAACGTTCAGCTTCACCCCTACGGGAATTACGAGAGGATTGACGTTATAGCGCTCTATACCCTGCTTAAACTGTACACCCGCCTGGGCGCCGGCCTGGGCCTGGTAGGCATTTTCCGGATCGATGTTGATTTTTGAAGCGGTCCAGAGGATAATATTGCGGCTGTACACAGATATGTTGGCATCCTGGAGCTTCCATGCTTTCAGCAGGTTGGCAGGCAGACCGTAGGAAAGGGAGATTTCCCGCAGCTTGATATAGGAAGCGTCGAAAACCGTAGGCTGGATAAAATCCCAGGGGTTGACCGCCGCATAGGGAGCCGGCTGGGTGCCGTCCGTCCGGGCGCCGGGGTTGATTTTCTCGCCGAGGTTCTCTTCGTAGCGAACAACACCATCTGCGCCGGTGTATTCATATACACCCGGTACGATGATCCCGCCATGCGGTAATACCACGCCGTAGAACGTCGGGAACGAAGTATGCTCAGGCGTCGGGTATCCCACCATGGGGAATACATTGCCGTTGATCTTGATCATGGTCTCCTGGTTTGCTTTCAGCCAGTCGGCCAGCTCTTTACCCTGGCGTCCGCCGGCATCGATCAGTCTGTCGAGCGCCAGCTGGGTCTGCCCATTGCTCATCCCGTAACGATACGTCTGCGAAACGAAATTCCCCCCGTTCCTCCAGTCAAGCGTAAAGGCGAGCCGGAAGCTCTTGTAGGAGATGGAATTCTGCATGCCCATGATAAACTTAGGGTTGAAGTTACCCACCTTATTTTTACTGGCCTGCCCTTCAGCGGCTACTTTATGCAAAGCCCAGCCGTAGGTGGGATCGCGCTGCAGTAGCGGCCATTGGTAGTAGGGCGAGCTGGGATCTGTCACTACGGCGATCTCGGGCCCGTAGATATCGCCTATGTCTTCTCCTTTATAAGTCCAAGCGCCGCCTTTGGCATCTTCCCAGAAAGTGAAGAACGGCATTTCTTCAGGCAGCTCCATGATCCTGGTCCGGTTACGGGTCCAGTTGAAGTTAACGTCCCAGTTAAAGTCTCCTCTCTGCACCGGGCTTCCTCCCAGCGTAAGCTCTACTCCCCGGCTTCTCAGCAGCCCTGCATTGATATTCTGCACCACATAGCCGGTCGACGGCGAAATAGAGGTACCAAAGATCTGATTGCGGTTGTCGACCACGTAGGCGGTTGCCGAGAAATTCAGCCTGTTCCTGAACAGGGCCACGTCGATCCCGCCCTCGTAGGAAGTCGCTATTTCAGGCTTCAATTTTGAGTTCAGGAGCACGGCAGAGGTAGAAAAGCGGGGAACGTCTCCCCATGCACCGGCATTGCCGAGCACCTGCTGCAGCTGGTAAGGACCGGCGTCGTTCCCTACCTGTGCATAGTTCGCTCTCAGCTTCAGCAGGTTAACATCGTTCGAAAAGTTGAGAAACTCGTTGGCCAGCACGCTCAAAGACACCGAAGGATAGAAGTAGGGCGCTGCATCCGGAAGGGTGCTCGACCAGTCGTTCCGGCCGCTGACATCGAGATAAACGATATCTTTAAACCCGAAAGTAGCCATCCCGTACAAGCTGTTGACGCCTCTTCTGAAGCGGCTGCTCGAGGTTTCGCGGTTGACAGGCAGTATATTGTCGGTCGTATACAGCTCCGGAACAATCAACCCTCCCTGAGCTTTGGACCCGACATACGAGTTGCTCCCGTGCTGATACCTCATATTCCCTCCGACAGAAGCCGAAATACTGAAATCGGAGATGTTTTTCTTATAAGTGGCCAGGAAGTCGGCATTGCTCTCGAAATTCTTGATGTTCATCAGCCCATATACCCCTCTCGAATCATCGGTATAGCTGTTCGCTATTTTCGTTTCCCTCTGCTCGTTATAGGTATCGAGGCCATATCTTACCATAAGGCTGAAATCGGAGCTTATCTGCCAGTCGGCCTTCACATTTCCGTACAGCCTGTCGCGCTCGAAGCTGTTATTGACCTCGTAGGCAAGAAAGTACGGGTTGTTTGTCCCAGGGATAGCGGTCAGCTGTGTCCAGTGCCCGTCTGGAGTAGGCTGCTTGTAATCCCTGAACTGCCGGATATCCAGGTGAGGCGACATGTTGTATGCCCATTGCAGCGGGTTGGTCCCACGCTCCGTCGCCGGCCTGTTGTTGGAATTGTTGCGGCTGAAATCCAGGTTTGTGCTCAGGGTCAGCTTTTTGGAAACCTTTATGCCCGAATTGATGTTGAGCGTATTCCGGAATAAGTCGGAGTTGGGGATCATGCCCTTATGCGTCATATTGGCATAAGAAATACGGTAGTTGTAATTCTGCGAGCTGTTGGCCACTGAAACGCCGTTGGTAGTCGTAACGGCCGTTCTGACGAAATTCCTGACGTTGTCCGGGTAAGAGACAAGAGGAGTAGGAATCCTTTTCCCGTTCGTGTCAAGCGGGCTGCTCCACTGGGCTGCTTCATATCCTTTATCGAGCTCAGCGCCGAAAAGAGCGCCTACTTCTTCCTGGATGAGGCTTCCGAGCGGGTTGGTAAGCGGGTTCCCGGAAACGCTTTGGGGGATCGCCGAAAACTGGCCCGGACCAAACTTGGACTGCCATCTCAGGAATTTATACGGCTTGTCAAATACGGTATTGGAAGTAACGCTCCCCGTCATTTTATCCACTCCCTGTCCGCTCTTGGTCGTGATCAGCACGACCCCGTTTCCTGCGCGGGATCCGTAAAGGGCGGCGGCGCTCGCTCCTTTCAGCACCGTTACATTGGCAATGTCTTCAGGGTTAAGGCTCGAAATAGCGTTCCCGTAGTCCACACGGTTGTCATTTCCGATCTGGGTAACGTTGTTGAGCGTGTTGGCCACAGGTACGCCGTCGATCACGAACAAAGGCTGGTTATCGTTGTTAAGCGAAGTAGCTCCCCTGATCACCATGCTGACCGATGAGCCGGTGCCGCCAGTCTGGTTGATCGTGACACCTGCCACTTTCCCGGCCATGGCGTTCAGCACGTTCTCCTGCGATACGCGCACAAACTCCTTTCCGTCTACCTTCGCAATCGAATAGCCCAGGCTCCTTTCCTCTCTTTTGATACCCAATGCGGTCACAACTGCTTCCTGAAGCATTTCTGCGCTTTCAACCAGGGTGATATCCAGTATATCCCGGTTGCCCACCGTCACCTCCTGGGTTTCATAACCGATATACGAGAGCACGAGCACCTGGTCGGGGCCGTCGCCGATCCGCAGCGCAAAATTACCCGCTGCGTCGGTGGTCGTCCCGGTCTGGGTGCCTTTCAGGAGAATGCTGACTCCCGGCAGCGGAGAGCCGTCGGTACCCGAAACGATCCTTCCCCTGACATTCCGGTCGGGAGCCTGGGCCTTGGAGAGATGTACCGGGTTCCGCGTCTTCGTTGCACCGGCGCTTACCGGCGTCATGGCTAAAATTCCCATACCGATGGGGACAGCAGCCCCCAGGCAGATACGGAATAATCTTAGATTAATAAATTTTCTTTTCATAAAGAACAGGTTTTATGGCAAAAAAGGGAATACTCATTATTATGTTTGCATACTATTTTGAACATAGAAAAATGCTATACTTTTCCTGGTATGTTTACACTACTACCTCTCGCATGAGAAGGACTACTCCGCAAATTTTTTTTTGATTTTTTTTTCAGTTGAAAATTCCGGCCTCCGGCGACGGATCTCTGGCGGTTTTTTATAAAAAAAGCCCCGGAAGAGTATAATTTCATCCGGGCCGGGTTATTAAAACAGGGATTTATCTTTAGACCTTATTCCTTAATTATATATGCAGCTCTTACCGTACCACCGTGTTGCTTGTTTTCTCTTGCTTCTTGTCCTGCCGGCCGCCGGCGGGGCGCAGGACAAGCTCACAGACGACGGCGCCTGGTGTTGGTTCAGCGATCCGCGCGCCATTTATTCGCATCCGCGCAAAAACCTGGTCGTGACCGGGTGGGTGACAAAAGACGGCAGCATAGAAGCCGCTTCCCTTGATCTTAAAAGCGGCAGGACGGAGAAAACGACTCTCTATTCAAAGCTTGAGGTGGATGATCACGATAACCCGGCGTTCCTGGTTCTGCCAAACGGCAACCTGCTGGCCATGTATACCTGGCACGGCGGCAGGAAGGACGCCATGGGAGTGATACAAAATATCACCTCCACTCCGGGAAATGTCAGAAGCTTTAGCGAGCCTCGTGTTTTCCTTCCGAGAACCGAGGAGCTGCTCAAAACTTTTGTGAGGGAAACCTACACCTACGCCAATCCCTTCATGCTGAGCCGCGAGAACAACAGGATCTATTGTTTCGGCAGATGGATCGGGTTCAAGCCCAACCTGATCACTTCTGAGGACGGAGGTAAAACATGGTCGGAACCGAAAGTGGTGGTCACTTCCAGGAACCTCGATGTCAACAACAGGCCTTATGTAAAGTATTATTCCGACGGCATTTCCAGGGTGCATATGATTTTTACGGACGGGCATCCCGCCGTTGAGCCTCTGAACTCGGTTTACTATTGCTATTACGAGGACGGATCTTTCTGGCGGGCGGACGGGAGCCTGATCTGTACCTTAGCGCAGCTTCCCTTCCATCCTTCTGACGCCAGCCTCGTTTACCAGGCATCGCAGGAAACCGGGAAAGCCTGGATTTTTGACATTGTCACCGATAAAGGCAAACCGGTAGTGGCTTATACCCGCTACCCCAGCGATACGCTGCATCATTATTACTACGCCCGCCATGAAGGCGGCGCCTGGCAGCACCATAAGCTCATCGAATCGGGTAAATGGTTCCCGCAGACACAGCCGGGCGCCCGGGAACGGGAGGTCAACTATTCGGGCGGCATGACCTTCGACCCGTCGGATCCGTCGGTAATTTACCTGTCGCACCAGGTCAACGGACGCTTCGAGATCAGCAAAGCCCGACGGGAACATAGCGGGAACAGCTGGAAAATTACGCCTGTCACCCGGAATTCCGAATTTGACAACGTCCGCCCCTTTGTCCCGAGATTCAGGAAGAAAGGAGAAAAAAATGTACTGCTGTGGATGCAGAACAGGAAATACATCCATTATACAGATTATGATACGAGCATTATGTATAAGGTGATTAGATGATGAGACGATTAGTTGATGTGATGATGTGTCCCGATAGCTGGCAGAAGAATACAGCTGTTATAGATTCTGATTCCGTATATTTTCGGTGGGGAAGCCCCGAAGGGGCGGGATTATGCATAACCGCGGGTGAAGCTCCGCGTAACCCGTGGACGGGAAGCGCTGCCCAGGGGAGATAAGCCCCGCAGGGGCGGAACACCCGGTTCCCTGCTGTGCCGTCCCTGCGGGACTGGGCGTCCTGAGTACGGGCTTCGTGTCCGCCGGTTCCACCGGCGGTTATTCATATACCGTCCCTGCGGGACTTAATCCGGGTAGATTCTTGACATAATAAATAACATAAAGCTTGTTATTCAAATGAAATTCATCTTTTTAATTCTCCTGCTGGGCTGCTTTCAGCCGGCAGGCGCGGCTGATTGGAAAGTAGGGCTCGGGAAAAGGAAAATAACGCCTTCCGAACCGATCCGGATGGGAGGCTACGCGGCCAGGAACAGGCCTTCCGATAAGGGCGCCGATCTGACCGACCTCTGGGTGAAGGCTATTTCGTTTACCGATGCGGAAGGTAAGAGATCGGTGCTGGTTTGCGCCGATATCATCCGTTTCCCGAAATTCATCACCGATTCGGTCCGGCGGCAGGTACAGGAGCGATATGGCCTTGAAAAGGAGCAGATCGCCCTGAACGGCTCGCACACGCATTCCGGGCCGGAGGTAGATGTGAATAAATTGAAGTATATGGCGACGCAGGAAGAGCTCGGAGTAGTCGCGGCTTTCTCTCAGCGGCTGATCAGCCAGACGGTCGAGGCAATCGGCGAATCGCTTGCCCGTCCCTTCGATGCGGTCATCTCGTCGGGCAGCGGGACCTGCCGGTTTGCGGTCAACAGGAGAAATAACCGCGAAGGCGATATCGAGAAGCTTGCTGAGTTGAAAGGACCCGTCGACCATAGCGTGCCCGTGATCAGGATCACCGATAAAAACGGCGACGTGAAAGCTGTCCTGTTCGGCTATGCGTGTCATCCTACCGTGCTTTCCGGGTACGAGATCTCCGGCGATTACCCGGCCTACGCGCAGCAGAGCATCGAAGAAAGATTCCCCGGGGCGCAGGCTATGTTTTTCATCGGGGCCGCCGGCGACCAGAACCCGCTTCCCCGGCGCAGCGTGCTGCTGGCGATAAAGTACGGGCGGGAACTGGCTTTGGCCGTAGAAACGGTGATCAAAAGCCCGATGCGCAGCCTCGATCCCAGTCTCTCTGTCTCCTATAACGAGATCGGCCTCAGGTTTGCGAAGCCGGCTCCGGGATTAAAAGAGCTGCAGGCGATCGCTTCGGACACCATTAAAAATCCCAACTGGATCGTAAGCCAGGCCAAAGTGCTTGCCGACCAGCTTTCAGCCGGGAAATCGCCGGGCAGCTCTTATCCTTACCCGGTGCAAATATGGAAGCTCGGCCAGCTGCCGATGGTGATGCTGGGCGGCGAGATCGTGGTCGAATATGCTTGGAGGATCAAAGAAATGCTGGGGAAAGAGGCCGTCGTGATGGGCTACAGCAACGATCAGATGTCCTATATTCCTTCGTATAAAGTGCTTAAGGAAGGCGGGTATGAAGGAGAGCGGTCGGCGGTTTTTACGACCCCGTGGCACGATGAGACGGAGAAGGATATCCTGGAAGAAGTAAGACGCCAGGCGCTGCTCCTGAAGCTGCCGGTGCACAACCTACCGAACTGAAGGGCAGCATCACTGTACGATCGGGATCCCGACATGTAAAATATCAAAATAATTATATGGACAATTGCTAAATATTCATTTAAAAACACAATGTGAGCAATAAAATACTATTCTGCAAATCACTTCCCTACCCTACTGCTTCACCTGCTTGGAAAAACTTTTGACAATGATTATTTGCTAATATTTGGATAATAAAACATAAACATCTACTTTAGCTTAAGATTCCGGGTACGTACCCGGAAATTATCTAACCATCCATTCTGACCGATCATCATGGCTACTAAGAAGCAATCGAGACGAGACTTCCTGATCA
>MEDT01000084.1 GCA_001724175.1 Cytophagaceae bacterium SCN 52-12 | reverse complement strand
CGAAAGTGCTGCCTACCGCCGTAAAAGGAGTGCTCTCCATTCAATCGGTAGAAATCGACACCACCCACCAGCTGATCAACGTGAGCATGGCCATCAAGACCAGGCGCTCGCTCAGGATAGTGGCGCGGTCTTATAATGAAGCCGGCCAGCTGGTATCGGAAGTAGGCAGCGAGCCGAAGGAAGGGTATTCCCTGCTTAACGGCCGGCTCCAGGTTCTCAACGAATCGGAAAAGCTCCTGATAGGCACCTACGGGCACAGCGATCGCCAGAGCTCCACAACCGCAGCATCCCAGGGTCTCTATATTTCCAAATTCGTGGACAACCAGGAGCAGTTCACCGAATACCACAGCTTCACCGACTTCAGGCACTTTTTTGATTTCCTCAGCGGCAGGCAGCTCGAAAAAATGGAGCGGAGGATCCAAAAGAAGAAAGAGGATGGGGGCGATCTCAAGCTCAATTACCGGCTTCTGGTACATGATATCATACCTTCCGGCAACCAGTACCTGATCGTTGCCGAAGCATTCTACCCGGAATACAAATACAACAATAATCTATACGGCGCCAGAAGCTACTGGGGAAATCCCTGGCTTTTCGGCTCAGGGTTCGGCTACGGCTTATATAATCCCTATTTCTTCAACCCCTATTACGGCGCAGGAAGATACTACGGGAACGGCAACCAGGTTCTGGACGGATTTGTATACACGCACGCGGTCGTAGCCGGCATCGACTTCTCAGGCAAGCTCCTGTGGGACAACAGCATCACTTTCGACAATGTCAAAAGCAGTGAATTGAGAGAAAAAGTGACCGCAACGATGAAGCCCGACGGCGAAACGCAGATCGTATATGGAAATAAAGGCACCGTCTGGACAAAAATTGTAAAGAAGGACGTAACCATACAGGAAGACCGCAGCATTGCCCTGCCTACCGATCAGGAGGGCGACAAGGTAAGAAGCACGACCACCGACGAGGTATGCCATTGGTACGGTCCTTATTACCTGGCCTGGGGACAGCAAAAAATTGCCAATGCGCAAACCGGCGATGTTTCCACGAGAGGCCGCCGCAACATTTTCTACCTGAACAAACTTACTTTCCGGTAATAACAACAGCCCGAAAAAAGTGCAACTGATCACACCCGATACGCTCAGCGACTACGAATTGATTGACACCGGCGGCTTCGAAAAGCTCGAAAGGTTTGGCCGCTATGTACTGGCGCGCCCCGAACCCCAGGCAGTATGGACCAAGGGCCTGTCCGAAGAAAAATGGGACGAGCTGTCGGATGCAGTTTTCAGGCGGGACAAGAACTCGGATGAAAAAGGACAATGGATATTGCGCAAAAGCATGCCCGACAACTGGGTTTTCGGCTATAAATCCGGGCAGTTGGATTTAAAGAGCAAGCTGTCCCTGTCTTCTTTCAAACACGTAGGTTTGTTTCCCGAGCAGGCCGAGAACTGGGAATACATCGGCAGAAAGCTGTCAGGGATGCAGACCGAGCAGCCTGCCGTGCTCAATCTTTTTGCCTATACCGGCCTTGCCTCGCTGGCGGCCAGGCAGGCGGGGGCCGACGTAACGCATGTAGACGCCGTAAAGCCCGTTATATCCTGGGCCCGCGCCAATATGGAAATGTCGGGCCTCGACAACATACGATGGGTGGTGGACGACGCCCTGAAATTTGTAAAGCGGGAAGTACGGCGGAATAAAAAGTACAACGGGATAATCCTGGACCCTCCTGCTTACGGGCGGGGCCCGGCGGGAGAAAAATGGCTGCTGGAGACCCACATCAACGAGCTCCTTGAATTATCGGTGCAGCTTTTAACGAAAGAGAACTTTTTCCTCGTTATCAATCTTTATTCCCTCGGTTTCTCCGCCATGATCCTGGAGAACCTGTTCAGAGCGCATTTCCCGGATGCTCCCAACAGGGAGTTCGGTGAGCTGTTTCTCCGGGACAGAAGCGGGAATAAGCTACCGTTAGGCATCTTTTTCAGATTTTCAGATCAGTGAAGGACATGCGCCGGCCTCTTTTATTACCGGGAATCATGTGGTGCTGGATCGGGCTGCGGCTGCTTTCGGGCTGCGGCAATGCAGGGCATGACAGCGCGCACATACCGCCGCCTTATACCGCCGATTTTGAAAGCAGGAAGGAGAACGACCGCCTGGCCTTTCTTACCGACTGCATCAGGAGAAAGATCGACCTGCCGGGAAGCTATTACAAGCGTGCAAAAATTTACCTGGAAAAAGGGGAGTTCGAGCCGGCGCTTAACGATATCAACCATGCAATCGCTGCAAAAGACAATGTAGGCGAGTACTACCTGCTCCGCGGGATTGTCAACCGGGAGCTGAATCGTCTCGACAATGCCCTGCTGGATGCCGAGAGAGCCGAAGCACTTCAGCAGAAAAGCCCGCGCCTCTATATCCTGATGGCAGACATACTGCAGGAAAACAGGAAATATAACGAATCGGCACGGTATATAAACGGTGTCCTGGCGCTGGCTCCTTACGATGCATCCGTACACTACGTGCAGGGAATGCTGCAGACTAAAACGGGAGATACGCTCCGCGGGCTTGCCTCTATAGAGAAAGCGCTGGAACTAAACCCGCAGTTTTTCCGGGCATACCGGCAAGCCTCGTCCGTCTATTCCAAAAGAGGAGATTTCGGTCATGCGCAGCGTATACTCGGGACGGGGCTTCAGTATTTCCCTTCCAATACCGAGCTGCTCGTGGAAATGGGCAGGCTCTACAACGACAGATCTGTTCCCGACAGCGCGCTGATATACTATACGAAGGCGCTGCAGGCCGACAAGGGGAACCTCGAAATCCTTGCAGAAACGGCCGCCCTCTATACCAAATCCCGGAACTACGCGGCCGCGCTCAGGATTTACGAAGACATTCAGCGGCAAAAACCCGATTACACCGCCATACACTACCTGATAGGCTTTTGCCAGGAAAAGATGTGGCGCACCAACACCGCAAAATCATACTACGAAAAAGAGCTTGAGATCACGCCGGGATATGTCCCCGCCCGGAACGGCCTCTGGCGCATCAGCCAGCTGGAAAATGAGCGTCTCAGGAATGAAAATGGCCCTGACAGCGGCGAAGAGCCGGTCAAGACCCTCGATGACAGCCGGTTGAACGTGGCGCCGATCGCGCCGAGGAAGATCCAGAACTGACCGCCGGCATTCCTGCCCCTCCCGAAGCTGCCTGTGCGCAGCACAGCCAAAATCCCCCGTAAATTACCCCTGTCGCCGGCTGCCGCGGCTCCGGTCCGAAAGGTCGCTAAAAGGAAAGCTATCAGCATAGCGCAGGATAGCAATGTTTAAATATGTTACAAAATTAGCTTATTCGAGTGCATAATATAATATTACCCAGTCGAATAATAGAAGATGACATACTCTAACACCGAACCAGTAGAAAACCATGCATCCGAAACGACCGGCTGCGAAAGAAGAATACCTGAAAAGCGGCTGTTTGTCGAAATATATGAGAGGTATTGGCA
Source organism: Cytophagaceae bacterium SCN 52-12 (assembly GCA_001724175.1). Lineage (GTDB taxonomy): Bacteria > Bacteroidota > Bacteroidia > Cytophagales > Spirosomataceae > Ravibacter. The sequence goes on along the minus strand of MEDT01000084.1, from coordinate 20,579 downwards.
TACTTTATTTCAAATAGCCTACCGCCGCGTTCACGACAAGGAGATAGCAGAAGAAATCGTACAGGATATTTTTACGGACCTATGGGCAAAGCAGGATATCGGGCGGATCCAAAACCTGGAAAGGTATCTTTCTTCCGCTATTAAGTTTGCGGTCATAGACCATATACGGCATAAAACCGCCCAGAAAAACTTTCTGGAATACCATAAGGCTTTTCTCGAGATCAGCAGCACTGAGCAGCAGATCCTCGACTACAACGACCTGCCTGCTCTGGTGCAGCAGGGAATGGGGCAGCTTTCCGAGACTACCAAACGGATATTCTGGCTCAATCATTTTCTCGACTGGAAGAAAGAAACTATCGCCGAATACTTTCAGCTATCCGAAAAGGCGATCGAATACCATCTGACCAAATCATTGAAAACCGTTAAAATGTATCTCAAAAATATTTCATTTTAATAAAGCAACATATTGCCTGTTTTTTTCTCATTGTTGATATTTAGGGATTTAGCCGGGCTGCACGACTAATATATTGTATTGCAAACTGACTTATAACCTTTCCAGGTAGATCGCACTATAAAAATGAACCCTTCCGAATTCTCTGAACTTCTTGAACGATACCGTAAGGGTCTCGCTACTCCTGAAGAAATCAGCAAGATCGATGCCTGGTATGAGAATATCGCCCGGGATAAAGATGATTTACCGTTTGAAGAAATACAAAAAAGAAAAGAAAGGAGCCTGGCCGGGATCCTGTCGGAAAAGCCTGGCCGTGCTGCTCCGGAAAAAAGCGCGTTAAAGAGAATCATTTACCGGGGGACAGCCGTCGCTGCCTTCCTCGCACTTGGCGTCCTGCTTTTCATTTTCACGGATAACAGCAAAAAAGCCGGGCGGCAGCTGGCAAAGAAGACGCCGCCGGTTACGACTGAAGAATCTTTATTTACGAATCACAGCAGCACAAACCGGCTCGTAGTGCTGGCCGACGGATCGACCGTTCTGCTTTCGCCCGGCAGCTCGCTGACCTGTGTGGAAGGATTCGGCAAAAAACACCGGAAAACCCTGCTGGCAGGAAACGGCTTTTTCGAGATATACCACCGGGAAGACCTTCCTTTTTCAGTGCTGTGCGGGGAAATTGTTACAAAGGTGCTGGGGACAAGCTTCTGGATAAGGTCCTCGTCCGAATCGAAAGCCGTCGAAGTAACTGTAAAAACCGGTAAAGTATCCGTTTTTAAAAATGAAGCCGGCGGGCTACGGCAAAGCAAACCGGAACAGGCACCTCTCGTCACGCTGCTTCCCAACCAAAGCATCTCCTTTTCGGCCAAAAGCCGGGAGGAGACTCCCAGGATTACGTCAATTAAAAAAGGCAGCGTTCCCGATCGGGAAACCAGCTTCAACTATCTTTTTGATAAAACTCCCCTCGATAAAGTTTTTGATGTCATCTCGACCCAGTATCAACTCGATATACGGTTGAATATCCCCTCTCCCGGAAGCTGCACGTTTACAGGCGACATCAACGATCTCTCCCTGCTGGAAAAGCTCGAGATCATCTGTTTCTCTACCGGCACGACGTTTGAAATACAGGAGACCGCGCTGATCATCAGCGGCGACAACTGCATCTAGCAGTATTGGCCCTATTCTTCTTCCCGATAATCCCTGAAAACCCGCGGCGGTATGTTTTTATTACAGTCGGCCGCGCCTTTCAGGTACGCCTTTATAAATATTCATTTTTTTTATTTAACCCGGTTTAGGATTTGCCGCACGCAATACGACTTAGTTGTGTAAAGGAAACTCATTGCTCATCCTATTTTCCCATTATTTCTTATGTAGATAGTATACGCTGCTTGCAAAAAAACCGGCGGTAGTTCCGATACCGCCGGCCGATTAGTCTCATGCTTCTTCCCGGAAGCACGAAGTCTTGTCCGTTTTCTCAATCCAAACAAAACTTTACAAATCTATGTACAAGTGTAGATCTAAACAATTGCGCCGCCAATTGCTTTATCTTATGAAACTCACTTTCACCCAGCTTGCCCTTATCGCCTTCTGTATCAACCTGTCTTTCGGCGCCGGCAGTTACGGGCAAAGCTTACTGGAAAAAAAAGTAACGCTGAATTTCAGGAACGCTGATCTTAAAGACGTCCTGTCGAAACTCGAAGCCGAAACGGGTGTACGGTTCATTTACAGCCAGGAACATATCAGGGCGAACCGGAAAATCTCCATCGTCGCAAAGAACGAAGATCTGAAGTCTACGCTTACCCGGCTGTTCGTCCCGCTCGATATTACGTACAATGTGATGTCGGGCCGTATAGTGCTGAAGACAAGCAAAACCAGGATGGAAGAGACCCTCTTGTCTGATGATGCGACGCCTGATCGTACCATCAAGGGAAAGGTTACGGATGAAAAGGGCGGCGGAATGATAGGAGTAAGCATTCTGGCCAAGGGCACCAACATCGGAACCTCTACGGACAGCAACGGCGAGTTCAGCCTGACAGTCCCCGACCAGGTCAGCATCCTGACGGTATCCTTTATCGGGTATACAGCCCAGGATGTCGCAATAGGCTCCCGGAGCTTTCTAGAGATCACGATGCAGGAAAACAACCAGTCGCTTACCGAAGTGGTGGTGGTCGGGTACGGCAGCCAGCTGAAAAGAGAGGTGACCGGATCGGTGCAAACGGTCAAGGCGGATGAGCTTCGCGACCTGCCGGTAGCACAGCTGACGCAAAAGCTCCAGGCGTCTCGCAGGGGTGCAGATCAACCAGGCAACCGGTAAGCCCGGCCAAGGAATGAACGTGCGGATCAGGGGCCAGGTGTCGGTAACCGCCGGCAGCGACCCGCTTTATGTTATCGACGGGTTCCCGATCACCGGGACGATCGGTAACCTCAACCCCGACGAGATCGAAGACATCTCGATACTGAAAGATGCGGCGTCGACCTCGCTGTACGGATCGCGCGCGGCCAACGGCGTTGTGCTCATCACCACGAAAACTGCGAAGCCCGGGAAAACGACCGTCAGCTTCAATACATATGTCGGCACTCAGAAAGTACCGATGAAAGGCCGCCTCGAAATGATGAATGCCGAGGAATTTGCGCTTTTCAAGAAACAATCCTATGAAGACGCCGGCGATCCTGTACCGGCAGAATTTGCCAACCCCGAGCAATACCGCGATAAAAACAACGACTGGTACGGCGCTGTGCTCAGAAGGGCGCCCATCCAGAGCTACAACCTGTCGGTTACCACAAGCAGGGAAAACATGAGCTCGACCCTGGTCGCCGGTATCTTTAACCAGCAGGGAGTAGTGATCAACAATGAATACAAACGCTACACGCTGCGCCTGAACAACAAATACAACCTGTCGGACAAGGTGACGCTCGGCTTCAACGCAGCGCCTCAGTACGTTTACGACAACACGCCCCGCACCGATGGCGACCGTGGCAACGGTATCCTCTTCAACGCGCTGCATACCTGGCCGGTGATGCCTATCTATGATGAGAACGGCGAACTGACGCTTTATAACCGGTTTGACGGACAGGATAAAAACACCGGGAATATCTACAGCTACCCCAACTGGGTGCGGGCTGCCGGCGAGCTTGTCAACGAAACCCGGGATATCAACCTGCTGGGTAACGGGTACGTCCAGTACGAGCCCATCAAAGGCCTGAAGCTCCGTTCCTCGCTGAATGTGGAATACCTGAACAAAAAGTGGTTCTTCTTTAACCCTTCCACCGCTACCTGGCAGATGAACGTCCCGATCCCGACGACGGCGAGGACGAACCGGCAGAGCCTGGAGAACATGGGATGGCTGAATGAGAACATGGTCACCTATACCAAGAGCATCGGCAATCACAATTTCGAAATCCTGGCAGGCTTCACCAAGCAGCGCTTCAAGCAGGAATTCTCCACGATTTCGGCCGATACCTATACCGACGACCGTCTGCCTACGATACAAGGGGCCCTAAATATCAACCGGGGCGGTACGCTGAACGGTGTCAACGACTGGACCTTGTCGTCATATATCTCACGGCTTACCTACAACTACAAAGGCAGGTACCTGTTCACTGCGGCGGTACGGGCCGACGGCTCCTCGCGTTTCGGCTCCAACAACCTGTGGGGAACCTTCCCCTCGGCGTCGGCCGGGTGGGTTATTTCGGATGAAGCCTTCATGGAGCCGGTCCTGCCGGTGTCCTTTGCCAAGATCAGGGCCAGCTTCGGGGTGATCGGGAACAACAACATAGGGAACTATACCTCGCACGCGCTGATCAACAGCACCGTCAACGCCGCATTCGGCGACCAGGTAGCCCCCGGCGCGGCGGTGGTCTCCATAGCCAACCCCAACCTGGGCTGGGAAAGGACCCGCCAGTTTGACATCGGGCTTGACCTGGGGTTGTTCAACGACCGGATACAGTTTATCTACGACTTCTATACCAAACGCACCACCAACCTGCTTTACGCCGTGCAGCTGCCGCAGGAGTCGGGCTTCGGCAACTTCAACGACAACATCGGTGAGATCAAGTTCTGGGGACATGAGTTCTCGATCACCAGCAAAAACCTGGTGGGAAACCTGAAGTGGAATACCAATTTCAATATCTCGTTCAACCGGAACAAGGTAATGGCGCTGGCTGAAGGGATCGACCGGGTCTACGGCACTTTCCACATCACCCAGGTGGGCAAGCCTTTCGGCCAGTTCTACGGGTTGATAAAAGACGGGTACTACATGAACCAGGAAGAGCTCGCCGCCTCGCCGGTTGTGCCGGGCCGCTCTGTGGTAGGCGGGATCAAATATCGTGATCTCAATGGGGACAAGGTAATCACCAACGGCGGGGATAAAGACGACAGGACCATTATCGGCAATCCTTTCCCCGATTTTACCTATGGTATCACCAACTCGCTGAAATACAAAAACTGGGACTTCGAAATCACCGGTTCAGGCTCACAGGGGAACGAGCTCTGGATGCGCCACCTCTACAGCACGGCCAACCTCGACGGGGTATTCAACATGGTCAGGAAGGCAAACGACCGCTTCAGGGCACAGAGGCAGCCCGACGGGACCTATACTATGATCACGCCGGGCAACGGTCTTTTCGGACAGACTGCCCGTCGCGACGGCAACCTTACCGGTCTTGAGCGCGACTGGGCTTCCAGCCATTTCGTATTCGACGCTTCGTTCTTCACCATCAAGAATATCACTCTCGGCTATACGATCCAGGCCAAAAACCGCTACTTCCAGTCGGCACGGCTATATGGCTCCATTCAGCAGGCGTATGTGTTCACCAAATACTGGGGCGGCAACAACCCCGAGACCAGCGGCAACGGAGCGGGTGACGGCGACGGCGGTAACCTGAGCCAGGGGATAGACTTTTCCAACTACCCGGTACCAAGGACCTTTACGGTGGGGATCAATCTCAACTTCTAAGCCGTACTGAAGAACGCAAGGTATCAAATCTAAAATTGAAAAATATGAAATAGCCATGAGCAATCAGAAGCGCGGCCGTCGATGAATAAGGGCTGAGCGCTGACTGCTGAAAGCTGATAACCATTTTATACAGATGAAAAAATACATCATAGCAGCCGGTCTGCTCACGATCCTCAATACAGGCTGTCAGGAAAATTTCCTCGAGGTGATCCCTGAAACGCAGCTGGTCTCGAGCGTCTTTTTCAAGACCGAATCTGACTTCCTCCAGGCCGTCAACGCCGCGTATGTCCCTCTGAGGAGCATTTTCAACGACCGGGCCTGGAAGCTCGGCGAAATGCACTCCGATAATACGCATTATGCCCGGAACCGGCTCTTCGGCGCGGTGGACAACACCCAGAACCTGGCCGATTTCTGCATCCCCGTTTCCAATGGTCTTACCACCAACGACAACGTGCTGCAGCAATATCGCCAGGATTACCTGATCATCGCCCGTACCAACGAGATCCTTTCGCGGATCGACGGCGTCGACTTCGACGCCGCCTCCAAGGCCAACCTCAAGGGACAAACCCTGTTCCTGCGGGCATTCGCCTACTTCGAGCTCGTCAGGTATTTCGGCAAGGCGCCCATGCACCTGGAGCCTGTGACCTCCCGCGAAGGCGCTTCGAAGCCGCTCTCGAACGCCGAGGAGCTCTACGCCCAGATAAAATCTGACCTGGAAGCGGCCATCCCGCTGCTGCCGGCCAAGTCGAAGCAGCAGGCCGGCAGGGCGACCTCCGGGGCAGCCGCCATGCTGCTGGCTAACCTGTATATGGTTCAGAAAAACTGGAGCGACGCCGAGGTGCTTCTCAAGTCTATCGTCGACAGCGGCGAGTATTCGCTGATGCCCGACTACAACAATGCGTTTTCCGAAACCACCTCCAATAAAAACAATGCCGAATCGATATTCGAGGTGCAGTATATGGAAGGCTCGGCCGGGCTGAACGGCAACCAGATCTACCAGTTCATCCCTACTCCTATTTCCGCCCAGGAGCTGGCCCCGATTACCGGTACCAGCAATCCCCAGGCCATTTCCGGTGAGAACAACAATGTACCGACTCCGGACATCATCGCAGCCTACGAAAGCGGCGACAAGAGGAAGGACATCTCCATCGGATGGGTGACGCTAAGCGCCAGCCTGAGGGCCGACAAAGTGTACCCCTATATCAAGAAATATGCCCGTAAGCACACTTTCCACAATAACACCGGGCAGAACTGGCCGGTTTACCGCTACGCTGAAGTGCTGCTGTTCCTGGCAGAGGCCCTCAATGAGCAGGGTAAGGGAGCACAGGCGCTTCCCTATCTCAACCAGGTCAGGAGACGGGCGGGCCTGGCCGATGCCACGGAAACTGCCACCGGCGCCCTCCGCGAAATTATCTTCAAAGAAAGACGCGTGGAGCTTGCCTTTGAGAACAAGCGGTGGTTTGATCTGGTGAGAACAGGACGGGTCAGGGAATTCATCGAGCCTTACGGGCAGCGGGTCAAGGCCGATCCGGTAAAATACTATTATCCGGATGCCGCTACCGTGCCGCCTTCGAACGCTTTCACGGTCCTTGACGATTATTACCCGCTTCCGGCGGTAGAGGCCGACCTAAGCCCCAATTTTTAACGCATCTCATTAGCCATCAGCCGTTTACCACTATCTTTTCAGAAAACCTGAAAGCCGGTGGGTGACGGCTGATAGCTATGATCAGCATAGCGCAGGATAGACTGCCCGGATCTTTGTTGCTTTTTGCAGCAAAGAAATAATTATTCCACTAAACCCTGTTGTTTTTCCCATTTTCTGTAAGTTAACCATAACCGGTTTGAAGAACGGCAACGTACATTGTCCGGTGAACCCGCTTGCTTTTGGACAGTATATTGCTTTTCTGCATCTCTTTATAAAAGCTAAACATTCTTTTCTTCTATGTTAACCAAGCCTTACAAACGCTCTATTGGCTGGAGCGCCTTTGCACTGGTCGGGCTTTACTTTCTGCAAAGCTGCGGATCGTCGGAAAAACCGGCCGAAACTGACCCTAAAACCGAAAAGCTGAAATTGCAGCCGGGTTTCGTCGCCGAACATCTTTACAGTCCTTCTGACCACGAAGACGGCTCATGGGTTGCCATGGCGTTTGATGACAAAGGACGGCTCATCACTTCGGATCAATATGGAGGACTTTTCAGGACTACCATTCCGGAGATCGGGTCGAAAGACTCCGTAAAGGTAGAAAAGCTGAGTATTTCGTGGGATAAGGACAGCCTTGTAATGGGATATGCCAACGGACTGCTTTATGCTTTCAACAGCCTCTATGTGGTCATTAACAACAGGCCCAATCCGAACTTCAGAACGAACAGCGGGGTTTACCGTCTTTTCGACACCGACGGGGATGACCAGTACGACAAGATCACCACTATCAGGGAATTCGAAGGCAGCGGAGAGCACGGCCCGCACAGCATCATTCTGTCGCCCGACGGTAAATCATTGTTTGTCATAGCCGGAAACCATACGGATTTACCCGAACTGAACGAATATATGCTTCCCAGGAACTGGGGAGATGACAATCTCTTTCCCCTCATCAAAGATCCCAGGGGACATGCCAACGACCGTCATGCGCCGGGCGGCTGGATCGTCAATATCGACCCGGAAGGCAAAAACTGGAAGCTCGTAAGCGCCGGGTACCGAAACCCGTTCGATCTTGCTTTTAATGAGGCGGGCGACCTTTTTGTCTACGACGCCGACATGGAATGGGATTTCGGACAACCCTGGTACAGGCCGACCCGTATTAACCATGCTACCATGGGCAGCGAGTTCGGATGGCGTACCGGCAATCAGAAATGGGCTTCGGCTTACCCTGACAATTTACCGGCCATTATCAACATCGGGCACGGATCGCCGACTAACCTTATCTATGCAAACAAGGCGCGGTTTCCTGAGAAATACCGGCAAACCTTACTTGCCTTCGACTGGAGCTTTGGAATTGTCCATGCGCTGAAGCTGAAGCCGGAAGGCGCCAGCTATACCGCTGAACGGGAAGAGTTTCTCTCAGGCGTGCCCTTACCGCTTACAGACGGGGTAGTCGGCCCCGACGGCGCGCTCTATTTCATGACAGGGGGACGCAGGCTTGCTTCCGATGTCTACAGGGTATACCATAAAGACTACAAATCATTTAAGCCGGATGCAAACGTGGTGCCCTTTGAGCGGACGGCCGAAGGCAAACTGCGCGTTTCGCTGGAGCAATTCCATGGCAAAAAAGATCCCGGCGCCGTAGCTGCTGCATGGCCTCAGCTCGGACATGCCGATCGTCACGTACGTTACGCAGCGAGGATTGCCGTTGAAAACCAGCCGGTAGGAGAATGGAGGGCGAAAGTCAGCGAAGAGTCCGACAGTCCTGCGGCTATCAACGCGCTCCTGGCCCTTGCACGGCAGGGTGATAAATCGGATCTGAAGCTTATCGTTGACAAAGCGCTTTCCATCGACTTCGAACCGCTCTCCCTTGAGCAAAAAATAGCCTGGCTGCGCACGCTGGAAGTAGCTTTGTATCGTCATGGCGCTCCGGCCGCCGCCGAAAAGACCAGGCTGACCGCTTTCCTGGACAGTAAGTACCCTTCAGGCTCTACCAATCAGAATAAATTGCTTGTCAAGCTCCTTGTCAATCTCCAGTCGCCTACGGTGATCGAAAAAACACTGGCCCTGATGGATAAAGATGAGACTCCTGACGAGATGGAGCTGGATGCCAGCTATGCTACCTCTTCATCTGAACTCGTGCTGCGCAACCCGCAATACGGTCTGGATATTGCCGGGATGCTTGCAGAAATGCCATCTCCCCAGCATACTTACTATGCCATTGCGCTCAGCCAGCAAAAAGCGGGCTGGACAGAGGAAAGCCGCAACAAATATTTTTCATGGTACCAGGACGCTTTTAACCATAAGGGAGGACGCAGCTATGTCGGTTTCCTGGATCGTGCCAGAAAAATCGCTCTTTCCAATGTGCCCAAAGCTGAGTTTGCCAGGTATGATAAGCTTTCAGGCGGTGATAAGCTTTCACAAAGCGGCAATGACCTGATAGGGCAATACAGCATCCAGGGACCGGGCAGAAGATGGACCTTGGAGCAGGCCGATTCAGTTATAAATGAAGCCAGTTTGAAAGGCCGTAATTTTGAGACCGGTAAGCTGATCTATTCGGCGGTGCTTTGCAGCAAATGCCATACCATAGCCGGTGAAGGAGAGAACGCCGGCCCTGATCTCACTCAGCTGGCTACAAGATTTTCTACGAAAGATATCCTGGAAGCCATTATCGATCCTAATAAAGCGATCTCAGATCAATATGCGGCTACGGTTTTCTCTCTGAAAGACGGCGGATCTATTGTCGGGAGGCTTGCCAACGAGGATGCCACCCACTATTATGTGGCGCAAAATCCTTTCACTCCTGACGAGCATCATAAAATTGCCAAGAAAGATGTGGTTTCCACCGCGTTTTCTACCGTATCGGTAATGCTTCCAGGTCTGATCAACGGGCTGAACCCCGAAGAGCTTAAAGACCTGATGGCATTCCTGATGGCTGGAGGCAACAAAGAAAATCCGATTTATAAATAGGAACTGATATAACAAAAAAGCCCTCTCCGGCAAACCGCCACACGCGCCGGAGAGGGCTTTTTCCAGTCCCGCAAGTACGACACGTGCATAACCGGCTGCGCAGCTGCCGGACGGCCTGAGAACAGGGAAGAACCTACCCCGGATACACACCACCCAGTCCCGCAGGGACGGCACGTACGTATTATCAGGCCGGTTGCGCAGCTGCCGGACCGGTACTCCAGCTCTCAGAAATCTTCGTCGAACGCAATTTTAGTAGACTCCTTCTCCTTTGTATTGCTCATTACTCCCGCTTTCTGGTAGTCTCCTACCCTTTTCTCAAAGAAATTGGTTTTACCGGGCAGGGAGATCAGCTCCATAAAGTCAAAAGGATTTGCCGTACCGAAAGGCTTGCGGCAGCCCAGCCGCTCCAGCCAGAAGTCGGCTACGTATTCGATATATTGCTTCATAAGATCGGCATTCATACCGATCAGGGAAACGGGAAGCGCATCTGAAATAAATTCCTTCTCAATTTCAACCGCATCCAAGATGATTTCCAGGATACGCTCTTCGGGAAGCTTATTGACAATATGTTGCGTATACAGTAAGCATGCAAATTGGCAATGCAACCCTTCATCCCTCGAAATCAGCTCATTAGAAAAAGAAAGCCCGGGCATAAGACCGCGTTTCTTTAACCAGAAAATGGAGCAGAACGACCCGGAGAAGAAAATTCCCTCAACTGCGGCAAACGCGATCAGGCGCTCCGCAAAATTCGGGCTCTCGATCCATTTCAAAGCCCATTCTGCCTTTTTTTGTACACAGGGAATAGTCTCGATAGCTCTCAGAAGGTGATCTTTCTCTACGGGGTCTTTGATATAGGTATCGATCAGAAGCGAATAAGTTTCGGAGTGAATATTCTCCATCGCGATCTGGAAGCCGTAAAAGCATTTGGCTTCCGCGTATTGGACCTCGCTCAGGAAATTTACAGCAAGGTTTTCATTCACGATCCCGTCAGATGCTGCAAAGAAAGCCAGGACATGTGAAATAAAGTGCCTTTCACCGGATGTAAGCCCTTCCCAATCCTTTTTATCAGGCCCCAGATCTATCTCCTCTGCCGTCCAGAACGAAGCTTCATGCTGCTTGTATAACTGCCATATATCACTGTGCTTGATCGGGAAAAGTACAAATCGCAACGGATCTTCTATCAATAGGGGTTCTGGTGCAGAATTAGATTGTGACATAGCTTATTTATATATAATTTGTGTATCTGGATTTGTTCAAAACAAAGCTAAAGGATAATCCCGCTAATATCAACCCCCATATAGGCTCGGGGTGAAATTAGGCTGAATTATCCAATCTTAAAATCATCAAGCACCTTGTAAGTAACCGGTTACATTAAAAATCTCTTCGCAAAATACAAAATCACAAAATCATATTGGTCTTATTGATGTCTGGTGCGCTCCAGCCAAATCATTGTGGTCCGCAGCGTCGTTCCTGTCAAATATTTCCCGGGAAATCACCCGGCGTTCCGTATCATTATCTAAATTGACGGATATATATCACCCGGTTCTATATCATTATGCAAATCACTTTGGCATCATCCCGCGCGGAAGACTCGCTCCTGGTCAGGTTGTTCGGGCAGGACAACATACCGGGAGGTCACCGGGTATTTTCAGGTAAACCGGGAGAAGTCTGGTGGCCGGACGAAAATGAGCTATGGCTCGGAACAGGCACCTCCACCGACGCCCCTTCCATCCGGAAAATAGTCAGGAAGCTGTTTCATCAAAGAAAATATGACTGGCCGCAGAAAGTTTCCGTCGACGTATCCGGATTTGACCACGCCGGCATAGAAGCTATTATCAACGGCATCATGCTGGGCGGTTACGATATACGGCTATATAAAAGCGAGCGGCAGCCGGTAAGCAGCTTTTTTGGCCCGGATGGGCACCTGACCCTGGTAGCGGGCGCTGCCTCCGGGATTGCGGAGCTGATCGGGCGGTCGCAAAAGACGTCGGAAGTGCAGCTGAGGGTTATGGACCTGATGAATGCGCCGGCCAATAAAAAAAATGCGGTTATGCTGGCGAAATGGGCGCTGGAATCCGGCGATGCATACGGGTACCAGGTAAAGGTTTTTGACCAGACGGAGCTGGCCCACTTCGGTTTTTCGGCCTTGCTCGCCGTTAACCAGGGCAGCCCCGAAGACGCGGCCATGATCATTGCCGAATATACCCCGGCATCCTACCGGAAGACTGTGGCGCTGGTAGGCAAAGGCGTCACTTTCGACACCGGCGGGATCTCCATCAAAGGCAGCAGCAACATGCATCTTATGAAAAGTGACATGGGAGGAGCGGCTGCGGTGCTCGGAACGATCGAGCTGGCTGCCCGGCTGCAGCTGCCGGTGAGGCTCGTGGGTGTTGTCCCCGCTACTGAAAACTGCGTGGACGGAGCCGCCCTGAAACCCGGGGATGTGATCGGCTCCTATTCCGGGAAAACCATCGAGGTGATCGACACCGACGCTGAAGGGAGGCTGATACTGGCGGACGGCCTGAGCTATGCGGTGAGAAAATACAGCCCCGATATACTGATCGACCTGGCGACCCTTACGGGAAGTGTGATCCAGACCCTGGGCTATCATGCGGCGGGGCTCTTCTCGCAAAACGACGGGCTTGCCAAAGACCTCGAAGAAGCTGGCAAAGCCGCCGGCGAGCGCCTGTGGCGCCTTCCGCTGTGGAACGAGTACAAAGAGGAAATAGATTCTGACATCGCCGACGTCAGGAACTTTCACGGGAAGCCTATGGCCGGAGCGATCGTGGCTGCCAAATTCCTGGAGGTTTTCACCGATGCGCATCCTGCATGGGCGCACCTCGACATCGCCGGGACCGCGTTCGGCGACACCGATTTCGTGGCAGGCAGGGCTGGAACGGCCTTTGGCGTAAGGCTGCTGCGGCAATTCCTTGAAAACCTTGAACAGCAGCCGGACAATATTTGAGCAGGAGCTATTTTATCGGCAGATATTTGCATAATGGACTGATTTTTCGTTTTTTAGGACCAACCGGAAATTACAGGGCCTCCAACAAACACGAGATACCATGTCTGTCAACCTTACTTTTCTCTGCATCACCACTTACTTTAAAGGTAACGACTTTCTGAAGGCCTGTAAGGAAGCCGGCAACAGTGTATTTCTCCTGACAGCCAAAAAACTGGAAAACAAACCCTGGGCGCACGAAGCCATCGATGAAATTTTCTACATCGAAGAGCAGGGCCATAACCTTTACAACCAGGAAGAAATTATCAAAGGGCTGGCCTACATTTTCAGAACCAGGAAAATAGACCGCGTAGTGGCGCTCGACGACTTCGACGTGGAAAAAGCCGCGTTTATCAGGGAGCAGTTCCGTATCCCCGGTATGGGCAGGACCACCGCCGGGTACTTTCGCGACAAGCTGGCCATGCGGATAAAAGCTTCGGAATCGGGTATCCGGGTACCCGGGTTCTGCAGTCTTTTCAACGATGACCAGGTCAACGGGTTCGTAGCCAGGTGTCCCGGGCCGTGGATGATCAAACCCCGGAGCGAAGCATCGGCGGCAGGCATTACCAAGTCCCATTCGGTGGAGGAACTGTGGCAGACAATTCATGATCTGGGCGACAAACGCCATGAATACCTGGTAGAGCAGTTCAAGCCCGGCGATGTATATCATGTCGACTGCCTTTCATTCGGAGGTAAAGTCGTCTTCACCTGGTCGAGCGTCTACCTGTCCCCTCCTTTTGACGTCGCCCATGGCGGAGGTATTTTCAGGTCGGTGACCGTCCCTTTCGGCTCGCCTGAACAGCACGCGCTGGAAACCATGAGCGTAGACTTGCTGAAGGCATTCGGGCTCCAGTACAGCGCCTCCCATACCGAAGTCATACGCTCGCATGAAGACGGCCATTATTACTTCCTGGAAACATCCTGCAGGGTAGGCGGCGCGCACCTGGCCGACATGGTAGAAGCCTCATCGGGCCTGAACCTCTGGAAAGAATGGGCACGGCTTGAAACAGCAGAAGCCATGGGAACGCCTTACACGCTCCCGCCGCTGAAAAAAGAATATGCCGGGATTGTTATTTCACTGGCTCGCCACCAATGGCCTGATATGTCTGTCTTCAGTGATCCTGAAGTAGTATGGCACCTGGAGGAAGAATACCATGTCGGCTGTATCGTCCAATCCGAAAACCGGGAGAGGGTCATCGGGTTGCTGGACAAATACACGGAAATCATCCGGAAAGACTATCACGCGGCACCGCCTTCATCTATCGGCAGGATCAGCTGAGCACGCAGTCGGCTCGGCCTATGCCTAAAGGCTATTTTTCGAGATTCGTCTCGTACAGGACCTTCCCCGTATAATCGATCGCTTTCATATTCAGCCTGCCGACATCGAGCGAAGCATACATGAAACCATTGACCGAAGCCTCAAACCTGCTGTAAGCAATCCCGGAGGTTACGCCGGTAAGCTCAGAGCCTGCGCCGGAAACAAACTGGTGGGGGAACCCTTCTTCCTTAAGATGCTGCAACGAATGCTCATGCCCCGACAAATAGACATCCACCCCATATTTTCTGAAGATATCCGCCAGCGTTTTCCTGACAAGCTCAACCTGGCTGCGCTCCATCCTGGGCCCTACCGTATAGGCCGGGTGGTGCCCCACGACGATCTTCCACTTCGTTTCGTTTGACGCCGCCTGAAGCGTAGCTTCCAGCCAGGCCAGCTGCCGGCCGGTCTCTTCCCGCCGGTCTTCATCTACCATCGCGTTGGTATCCAGCATGACAAACAGCGCGCTTCCTTTTCCTTTCCCCATCGATACCTCTTTTGAATAGTATCGCGCTGACATTTTCCACCTCCGGCTTACTGCGCTGTACCTGACCTGGGCGTCGGGATCGGAGCCGTAGTCGTGGTTGCCAAGTACAGGATACCAGTCGCATTGAAGCGAGTGCGCCCGGTAAACATTTTCGAAAGAAAAGTGCCATAGAGGGTCCTGCTCGCTTATAACGCCTTTCGGATAGAAGTTATCACCGGTAGAGATCACGAAATGGGTACGGTTCTGAGCGGCCCACGCACCCATACCGGCGGCCACTTCAGCCTGCAGGTATTCTCCGTTCCTGCCCCAGTCGCCGATCGCCATAAAGTGCAGGGCATACCGGTCTGCCGGCAGGTTCGCGCCCCGGATTTCCTCTTCTCTGAAATAATCGACCCGTTCCGGAACAAACGCTTCCAGCGCAGGCAGGAGCGGCACGCCTATGGTCGCCCTGACAAAATCTCGTCGTTTCATTGTGTAAAGCGGTCAGCTATCAGTAGTCAGCGGTCAGCTATCAGCTGTCGGAAGTCAGCGCGCTGATTTCTGACAGCTGATAGCTGACTACTATATATAGTCCGCCCGATCCAAAACAGGCTACGACGAAAGGTGAATATTTTCAGAATCGGGTGCTACCTTTGGAGCATGAAAACCTATTGGCGTTTACTTTCATTTGCCCGTCCGCTCAGAAGATTCGTTGTACCATTCTTTTTCACATCACTGCTGGCGAGCGTATTCGGTATTCTCAACTTCACGCTCCTGATCCCCTTGCTGAAGGTGCTGTTCAAGCAGGGAGGCGCGCAGGGAAGCCCCGGGGCGATAGCTGAGCCGGCTCCCCGTATGAGCATCGACTATCTTGTAGATCTTTTCAACTATCATTTTCAGAATATACTGACGCAGTATGGCGAATGGGGAGCTCTCAAGTTCGTCTGCATTATTATCATCGCTTCCGTACTCATTTCCAATATCTTCCGCTATCTTACCGCCCGCCTGATCGAAAGGTTTAAGGTCAAGATGGTAGGCCGGCTCCGGCAGGCGGTTTTCGACAACACCATTCATCTCCATCTCGGCTTTTTTTCCTCCGAGCGCAAAGGGAACCTTATTTCCAGGATAGTCACCGATGTCCAGGAAGTGGAAAGCTCCGTCGCCAATTCTTTTTCTGCCGCTTTCAAAGAGCTTTTTACGCTGATCAGCTTCCTGTATGTACTGTTCAAGATCTCGCTGAGCCTTTCGGCTTTCGCTTTCCTGGTCATACCTATTTCCGGGGCTTTTATCGCGGTAATCGTAAGACAGATGCGAAAGGAAGCCCGGGACGGTCAGAACCGGCTCGGGGGGCTGATCAGCCTGATGGACGAGGTCTTCGGGGGCATGCGGGTCGTCAAGGGATTTAACGCCGAAGAGTTCATCAGGCGTAAGTTCAGAACGGAAAATGAAGGGTACCAGCGCTCTATTAAATCAATGGCCTATAAGCGGGAAATGTCGTCCCCTTTTTCGGAATTCATGGGCGTCTTCGTGGTAGCGCTGATCCTGCTTTTCGGCGGACAGCTGGTCCTGTCGGGCGAATCGGAGCTCTCGGCAGAGCAGTTCATCACCTACATCGCCATCTTCTCGCAGGTGATGCGCCCGGCCAAAGAAATATCCAATGCCTTCAGCAATACGCAGCGGGGAATTGCCGCCGGGGAAAGGGTGCTGGAGCTTCTGGATGCCAAAAATGCGATCCCTGAAAAACCCAGCCCGGTGACGATAGAGCGCTTTGAAAACGAGATAGCCGTCAATAACGTTTGCTTCGAATACGACAAAAATGCCCGCGTGCTTCATGACATCAGCTTCCGGCTGCCGAAGGGGAAAACGGTAGCGCTGGTAGGGTCGTCGGGAGGCGGCAAGTCTACCATTGCCGACCTCGTTCCCCGGTTTTACGATCCTGTCGAAGGCAGCATCACGATCGACGGCCACGACCTCCGGGACCTGTCGGTCGCATCGCTCCGCAACCAGATGGGCATCGTCACCCAGGAATCTATCCTTTTTAACGATACGATCTACAATAACATCGTCTTCGGAGCCGATGCTACGGACGAGGAGGTGTACCGGGCCGCAAAAATCGCCAATGCCCACCAGTTTATCGTTGGCCAGCCGGCGGGATATCAAACCGTTATCGGGGAGAGAGGCACAAAACTATCGGGAGGGCAGCGCCAGAGGATCAGCATTGCAAGGGCCGTACTCCGGAATCCGCCGGTGCTGATTCTCGATGAAGCTACGTCGGCGCTCGACACCGAATCCGAAAAGCTGGTCCAGGATGCGCTGACCAGGCTGATGGCCAACCGTACGGTGCTCGTCATTGCGCACAGGCTCAGCACGATCCAGCATGCCGACGAAATACTGGTTGTGCACCAGGGAAGGATCATCGAGCGGGGCACCCATGCCCGGCTACTCGAAAACCCGGACGGTTTTTACCGCAGGCTTACGCTGATGCAGGGTTTATGAGCGTATCCTGATCTGCCCCGCCGGGCCAATACCCGGGCTGTTATTTGGTATTAATCATTGTTTAGCCCTAACTTGTGCCACATTTTAAGGAGCCGCCATAACAGGCGCTCCTTGATTTAAAACCATCACAACAGCGAGTGTGTTATGCGCAAGGAGTTTTCCCAGGCTATCGAAGACCTGGCCGCCGAAGATGATTCGATCATTTTCATTACAGGCGATCTGGGGTATAATGCCCTGGAAAACCTGCAGGCGATTTTAGGCAGCCGCTTCATCAATGCCGGAGTTGCCGAACAGAATATGGTAGGGGTAGCAGCCGGATTTGCTCACAAAAGTTATAAGGTATTTTGCTATAGCATTGCTCCTTTCGTTGTATACCGATGCCTGGAGCAATTCAGGAATGACGTCGGGTTTCATAAATTGCCGGTATTCCTGGTCGGGAACGGCGGAGGCTACGGCTACGGCATTATGGGAAGCACCCACCACGCGCTGGAAGACCTGGCGTGCCTGAGCAGCCTTCAGAACGTAAAGGCCTGGGTCCCTTCTTTTTCCGACGAAGTGGCACCTTTTGTGGGAGAAATACTTGCAGCCGGGGGCCCGGCCTATCTCCGGCTGGGAGCCGGGAAGAAGACCCCGGAAGGAGCGCGCCGGTCGGGCGATTTTAAAATCATACGGCAATCCGGCCAGGCTGCCGTCACGGTATTTGCGCTCGGGCCCGTCGCCAACAACGTATTGGAAGCTATGGAAAAAGTGCCTGTGCCGGTTAACCTTATTACCGCGCTGACTTTCCCCTTTGAGCTCAATCCCGAAATTATTGCCATTACAGAGGGAGCCCGCCATGTCATTGTAGCCGAAGAGCATGTATCCACGGGAGGACTGGCCCAGCAACTCTCCGTCCAACTGCTTGAAAAAAATGTAAAAACCGATAGCTTCCGGAGCATAAGGGCGCAAGGCTATCCTAACGGCCTTTACGGCAGCCAGGCCTATCACCAGCGTCTATCCGGGCTGGATGCCGATCATATTGCCGGCCAAATTACTATCCTGACGGGTCAAAATGCCTAGGCGCTCGCTTTTTATAATCGTCCTCGTCGCGGTTCTTATCCCGGTAGCGGTCTACCTGCGGGTGTGGGACTACTATGCGGTCAACATCGCCAAATGGGACGACCACGCGCTGAAAAGAACCCTCCTCGATTATATCGCTGCCGACGGGATATCCGGCGTGTTCAGCGTTTTAAGCGCACAGCACAATGAGCATCGCATCTTTCTGACCAGGCTCATCGCCATCCTCGATTACTCCTGGTACGGTCAGCTCGATTACCGTCACCTGATGTTCGCGGGGAACCTGCTGCTGCTCGGCATCATCGTCCTGTGGTGGAGGCTGCTGAAACACAACGGCAAAACCCTTTTTGCGCTTCTGCCCGTTGCGCTCATCTGGCCTACCCTTGCGCATTGGGAAAATATGTACTGGGGGATGGCTTCTATCCAGAATTTCGGGGTAGTGACCCTCGGTGCGCTGGCGGTTTACTGGTGCCTGAAGCGTCCCTGGGGATATTTTGCGGCCGGTATCCTGGCAGCCGCATTATCTGCATTTTCCAGCGGGAACGGGCTGCTGGTCCTCCCCATCATAACCCTTGTGCTTTTTTTATCCCGCGAAAACAAAAAAGGGATCATCGCTGCGGCATCTGTCATCCTCGTCCTTGTACTCTATTTTGCTTCCTATCACCAGCCGGACTACAATGCCAAAACACCGGCGGGCGTATGGGCGCTGACAAAAGGATTTATGGCCTTTATCGGGTCCTTTGCAGAGGTATTTCCCGTTAAAGGCAGGCAGGATACCAGCGTTGTCTTCGGCGTCATTCTTTTCCTCGTCAGCATTTCTATCGTCTCCACCACGCTGTTTCGCCTGGTCCGCAATCAATATTCAGAGCCTTATGCTAAAATAACGGATGCTTTCTGCCTGGGGATCATGCTGTTCATTCTCGGTACAGCGGCGGTCGTAGTCTGGGGGCGCGCGGGCTCAGGGATCGAGGTACTGCTTACCAGCCGGTACAAGATCTACTCGTTCCTGCTGCTCATTACCGCTTACCTTTTTATCGTGATCCCTATCAGGGGCAGCTTTTACCATCCTTATGTTTCGGGGGTTGCCGTGCTGTGCCTCCTGTTCAACGTATTTTCCTACCACTACTACCTGGTCGACGCCTATAACCTGCGCAAGTTTATGGTCACGTCCTATTTCAACTCGGTCTACGACAACAAAGCGCTCAATCCCTTTACAGCCGATACTTCCATAAGCCGCGGACTGGTAGCCAGGCCCTCGTTGTTTTACGAGCACTGGCTTCCCCTCATCCCTAACCTGTCGGACTCCACTGCTTCCGGCAACCTGCCTTACGTTCGTGAGCTGGCCCGGGATACGCAGGTATCGGCCGGTAAGAGCAGTATCTCTGTAGTAAATGACAATTACCAGAGCCAGCGTCTCCAGGACAGCGGCGCATACCTGCTTCTGAGCAACAGCGACCGGTACTTCCTGCTCCCGACCTTCAGGGAGAGAAACAGGAATCGGAAGCAATTGTTTTTCCGTCAGCAATACTTCGCGCCCGGCTTCTCCTCGGAGCATACGTTCGGTGAGCTGGGGCTCAGGCCCGGCAGCTATCGCTACGCCCTGGTCCTTCAGAAAGGAGACAGCACCGGCATCATGATGTATAAAGATTCACTGACGATATCGGAATTTACCCGAACTGAAGGAATTAAAACCAACTGGTAACTATACAGCAAAGCGCCTATGGCCGGGAACTCACTGCAGAAACAACATACCAACAGCTATCTTATCCAGCTGGACGGCCTCCGTTTTGTTGCCATTGCCCTCGTCCTGGCAGACCACTTCACGGCAGCTATCAACAAAATACCTTTCGGCCCGCTGGGTGTAAACCTGTTCTTTGTACTGAGCGGGTTCCTTATTACACGCATACTTATTACCAGCAGCGAAAAGTTCAGGGGAAACCCAAAGGGGTTCAGAAAGTATTTCAGGAGGTTTTTCATCCGGCGGACCCTCCGCATTTTCCCGGTCTACTACCTTTGCATCCTCCTCCTGTTCATTTTCAATGTACCGCCCGTCAGGGAAAAGATCGGCTGGTTTCTCCTGTACGGATCCAATCTCTACATGGCTATCCACCAGACCTGGATGGGCGTGGTAGACCACTTCTGGTCGCTTTCCGTCGAAGAGCAGTTCTATATCATCTTTCCCCTGGTCATTTTTTTCGTACCCAGGAAGTGGCTCGTCCCCACTTTCGCATCGATG
>MEDT01000083.1 GCA_001724175.1 Cytophagaceae bacterium SCN 52-12 | reverse complement strand
TCGATCAGCTCCTGCAGCTTTTTATCATCGAAGCCCGTCAGCCACGTTATTACCTGGTGTAATTCTTCTTTTGTTCTGCCCTTCTTTTCCACTTTATCGACATACATCGGGTAAACCGAAGCGAAGATCATTTTTGCGATGCGCTGATGGTGTTTTTCGGAATTGTCCATAGCTGGTATTTAGGGGTTAAAATCTTCACTGCCCGGCTTAAGAGCTGCCAGCTCCGGAGAGGTTTGGATAGCTCCGCAGACACCCGGCGTTTTTAGCCGGTATCCCGGGTCTTACGTGTTCAAGATAGCTGGAAATTTCCTGAATTTCCAATATTAAGAAGCGATTGAACCCGTTTGTCTCCGAAGCCTTAATTCCGTCGCTGTCCGTAGGCTTTGGTTTAACAGCCTGCCGGTTCTCTTCCGATTCCGGAAGGAGGATGAATCCGCAGGCGGCGATGCGGGCAAGGTGGTTAGCCAGGAATGCACATGGCTACAGGGCGCCATTTTCCGGGAACGGATGGGTTGCGCGAAAGACTTGGTGTGCAAAGCATGAAAACAATGATAATTCGATTCGGAAGCGCAAAGAGGCACGCTAAAATACCAAAAAACAGCCGGAATATGGCTTGTTTCGGGAGTGTAAAACTTTCTGAGACCACCGGAACGAAGCCGGGGCGCCGGACCTTTTAATAAATACTATACGTAAGCCTTTCTTTTACTAGGTTCTTTGAAAATTTTCGAGTAAAGTTGTACAATAAATGATATGCTGTTCAGAAAGATGCATCCCCTGTCTGATAGCCCCTTAACCTTATGAAAGCAATGTCTGGAAACTTCAGATTTACCCGTGATTACGTCCTGGAAAATGATTGCGTCATGCTTCGTCCGGTTGCCTTCCACGATGTGGAGAATCTCCTGGAATACGCATGCAATGAACCTGACCTCTGGCGCTACGCGCTGATCTCAGCAGCCGGTTCCGATAATATGGTCCGATATATAAATAATGCAATTAAGGCGCGCAGCCTGAAAAGACAGTATGCCTTTATAGTATTCGACAAAACTACTCAGACATATGCCGGGTCTACGCGTTTTTGTGAAATAAACAGGGACGTCCAGTGTGTGCAGCTTGGGTATACGTGGTATGGGAAACGCTTCCGGGGGACCGCCCTTAACAAGCATTGCAAGCTGCTTTTACTTGATTTTGCCTTTACAGTCATGCAGATGGAGCGTGTCGAGTTCCGGGCAGATGTAGAAAATGAAACAGGAATAGAGGCGCTCAGGCGTTTGGGGTGTACGCTGGAAGGCCGCCTGAGAAGTTGCGGCCCCAGCCCCGGGGCTCCCAGGCGCGATTGCTATGTCTTCAGTATCCTGAAAAAAGAGTGGGAGGATGGACTGAGGGCGGCGCTTGCGCATAAGCTTTTTTCGAGCCTACCGGCTGCTCTCGCCCTGTAGCAGGTTGAGCATGGTGTCCCGTATAGTATCCAGGTTCTCTTCGTTTGCCAGCAGCTCGACATGCCAGCCTTTGAGAGCCGCCCGATGCAAATTTTGATGTGTGTAGCGCTGCCAGGAAAAATCCTGTCTGAACGCGTACTCCTCTCCCCGTTCACTGGCTGAAAACAGGATAATCGCAGCGTTCAGAGGTCTATAAACCGGGAAATTCCGCGTATAATGCCATATTACCTGCGAGGGATGGCGCGGATCTTCCTTGTGCTTCTCATGGGTGAAGTTTTCACGGTAAGCTTTGTACGCGCTTCCGAAATTACGAACGTATTTGTTCCAGGAAATTGCCGGCGCTTCCACAAACTGTCTTACCTTCCTCAGGGTTCTCACGGTGAGGTTGTAGGCCCTTTCGGCGCCCGTCAGCTTGTGGTAAAGCGGCGTGTCGAGCAGCCCGAGAAAGCTAACGGCTTGGTTGCGCTCTTCCAGCTTCATGGCCAGCAGGTAGGCCATGATCCCGCCGAAAGAAAACCCGAACAGATGGATGTGTCCCGCGGCTGATACCTGGTCGGCCAGGGCATCTGTCAGTACGGATAGGGGCACCACATTCCCTGACGGGTCGATGGGGTTGTAGAACAAAAAAAACAGGTTGTATGCACCTGCCAGACGTGTTTCAAGGTGGCGGTAAGTACGGCGGTCGCCGGGGTAAGGCGGGATAAAATACAATGAGGGGCGGTCTGCTTCGAAATTTCCTATCGGTACGCAATGAGCGGGCCGGTCATATATTTCTTTTATAAATCCTGCCAGCAAAGCGGGCGTACTGTAGGTATTGCCGGTCCCTAAAGGCAGGCTGAGCCCCGTCCGCTCCTCTATTTCATGAATGCATATTGCGGCGAGGAGCGAATTTCCGCCCAGGTCTGTAAAGAAATCGTCGTGAGCATCGACTTCCTGGTCGAGCTCCAGCTCTTTTTTCCAGACCTGCATGATAAGCCGGACAAGGTCTTCCGGGTCGGTATGCCCGTTTGGGACAGCAACCGGCTCTTCCTGTGCCGCCGATTCCTTCTTAAGCTTTCCCCTGTCAATTTTACCGGTTACGGTTTTGGGCAGCGCGTTCATTGCCGTCCACCTGGCCGGGATATGCAGCGGGGAGAGCGTCTCCGCCACCCAGCTGCGAAGCATGGTCGCGGCAATACCGTCATCTGCAGCGTAGCAGGCACTTATACGATCGCTGCCTTCATTTACGAAAACTGCCGCTTCTTTGACGCCGGGATACTGTAGCAGGCGCTTTTCTATATCCTGGAGATTGACTTTGATACCGTTGATCTTGATGACGTCGTCGCTGCGTCCCTCCAGGAACAGGTAGCCGCCGTCGTCTATATACCCTATGTCGCCGGTTCTGAAACATGGCAACCCTGCAGGGGAGTAAAAAAAGGAGCCCGAAGTAGCGTCCGGATCGTTCAGGTACTTGTCCGGCAATCCCTGCGCTTCCACGACAATTTCGCCGGACTGGCCCGCAGGCAGCGATTCTCCGCGCTCGCCGAGAATATAGACGGACTTCCCCGCTACCGGCCTGCCTACGGCGCCGGGCCGGGCAATTGCGGTGCCTGTAAGATGATGCGCCATGATGCTGATGCCCCGGGTTTCGGTAGTGGCGTACCCGTTCATAAGGGTCACGCTGGCAGGCAGACGGGTAGAAAAGAGCTCCATATCCCCGGTTGACATGGCTTCGGCCGTCACGACGATAAGCCTGAGGTTTCCCAGGTTTTCAAGCGGCACGCCGGACCTGGCAAGCGTCCGGAGCACGCTTACCGGGATAGAAGTAAGCGTGATGCCGGTTTCCCGCCAGTAGCCGGGAAGGCTGAAAATATCTTTTCCTGTTACGGAATGCAGAACCAGCCCGGCCCCGGCCAGAAGGGTAGGGTAGATGGCCCCCAGGCTGGCGCTGAACATCAGCGAGCCTCCGTAGTCACGCCGGTCGTTTGCGGTAATCTGCATGAGGTCAATTACCTGGAAGCTTTCCCTGATAATGAAGTCGACGGTATGGCGTACCAGCTTGGGAACGCCCGTGCTGCCGGAAGTGGAAAAAACCGCAAAATACGAACAGACTTCAGCATGAGAGGAAAGACGGGAGCCGGGATTCCCGTATTGATCGCCCCAGGAGAGCTCCGGGACTGCAATACCTGTTGTCGGTCCTGCTGTTTTCACTATCGCACCCACATCTGTATAGGGCAGGTAATCCCGGAGCGATTTTGCGGCGGCAGCTTCCCCGAGATAGAAATAATAGTTCCCCGAGAGAAGGATGCCCAGCATGCATATAACGCTGTCGGCAGGATCGTCAAGAAGGATCATTACGCAGCGCCCGCATACCTGTTTTTCATTCAGCCAGGCTGCGACCTGCCTTGCCGAAATATCAAGCTGCCGGTAGGTCAGGTGCAGCGCCGGACCGGATAGGGCAGTTTTCTGACTGTACCTGGAAACCACATCTTCCCAGACCGAAGTGAAATGCGCAGCCATGCCTGATTGTTAAAAGATTCGGGATTAGACTGCGAAGTTTACAAAAAAAGCAGTTTAAACAGCTACGCGGCGCTACAAAAATAACGGCGTAATAAAGCGACTTTTACTAAACGGCATCTATTTGCTAGAAAGGCCTTACTGCCTTGACGAACCGGTTCCGGAAATAATTGGAAAAAAGATTGTCTTCCACTACGCCGCGGGAAGAAGAAGCATGGATAAACAGGATGTCCTGCTCTCCCCGTACTTCAGTGACAATGCCTGAATGCGAAACATAGCCTTCCTTACCGCCTTCGGGTACAAAAAAGATCCAGTCTCCCGGCCGGATGTCTTTGATCTGCTCGATTTCCCGGCCGAATTCCGACTGCTGCCATGAAATCCTGGGTACTTTGACGCCAAGCTCGGTATATACCTGGCAGATCAATCCTGAGCAATCTATTCCTTCCTTCCCGTTTCCACCGGAACGATAAGGAGTGCCGGTATAGGTCCTGGCGATCTGGACTACTTCTGGTACGGCGGTTACATAAGCGCCGGAAGGGCGCGATGCCAGATCTTTTTTCGCCGCGGAAACCGGCGAACGGCCTGACGCGGCAGCGGGTTTGCCGGCGGCTGAACGAGAGGGCGAGCCTGCCGGACGGTTATTGGAAGTGCGGTTCCGTGAAGCCGGCCTGCCATTGTTCCGTGCATGCGCCGTATTTTTTTGATAGGCAGTCCGGTTTTTATTGGCGCTGCCGGGGCCCCTGTAATCGGGAGATGACCTGGGCGTGGTTTTGAAAACCTCGCATGCAGTAAGCGAGAGGACCAGAAGTATAGAGAGCCTGGATTTAATAAAACTTTTCATCTGTCTAAAAAGCTATCAGCAGTCAGCCTTCAGCAGTCAGCCCTTATTCTTCGACAGTTTATGCGCAGCCGATAGCTGATTTCTGATAGCTGACAGCTAGTTTTCATAAAGAAAACGACTTCGGCCGGAAAAATTGCGATCAATTGTTAAAATGAGTGCTTTTTTTTCATAAACCCATAACATTACCTTAGTTTTGCTGCCAGTTTTTCACCCAGACTCATCATATATCGTTGAAGATCATTTGTGTAGGCCGCAACTACGCGGATCATATTGAAGAATTAAAAAATGACCGCCCGGATGCCCCCGTTATTTTCATGAAGCCGGATTCGGCTTTGTTAAGGCCGGGGGAGGATTTCTATATGCCCGATTTTTCCGCGGATGTGCATCACGAGATAGAGTTGGTGGTCAGGATCAGCAGGATGGGCAAATTTATCGAAGAGAAATTCGCCCACAGGTATTACGAAGAAATAGGATTGGGGATCGATTTCACTGCAAGAGACCTGCAGTCGCAGCTCAAATCGAAAGGCTTGCCCTGGGAGCTCGCAAAAGGCTTTAACGGATCGGCGCCGGTATCGGATTTTGTTCCTAAAGCTCGTTTCGGCGATCTTCAGAAGCTGAATTTTTCGCTGGAGGTAAATGGCGAGATCCGGCAGGACGGGAATGCGTCAATGATGCTTTACAGTATTGATTACCTGATTTCATTTGTATCGCGGTATTTTACATTGAAGACGGGCGACCTGGTTTTCACAGGGACCCCTAAAGGAGTAGCTACGGTAAAAAAAGACGATTTGCTGGTCGGAAGACTGGAAGGAAGCGAAATGTTAAGGTTGAGAGTCAGGTAGATGAGCAGGTTTACGGCGGGCACAGGCACGCGTTTTTACATTTTATTATTTTCAGGCCTGCTGCTGGCCGGAGCGGCTTTTTCCCAGAAAGAAAGCTATTCCAGAGGCTACTTCGCGCTCCCGGTTTATCCTGGAAAGCCTAATACATTGTCGGGCGCCCTGGGCGACCTCCGATCCAATCATTTTCATGCCGGTATCGATGTGCGTACGCAGCAGAAAGAAGGACTGCCTGTCACTGCTGCTGCCGACGGTTATATTTCGCAGGTTGCCGTGCATAGGTCGGGATATGGCAAGGTACTCTATATCAGGCATCCGAATGGGATGACGAGTGTCTATGCGCATCTGAAAGAGTTCGGCAAAGAGCTGGGAGATTATGTACGGCAGGAGCAATACCGGAACCAGACGTTCGACATCAGCCTGACACCTGAAGAGGGGCGTTTCCAGGTGAAGAAGGGGCAGCTTGTGGCCATTTCCGGCAATACCGGCTCATCGGAGGGGCCGCACCTCCATTTCGAGATAAGGGATTCACGTGACAACTGCCTGAACCCGATGTTTTTCGGTTTCCCCGAGATCAGGGATGCGACACCGCCGCGTTTCGTTAACATAGCGTTGGCTCCGCTGACCATCGACAGCCGCGTAAACGGCAGGATCGACAGGCAGGTGTTCGTGCCGGCGCCGCAGAAGAACGGTCCGGCGGTTTCCATAAAAGATACGATCAGGGCATCCGGATCGATCGGCCTGGAGCTTCAGGCTTTTGACAGGATGGACGGCGCTGGCTTCAACTACGGGCTCAATTGCATAGAGGTGAAGCTCGACGGACAGGAAATTTTCGCTTTCAACATGGAGAAATTCCCGGCCGACGTATCCAGGGACTATAATTACCTGATCAACTACAAAGCCCGTGTGGAAGACGGGAAGCGTTACTACAAATGCTACAATCCCAAAGGGAATACGCTTAATATCTACAAGACGGACGGAAACAGGGGCAAGCTTGTCATTAATGATACTCTTTTCCATTCTGTAGCCATCAGGATCTTCGATTCCTTTGAAAACTGGAGCGAGCTGAAGTTTATTGTCAAAGGCGAGATGCCCGGCTCGGCGGCTGGGGCGCAGCTGCGTAAGGACCTTTCCACCGGCCTTCACACAGAGGTGCTGGGAACAATACTCAAAGTGAAGTCCGCCGAAGGGACCGGGCTGCTGTTTTCCGGTGGTAAAAGCTATCCTTTAGCCCCGGCTTACACGGAGGGCGACCGCTATGTTTTCCTTTCAGATCTCAGTAGCGGGCTGCCTGACTCGGTCGCTGCGGGATCGACGGGAAGAAGGCTTCATTTTGCGGCGAAAATTGCTCCCGGGAGCGTTCAGATATATGAAGGGCCGGACGCAACGATTAAATTCGGAGAGAAAAGCCTGTTCGACACCCTTTACCTGCAGGTGTCCCGCGTAGGGAATACGCTTCAGATCAATGAATTCACTGAGCCCCTGCGCGGTGCGATAGAGGTAAGCTACCAGCCTGCCGTAGAAGAGCCGGTCAGAGGAAAGGCACAGATTTATCGTCTTGTAAAAGGGAGGGAGGTGTTTGTCGGCGGCGAGTGGGACAGCTCGGGAAGGATAAAGTTCAGCACCCGTGAGCTCGGGACCTTCTATCTCCGGATCGACTCCGTTCCTCCCGCAGTCCGTATCCTTGAAAGTAGTCCCAATCGGATCAGGGCGCGTATAGTTGATGAAATATCAGGCATCTCGTCTTTCAGGGCCAGGGTTAACGGCGAGTGGGTACTGATGAACTATGAGTACAAAAACAACTATATCTGGTCGGAAAAAGCGGATGATTCCGTTCCGTTTGAAGGGGAGCTCGAGCTGGAAGTGACCGACAGGGCCGGGAATGTCAATACGGTAAAAGCAAAGATAACCGAGGCGGCACGCTCCCGATCCAGGAAATAAACAACGACAGAAATGATGCCAGCGATAGGCGAAAAAGCTCCCGATTTTAAAGAAAAAGACCAGGACGGCAACTGGGTGAAGCTGTCGGACTTTAAAGGGACAAAACTCGTTTTGTACTTTTACCCAAAAGACAGCACTCCCACCTGTACCACCCAGGCGTGCAACCTGAGAGACAATTATGAGCAGCTCCTGGCAAAAGGGTATAAAGTGGTAGGGGTAAGTACAGACGACGAGAAATCTCACCGGAAATTTATCGCAAAGCACAACCTGCCTTTCCCCCTTTTAGCTGACACAGAGCATCGTATGGTGAATGCATACGGTGTTTGGGGCGAGAAAAAAATGTACGGTCATACCTTTATGGGCATTTTTAGGACTACTTTTGTGATCGACGGGAAAGGCCGGATCGCAGAAGTGATCGCAAAGGTGAAGAGCAAGGACCATGCCGGCCAGATTGGCGGCTGAGCTATGCTCCGTTCGTCGGGAGTTTCTGAATCATTAAGAATAGCATAACATAAAGTAACCTTTTTATAATGGAGATCAATCAGTTAAAAGATGTTGCCAGCCAGGTCCGTAGGGATATCGTCCGTATGGTCCATGGATGCAAGTCAGGACACCCGGGCGGGTCATTGGGTTGTACAGATTTACTAGTAGCGCTTTATTTTGAAAAGATGAAGCTCGCCGTGAAGGACGGTAAGCCTGTATTTAACATGGACGGAGCGGGCGAGGACCTGTTTTTTTTATCCAACGGGCACATCTCGCCGGTGTGGTATAGCGTTCTGGCGCGCCGCGGGTATTTTGAAGCATCCGAGCTTGCCACTTTCAGGAAGCTCGACTCCCGTTTGCAGGGGCACCCTACTACCCACGAAGGACTTCCGGGCATCCGGATCGCTTCCGGATCGCTCGGGCAGGGATTGTCGGTTGCGATAGGAGCCGCCTTATCCAAGAAGCTGAATAGCGATCCGTCAAAGATATACGTGCTGATGGGCGATGGCGAGCAGCAGGAAGGACAGGTATGGGAGGCAGCCGCTTTTGCGCCGCACCACCAGGTCGACAACCTGATCGCCTTTATCGATTTCAACGGCCAGCAGATCGACGGTCCTACCCGGAAGGTACTGGACAACCGGGACCTGGGCGCGAAATACAGGGCATTCGGATGGGAGGTGATCGATTTGCCCGGAGGCAACGATATCCAGGCCGTGCTCGGAGGACTGGATAAAGCTATTGCAGCATCGGGACAGGAGAAGCCCGTAATGGTGATCCTCCACACTGAAATGGGATACGGAGTGGACTATATGATGGGCACGCATAAGTGGCATGGCGCGGCTCCCAACGATGAGCAGCTGGCTGCGGCGTTGGCCCAGCTGCCGGAAACGCTCGGAGATTACTGACGGAGCGGCGGCTTTCCCATTGTCTTACAAAATATATCATTAATCAGGCGCCGAATGCCTGGTATTTTCAGAGATTGAGATGAAAAAGTATACATATACAGAAAAGAAAGACACCCGCTCGGGGTTTGGCGCGGGTATGGAGGTGCTGGGCAAGTCCAACCCGAATGTCGTCGCTCTTTGTGCCGACCTGGTGGCATCGCTAAAGCTGGATGCGTTTATTAAAGATAACCCGGAACGCTTCATTCAGACCGGGATCGCCGAAGCCAATATGATCGGCATAGCGGCAGGTCTTACGATAGGAGGAAAAATCCCGTTTGCTTCGACCTTCGCCAACTTTGCTACCGGGCGTGTTTACGACCAGATCAGGCAGAGCGTAGCGTATTCGGGCAAGAATGTAAAGATCTGCGCTTCTCATGCCGGCCTTACGCTGGGAGAAGACGGTGCTACCCACCAGATACTCGAGGACCTCGGGCTGATGAAAATGCTTCCCGGGATGACCGTAATCAACCCGTGCGATTTCAACCAGACCAAGGCGGCGACCATCGCGATAGCCGACCATGAGGGCCCTGTATACCTGCGTTTCGGGCGCCCGGTGGTACCGGTCTTTACCGCCCCCGACCAGAAGTTCGAAATCGGCAAGGCATGGACGGTCAGCGAGGGGGCGGATGTGAGCATTTTTGCTACGGGCCACCTGGTATGGGAGGCGATCCTTGCCGGCGAAATCCTGGAAGCCGAAGGAATTGATGCCGAAATCATCAACATCCATACCATCAAGCCGCTGGATGAAGAGGCTATCCTGAAATCGGCTGCGAAGACAAGGGCCGTGGTAACGGCTGAGGAGCACAACAGGCTCGGAGGGCTCGGAGACAGCGTCGCCCAGGTATTGGTGCGGAACCTGCTCGTGCCGCAGGAATACGTGGCGGTTAACGACAGCTTCGGAGAAAGCGGTACACCCGAGCAGCTGATGGTCAAATACGGCCTGTCTGCCCGGAATATCGTGGAAGCGGCGAAAAAAGCCATCGCCAGGAAGGGGTAATGCCTGCTTTGCCAGAGGAATACCGGGACTTACTTTTTAGGGGATAATCCGCGGATCCTCTTAACTTTGTCGAAAGATCATAGCTGCCAACGTGTATTTCCGTTGGCAGTTTATATATAAGGATGACCGATCAGGAACTGTTGACATTTTTCAGAGAAGAAGGGAGCAAGACCAGGGCCTTCAATGAAATGGTAAAAAAATACCATCAGAAAGTCTATTGGATGGTGCGGAAAATGGTCATCGATCATGACGACAGCAATGACGTTACCCAGGAAGTTTTTATCAAGGCGTGGAACGGGATAGACTCTTTCAGGGGGGAATCCCAGCTATATACCTGGCTTTACCGTATCGCTTCCAACGAAGCCATCAATTTTCTCAACAAGAAGAAGCGCCGGCTCCAGGTTTCGCTGGAAGATATGGAGAGGGAACTGGAAGACAAGCTGGAATCAGATCCGTTGATAGGAGGCGACGAGATACAGCTGAAGCTGCAGAAGGCGTTGCTGAAGCTGCCCGAAAAGCAGAAGCTGGTATTTAACCTGAAGTATTTTGAAGAGCTGCCTTACGAGGCAATTTCTGAAATCACCGGGACTTCCGTTGGAGCACTGAAAGCTTCCTACCATTGGGCAGTAAAAAAAATTGAAGATTATTTAAATGGAAGCGATTAAACTTTGCAGTTTTTAAAAAGTCTTAC
The DNA here is from genome assembly GCA_001724175.1 of Cytophagaceae bacterium SCN 52-12. Classification (GTDB taxonomy): domain Bacteria; phylum Bacteroidota; class Bacteroidia; order Cytophagales; family Spirosomataceae; genus Ravibacter. Next base: position 13,473 of record MEDT01000083.1, on the reverse strand, counting down.
GAATGTCTGCAATCGGATACATTACAAGGATTCGGAAAAGTTAAATACGATATTTGGATAACAGAGAAAGGAACGTCATGGAAAAACCTAAACGTATCAGGCTGGATGAACTGGAGCGAAAGCACCCGTTTACTGTACCTGAAGGCTATTTTGAGAACCTGGCGGAGGACATCCGGGAAAAGGCGGCGCGTATAGCTGCAGCTGAGGACAGGCCGGTAGTCCCGCTTCATCAAAAGGCTTCTTCCTTTGGCAGGTGGTGGAGGGTTCCGGCCGTAGCTGCGAGCATCACGCTTGTAGCCGGGCTTCTCTGGTTTACCCTGCCGGTCAGGCAAGGGCCTTTGGGGCCAGATGCCCTGGCGACTGTCAGCGACGATGCCATCCTGGAGTATCTTGAATCGCAGGATCTCGATTATTTTGACCTGGCGAGCCAGGACGTAGTGCAAAAGGCATTCCAGGACGAATCAACCATTCTGCAATATCTCGATAACGTAGACGATGCCCTGATCAGGGAGCAGCTACTTGAAAATTCTATTGATGATGAAACTATATAGGAAGCCATATAATCTGATTTTTGCTATGAAGCCGCGGCATTTTATAAGGACATTCCTGGCGGCCGGCCTGATGTGCCTTGCCAGCTCCGTCGTGACCTTTGCGCAGCGGAGCGAGCGGGGGGGGGAAGATATGAGGCAGCAGATCCATGATGCAAAGGTCAGCATGATCTCCAATCGCCTTAAGCTTACCGCTGAGCAATCGGAGAAGTTCTGGCCGATCTATAACGAATTTTCAGAAAAAAGGAGGAGCCTGAGACGGGCGCAGCGCAAGGTGATCAACGAGCGCCGCGACGGCGGAATTACGGACAAAGCTGCGCTTGAAAACCTGAAGGAGGTACAGGAATTGAAACAGAAGGAAGTCGACCTGGAGAAGCAGTACCAGGACAGGTTCCTGAGTGTGATCTCACCTTCCCAGCTGGCGGAGCTCCAGAGTGCCGAAAAATCGTTTAATGACATGCTGCTGCAAAGACTCGACAGGAAACGGGAGTAGAGAAACGCCGGGATTTCCTACATTTGCAAAATAATCACAGTGTCCCTGTCTGAGTAATGGAATTTAAAAAAGCAGAACGTCTCGAGCATCTTAAGTACGATATACGAGGCCCGATCTATCAGAAGTCCCTTGAGCTGGAAAGCCAGGGTTTTAAGATCATCAATCTGAACATCGGGAATCCTGCCCCTTTCGGGTTCGACTCTCCTGATGAAATTGTTCATGACATCATCATGAACATGAGGAATGCGCAGGGATATTCTGATTCCCGGGGGATTTTCGCTGCGAGGAAGGCCGTCATGCACCATGCTCAGAACCAGGGGATCGCCGACGTCGCCATCAATGATATCTTCATAGGTAACGGGGTCAGCGAGCTCATCCTCCTGTCGATGCAGGCGTTGCTGAACCCGGGAGATGAAATCCTTGTTCCGGCCCCGGATTACCCGTTATGGACGATGTCCGTGTCGCTGAGCGGCGGTAAGCCGGTCCATTATGCCTGTAACGAAGACGAGGGCTGGAACCCGGATGTAGCCGATATACTTTCGAAAGTGACTCCCCGTACAAAAGGGATCGTGCTTATCAATCCCAACAACCCTACCGGGGCGGTTTACACCATGGAAACGCTCAAGGCGATCGCGCAGATTGCCGAGGCCCATAAGCTCATTATTTTCAGCGATGAGATCTACGACAGGATCCTCTATGATGACGCTGTCCATATCCCGGTAGCTACCCTCGTAAAGGAAACGCTATGCGTTACCTTCGGCGGCTTGTCAAAAAACTACAGGTCGGCAGGTTTCAGGGGCGGATGGCTGATCTTGAGCGGGGCCAAGCAGCATGCAGCCTCCTATATCGAAGGGATCCTGTTCCTTGCCAGCGCCAGGCTGTGCCCCAACGTACCGACGCAATACGGGATCCAGACGGCTCTGGGAGGCTACCAGAGCATCAGTGACCTGGTGCAGCCGTCGGGCCGCCTCTACAAGCAGATGTCGCTCATATACGAGCGGATCACGGCCATCGATGGGGTAAGCTGCGTGAAGCCGAAAGGCGCTTTGTACATGTTCCCGAAAATTGATCTGGGCAAATTCGATATAAAAGACGACGAGCAATTCGTATACGAGCTGCTCGTAGAACAGAAGGTGCTTCTTGTTCCCGGCAACGGGTTTAATATCAGGGAGAAGGATCATTTCCGTATTGTGACACTGCCTAATATCGATGAGCTCAACGAGGCAATGGACCGGATAGAGGAATACCTGGAATCGCGCCGGAAGCTGTCGGTCGGTGTTCCTGAGCCTGTACTTTCCTGAGCTTCGATCTCAATGCCCTAACCTTAGCCGAAAATGCCGGAATCCAACCAGTTTGACCGTAAAAGGCAGCGCCTGTTCCTTTTTTTGTGCTGTCTTTTCCTTACCAATGCGTTGATCGCAGAGATCGTAGGCTCCAAGATTTTTTCCGTTGAGACTTTGCTCGGCCTGTCTCCCGCTCAGATCCCGATCGGAGGGCAAAAGCTGGATTTCAATATGACAGCGGGCGTGATCAACTGGCCCATTGTTTTTGTTACTTCCGATATTATCAACGAATATTTCGGCAGGCGGGGCGTCAGGCGTATCTCTTACCTGACGGCCGGCTTCATTGTTTACATGTTCGGTGTCATCTATATCGCTACTGTGCTCCCGCCGGCAGATTTCTGGATGAATGTGAATGCGTCGGACGAAGCGGGCAATGCTTTTAACATCAACGAAGCGTTTGCACGTATTTTCCGCCAGGGAATGGGGATCATGGTCGGGTCTATTACCGCGTTTCTTTTAGGGCAGCTGCTCGATATTACGGTATTTACCTGGCTTCGCAGGCTGACGGGAGGAAAATATATCTGGCTGCGCGCGACGGGCTCAACCATGTTTTCACAGCTGGTAGACAGCTTCCTGGTGATCGGTATCGCCTTCTATGTTTTCGGGGACTGGAGTCTTCAGCAGGTTTTTTCGGTAAGCACCGTCAATTACGTATACAAAGGCAGCGTGGCGATCCTGCTTACGCCTCTTCTTTACATCGCGCATTACATCATAGACGGCTACCTTGGAAAGGAAAATGCCGCGCGTATGATAAGGGAAGCGGAGAGATCAATATGACTCACTCTCATTCGGGAATGAAAGCGTCTTGATATCGGAGACGTAATTTGAAATAGCATTTTCGATCACTGAGCCCAGATCGGCATACCTGCGGAGAAACCTGGGTTTGAATTCTCGGTTAATCCCGAGCAGGTCGTGCAGAACCAGTATCTGTCCGTCGGTATGAGGGCCTGCGCCGATGCCTATCGTCGGAATCTTGATGCTCTCGGTCACTTCCCTGCTCAGCTGCGCAGGAATCTTTTCAAGCACGACGGCAAAGCATCCGGTTTCGTCGAGCATCCGGGCATCTTCCTTCAGCTTCTGCGCTTCGGCTTCTTCCCGGGCCCTGACCGTATAGGTCCCGAACTTGTAGATCGACTGCGGCGTAAGCCCCAGATGTCCCATTACCGGTACCCCGGCGCTCAGGATACGCTCGACCGATTCCCTGATTTCTATTCCACCTTCCAGCTTGACCGCGTGCGCACCCGATTCCTTCATGATCCTGATGGCCGAATCGAGCGCCTTCTCGGAATTTCCCTGGTAGGAACCGAACGGCAGATCGACCACTACCAATGCACGCTTTACGGCACGTACTACGGATGTTGCGTGATAGATCATCTGATCCAGCGTAATGGGCAGTGTCGTCTCGTTGCCGGCCATCACATTGGAGGCAGAATCTCCTACGAGGATCAGCTCGACCCCGGCGGCGTCAACCAGTTTGGCGAGCGAGTAGTCATAGGCGGTAAGAGAGGAAATTTTTTCCCCCCGGATCTTCATTTCCTGTATGATATGCGTTGTGATACGCTTTGCTTCTTTTGGGTGAACAGACATTTGCTATATATCGTCCCACTGGGACTGGATGGTTTTCGGTGATTTCCCCCGGCCCGGGATTAAAATCCCGGGTTACAAATGGGCCGACCCTACGGGTCTATTACAACTACCGCCTTATCAGCCATGATTCGGGGTTGAGTTTTGTCGTATTTTTCCAGACCTGGAACTGGAGCTCGGAAGTCCCTTCGCCGTTGGTAGCGACCACTCCTATGTTCTCACGGGCTTTTACGCGCTGTCCGGGGCGTACGGAAGCATTTTTCAGCTTTGCGTAAACTGTCATGTAATCGCCGTGCTGGACGGCCACTACATAGCCATAGCCCGGCATATTATTGACATCGAGGACCAGCCCGTCGTAGACGGCCCTGACCGGCTCGCCTGCGTTGGTCTGGATATCGACTCCCAGGTTGTCTACGATGATCCCCTTTAAGACCGGATGGGCCTGGCGGCCGAAATGATCGGTGACAAATCCTCTCACCGGCCAGGGAAGCCTTGCTTTTGAGGCGGTGAAAGACGAAGCCAGCTTGACTTCCTCGTCGGTCATCCCGCTCAGATCGAGCTTTTCGGCTTCACTGACGGGCGCGGGCTCTTCGCCGCGTGCTTCCCGGGCGGCGCGCTCCCTCTCGGCCCGCTCTCTCGCCGCTTTCTCCCTGGCGAGCCTTTCCCGTCTCTCTCTTTCAATAATTTCTTTCAGGCTTCTTTCCAGCATGGCAGCCTGTCGCCTGCTTTTCTCCAGCTCGGCCCTCAGCTCGGATTCCTGCTTGGAAAGCTCGGCAACTACAGCATTTTTCTGCTCATGCATCGTAGACAGCTTCTGTGCTTCAGCCATACGATCGTCGAGGATAGTCTTTTGCTGCGTTTTTTTTGCCGTGATCCGTTCGTGCTGCGCTGCGATCTGTACTTTCAGGGCCTCCATCTGTTTGGCCTGGCTCTGACGGGCATCGGTATATTGCTTCAGGTATTTGTACCGCAGCACAAACTGGTTGAATGTATTGGCCGAAAAGAGGAAGATCAGGTTATTGAGAGAAGTAGTACGCTTGGAGGCTTCGTAGATCATTTTGGCATACTCCTTTTTCAGACGCTCCATGTCCTGGTCCAGCTTCCTGCGCTCCAGGCCGAGCGTAGCCAGCTCCCGGTCGAGCAATTTCAGGTCATCATTCAGAAGGCCTATCTGCTTCTTCTGGGCATTGATCTGCGAGTTGATGACCTGCAGTTGCTTCAGGTTGACATTCTTCTGGGATGAGGTCTTCTTGAGAACCCCCTGTATCTGGTTGATCTTATCCTGGTTGGCTTTCTTATCCTTCTCCAGCTGATCGCGGCTGCTTTGGCCTACGCTCATGGTGCTCAGACCGGATATGAGCGTGACAGACAGCAGAAAGGCGCTAAATAGCTTTTTTAAAAAACGCATCGGATAAGAAACCTCCTTTATTTTCGGCAAATTTAATCAGGTTTTAAAATTAAAAGGCCTTTTTATAGTTAATTGGAACCTGGAAAGGAAATGAAAGCGTGCTGTCGGTGATGCTCACACTGCTGTGAGAAAGTGCTACCCGGAGCTGATCCGCGTTCAGATCTTCCGTTTTTGAGCGAATGGAGAGATCGACAGACAGATTGTAGGGAATGGTCCCGGCGCCTACCTGCTGGATATTCGAGTACCCTGCGCGGGCCCGGTTGTCGGTCATAAGGTCCACTGCCTCCATCGCGATCGTTTTTTTTGACAGCCGGTCGATCATGTTATAAATGGCAATATAGCTGTCGCTCTGTTTGACAAGCGCCTGTGATGCGTCATTTCTGACTTCGAATCCCTGGCCCGGGTAGACCGGTATATCGGCGAGGAAAAAGCCCTGCAGGAGCGGGTAATCGAGCGGGAAGCCCAGCTTGCCGGCCAGGTCGCGATAGGTCGCTTCGGTGTAAACCTTACCGACCCTGTCCATTATCCGTACGCCCTCAGTTGAGATAATCCCGCGCAATACTTCCAGGCCCATCATGCTGGCCGACATCCAGATAGCACTGTCTTTCTTCATTCTGAATGTAACAGAGGCGTTATCTATGTTCTGCTTTCTGCTTTTAAAGCTGATTTTCGAGCGTGTGCTGAGATAACGAAAATCGAGAGGAGCGCTGAGGCTGTCGGGAATGGAATCCATGCTCATGAATATGCCTTCGCCGGTTGCCAACGCCACCTGTTCCCTGTGAATTTTCTGACGCTTACAGCCCGTGATGGCGCCGACCGCTAGAACAAGTAAAAGAAAGGCCGCTTTGTTAGTCATGGACGGTACCCGAAGCTATTTTCCTGTCGATATCTGTGCTGTGATCACCCATGCTTTTGGCTTTTTTCCACTGCTCGAGCGCGCGGTCCTTTTCCCCGAGCCTGGAAAGGACATCCCCGTAATGCTCTAAGATAGTGGCGCTGGCATTCCCGGGATTTTCAAGCGCTTTTTCCAGGTATTCCTTTGCCCCTTTGTAGTCTTTCATCATGTAGAGCACCCAGGCATGCGTATCGAGGTAGGTGGCATTTTCGGGATGTCTTTTGACAAGCTGCAAAGACATTTCCCGGGCTTTATCCAGCTTTTCGTTCCTGAGAGAGAGAAAATAGCTGTAGTTATTGAGAACATGATCGTTCTCGGGATCTTCCTTCAGCACATATTCATAAGCTTCGTCCGACTTGCGATATTCTCCGATCCCGTTATAAGCATCTCCCAACTGTGCATGAATATATCTCGACAGGACAGGATTGCCGGTAATCAGCCTGCGGCTCTCTTCCAGCGCAGATACTGCTTCTGCATAGTTCTTTTTCACCAGGTTGGCCGATCCGTTGGAATACCACAGCATTCCCTGGTTCGGAAATACTTCGAGCGCCATCTCCGAGTGCGTCAGGAGGCTGTCGAACTGGTTGAGCTCTCCGTCAAGCTGCAGTATGGCTTCCCATATCTCGTATACCGAACCATCTATTCTGGCTGCTTTGGTGTAGCTGTCCCGCGCCTTCGCCTTTTCATTTGCGTGCACGAGCATATTGGCATACAGGACATAGGGCTTTGATTCGGCAGGGTGGGTATCGATCAGGAGCTTGACCAGCTTCATGGCTTCCGAGCGATCCTCGCTCTTCATAGTCCCCGCGCGTCCTTCATTCGCTTTCAGCATTTCAAGATAGCCGGACATAACGCGGATTTTTGGAGTGACATCGAAGTTCGGATTCCCGAACACCATCCGGAGTTCCCGGTTGCATTTTTCGGTTTCACCTTTTCTCCGGTAGATATCGGCCAGTAAAATATGCGCCTGCGCCTCTTCGGAATTGATGCGGAGCGCCTCCTCCAATGCCGGGATCGCTTTGTCCAGCATTTCATTGGCCATATACAGCTCGGCAAGCCTCACATGATAGTAGGCTTCGGTGGGCTCGGAATCAATCAGCTTTTGCGCTTCTTCCAGGGCTTTGTCCAGGTTGTTCTGGCGAAGGTACAATTGCTGCTTTTGCTTGGTAACTTCTTCGGTTACCCCGATGTTTTTTTCCAGCCGGTCGTATGTTTCCAATGCTTTGTCGAGCTGGTCGGAGAATACGTAAACAGCAGCCAGCTCGATGCTGCTTTGCAGGTTGGCTGGCTCTATCCGGAGAATATTTTCATATACTTCCGCTGCCTCGCGGTATTTTTTCTGATAGGCCAGGTTCTCGGCCAGGAACTTTCCGAAATATACGTTTTTATCGTCCAGCTCGTAAGCCTTTTGGGCCGATTCCAATCCTTCGGGCTTGTTCAGCTTTACCTGGGCGGTGGCAAGGAGATAGTGGGCGGCCGCGCTCTGCGGTGCAATCTTTGCCAGTTCTTCAAACACGGGAAGAGCCCGGTCGGCTTCTCCGCGTATCATGTATTTCATGCCGTCTACTACCAGGGCTTCTTCCTTGGGATGAAATCCGTTTTCGGGCAAAACCGGTGCAACAACCTCTTTTTGCTTTTTTCGCCCGTTCTTTTGCGCGTCTGCCGATGAACCCGCTGCCGTCAGGACGGCGAGCAGGAAGGCAAACCTCCATGGAAAACAGCGTAATAAAAGAGATCCGCAGTACTGAACCCTGCGTTGACAAGCGACAATATATTGATTATGGTTATAAGGCATTTTCAATGGCTGCTGTCCGGACACTGTTTTCTGCAAAGGAGCGGTACCAAAGCTCAACAAATATAAGGATACCTGACGATAGAACAGTCCTGATGACGATTTAAACTCTTTTGGTAATAACGATTTACTTTTCAGGAAATGTATGTGTGGGGAGAAACAGCAGCATTGACGGGGATCATGGAAAATTTATCGCCATTGTCGCTGGGGTGGATCCTTACCACTTTGGCAAGAACCATCAGAACCAGGACTTCGGCGGCTTTCTGCCGGCTTATTCCGGCTTTACGGGCAAAGGAATCTACGGTTACAGTTTGCTCGCGGTCAAGCACCTGCATCAGCAGATGTTCCGTGTCTCCGTAGGTGAGCGCGGTATTAGCAGGATTGCGCGAGCGCTTCAGGATCGTACACAGCTCGGGACTGGCCTGGATTGAATTTTCTCCCACCCGGAAATAAGCTTTCCGTTCGCCCGAGTCATCGACGACAAAATGGGGCCGGTTTCTGCTTTTAGGCACCTGGTAAATGAGCAGCTTCCTGCTATCCGGCGTAGCCAGTATAAAGTGCTTAAGTTTCAGGGCCGGCCGGCAATGTTTTTCAGCTGCTTTGCTGATCTGGTACCGGGCCTCATCCGGGTATTTGACGCCGATGATCTTCCGGTCGTCGCTCACCCCGACAATGAGAAAGCCTCCTTCGGTATTGGCAAAGGCGACCAGCTCCCTTATGATTTTTTCCGGGTGGTTGGCTTTGAGCTTGAATTCAAGCTTTTCATCTTCACCTTTCAGTACCCACTGCCTGATAAGATTGATATCCATACAAAAGCAACTTCTCCCGATTTGTAAGAAAATCAATTTACAAGAAAAAAAGAAAAACGCCTCCGGGAGGCGTCTTCTTTTAATCAATATTCATCTTCATTGAAGAAGAAATCATCTTTTGTCGGATAGTCCGGCCAGATTTCCTCAATGCTTTCATAGGGCTGGCCATCATCTTCCAGCTCCTGTAAATTCTCTACTACTTCCAGGGGTGAACCGGTGCGGATTGCGAAATCTATCAATTCGTCCTTGGTTGCCGGCCATGGGGCATCCTCGAGGTAAGAGGCAAGTTCAAGTGTCCAGTACATATTGGTAAAACTTTAAGAGATGTTTCAAAATTTGGTGTGCAAAAGTAGAAAAAAATATGTATCCTCAAAATTTTAGACGAGTTTTTAAAGGATTAATTTAAGGGGCGGACCAGGTTTGATTTTTCGGTTTATAATTTGCTGAAAAACAGGTTCTTGTAGAAGATGTTTTCTGACGGCCCCTATGCGATTCATGCCCGGATGAAACAGTCGTCCCTACCTGCGAAGGGTATTAGGACATAAGGATAAATATACTTTAGCTTTGCAGATGAGTTTCATACCTTAATTTATAATCTTTCATGTTAGTAGAAGTATGCGCTTATTCGCTGGAGTCGTGCATCAATGCGGCAAAAGCCGGGGCGGGGCGAATAGAGCTTTGCAGCGGCCTCGGGGAAGGCGGCACCACGCCGGGCACGGGGCTGCTGTCGCTGGTGAAGCAAAACATTTCGATCCCGGTTTATGCCATGATCCGACCGAGGGGAGGGGATTTTGTATATGATGCGTATGAGACCGAAACGATGTACGCCGAAATTGAGGAAGTCAGGAAAGCCGGCGCAGACGGGGTGGTGCTGGGCGCGCTCAATCCTGACGGGAGCGTCGACCGTGGGCTGACCGCTTCCCTGGTAAAGGCGGCCCGTCCGCTGGGCGTAACGTTTCACCGGGCTTTCGATCTCACTCCCGATCCCGCGCAGGCACTGGAAGACATCATCGCCGCCGGGGCTGATCGCATCCTTACCTCGGGTCAGCAGGCCAATGTAAACCTGGGAATCGAAACCTTAAGAAAGATTGTCTCCCTGGCTGCCGGCAGGATCGAAATAATGGCGGGCGCCGGTGTCGGTCTTTCCAACGTGGAAATGCTCGCTTCGGCAGGCGTCGACTGTATCCACCTTACCGGCAAGGCATTTCGCAGGGGCAGACAAACTTATTTTTCTGCCGCCATTTCCATGGCAGGAGAGCAGCCAGACGAACGCTCCGTTATGTTCAGCGACCCCGGATTACTGAAAGAAGTGACAGCCCTGGCGCAAAAGGTATAAACGTCTTTGCGCGAACAGCGAGGTAGTTTGTATAAATTCCCATATATTTGCGCCTTTCGAAAATAATGATAACTATAATTAAATTTTTACCGTGAATTCAAATACCTCTTTGATATGGAATGTGTTGCTGACGCTGGCAGTGGCTACGCTATTTTTTCTGCATTTCAGCGGCAGGAAAGGTGAAAGCAGTTTTCTGGCTTCCGACTCTACATCGCTGGGCGGCCGCAGGATAGTTTACGTGCAAGTCGATTCGCTGCTAAGCAAATATGAGTATTTCAAAGAGGTGCGGAAAGATCTTGAAGGCAGGAGGTATAAGCTTGACTACGAGCTTACCAACAGAGGAAAGTCCCTTGAGAACGAGATCGCGTTCTTCCAGCAGAAGGCGCCGACAATGACTATGGAGCAGGGGCGCTCGGTAGAAGAGCAGCTGGTTAAGAAGCAGCAGGATTTCGTGCAATACAGGGAAAGAGAAGCCCAGAAGCTGGCCCAGGAAGAGCTGGACAGGAACGAGGAATTGTATGTACAGATTTACGACTATATAGACCGTTACAATAAGGACAACCAATTCGAATTTGTGCTGGGGTATTCCAGGGGAGGCGGTATCCTTTATGCCAACAAAAACCTGGACGTGACCGAAAAAATCCTGAACGGCCTTAACGAGGAGTACAGGGAGAAGCAAAAGAAATCGACAGGCAAGGAAGCTCAGAAAGACTCCGCTGACGCCAAAAAGAAATAGTATATAACAAAGCCAGCCGGAAGGCACTAAAAAAGGGAAGAGCCGGCTCTTCCCTTTTTTAGTGCCTTTTTTCGAAAGTTTGCAGATGTTTTTTGCCGGGGTGCTTGTGTTTTTTCTGTAAAAAGGCTTTTTTGTGGTTTATTATTTTGTCAGTCACAGGAGGCCAGTAATCATAGATGGAGCTTTACTATTCATTTTCCGTACTTATAGTACTTACAGCTGTATTTTCTTATGTAAACGAACGTTTTCTGAAGCTGCCGCCTACGATAGGGATCATGCTGATGGCGATGGTGGTTTCAGTCGCCGTCGTGCTGGGAGGTGCGGCTTACCCGCATTTATTCCAGGAATTTTCCGGGTTTATCTCCAACCTGGACTTTACGGAAGTGCTCATGGGCGCCATGCTCAATTTCCTCCTTTTTGCCGGAGCGATACATATCAAGCTGGCAGACCTGCGGGAGCAGAAAGGGCCCGTGATGGTTTTTTCTACCGTGAGCGTTCTTATTTCCACATTTACGGTTGGACTGCTGCTGTATTACATTCTTCCGCTCACGGGTATTTCGGCGCCTTTGATAGAATGTCTTGTATTCGGCGCCCTCATTTCTCCTACCGATCCTATCGCGGTGCTGGGGATTCTTAAAAAGGTAGGGGTATCGAAGTCGCTTGAAACGAAGGTCGCCGGTGAGTCGCTTTTTAACGACGGTATGGCGGTAGTGGTATTTGTGGTATTGCTGCAGCTGGCGCAGGGTAAGGAGGTCGATTTGTCCTTCGGCAACGTAGCCTGGCTGTTCGTCAAGGAGGCAATCGGCGGACTCGCGCTGGGTATAGCGCTGGGGGTTACAGGAGTAAGGGCGATGAAGAATATCAGCAGCCACAACGTGTCGGCTATCATTACCCTGGCGATTGTGATGGGCGGCTACCTGGTGGCGCATGCCATGCACATTTCCGGTCCGCTCGCTATGGTGGCTTCCGGGCTGGTGGTAGGCAACATGAGCAGGAGGGAGGGCGTGCTGACCGACAGCGCAAGAGATTACCTGAACAAATTCTGGGAGCTGATCGACGAGATCATGAACGCCATCCTGTTCCTCATTATCGGGTTTGAGCTGATCCTGATCCCGGACATCACCGACTACTGGCAGATAGGCCTGGTAGCCATTGTGCTGGTGTTGCTCGCACGGTGGGTTTCAATCTGGATACCTACCAAGATCATCCCTTTCAAAACCAAGTTCAACAACGATACGATAAGGATCCTGGTATGGGGAGGGCTCAGGGGAGGCGTATCTGTGGCACTCGCGCTTTCCATCGACGACAGGCTTCATAAGGAGCTGTTCCTCTCCATTACCTATTTCGTAGTAGTCTTCTCCATCTTCGTCCAGGGGCTTACCATAGGAAGAGTGGTAAAAAGAGTGAACGAGGATCTGGAAGAAGCGTTATAGCTTAGCGGCGGCCTGGGCGTCGACAAACCAGTGGAGCTCTCCGTATATGGGCCGGATGACCTGGGACGGATACAGATCGGGATTGCGCTCACCTTCGATTACCTGGTAGAGGACATCGGCTTTATTGCTGCCTGCGGCGAGAAATACCACTTTTTCAGCACGGTTCACGACAGGGGCCGTCAGCGTGATCCTGTACATCGACTGGGCGTCGAGATAAAAGGAATCCACCCATTTTTCCTGCTCATGAATTACCGGCGTACCGGGGAAAAGAGACAAGGTATGCCCGTCGTCGCCCATTCCGAGAAGCACGAAATCAAAGGTAGTACCGGTATCGCCGAAGTACGAGCGGAGAATGCCGGTATAGTGATCCGAAGAATCTTCCGGGCTGAGGCTGGTATTCATAACATGAATATTTCCTGCTGCAGCCGGGATATGGTTAAGAAGCTCTTCGTAGGCCATCTTCGCATTATTGCGCGGATCTTCAAACGGCACAAACCGCTCATCCCCCCAGAAAAAGTGCACCTTTTCCCAGGGTACGGAACTCCTGTAAGGCTCGGAGGCCAGAAGCTGGTACAGCGCTTTGGGGGTGCTTCCACCCGATAACACAAATGTATACCTGTCTTTCCTGTCCAGTACGCTCCGGATATCCTCCAGGAGGAAACCGGCAAGCCGGCTGCTTAGTTCCGATGTTTCTGCGGCGATGTGTAATTTCATTTTGTATGAAGGCTTTTAGATTTCGGGTGATAGGTTTCAGGTGATAGCTGTCAGGATTTAGCTGATACCTAAAACCTATCACCTATCACCCCAAACCCATCGCCTGACTGACGGCTTATGAAGTAGGCTGGAGCTCATTCACCCAGCTGCGGTCATCATCTTTAATGAGCGCATCCGCGGCCTCAGGCCCCCAGCTTCCGGGTTCGTAATTCGGGAAATCCCCGGCTTTGTTTCTTTCCCAGAAATCCAGGATCGGCATGATCACCTCCCAGGCAGCCTCGACCTGATCGCCTCTCATGAAAAGAGTCGGATCACCTTCCAGGGCATCCAGCAGCAGGGTTTCGTATGCTTCGGGCGCATGATCGCCGGCGGAATTAAAGAT
>MEDT01000082.1:20398-46089 GCA_001724175.1 Cytophagaceae bacterium SCN 52-12 | reverse complement strand
CGGGCATAAAAAAAGAGGTGCGGTTCGCACCTCTTTTTTTATGCCCGGTTTTTCTATTCGTAGTAATTAAGGGGAGCGTGGCCCGACTGCTCCAGCAGCTGGTCTTTTTTGAACAAGGCGATATCAGCCTGCATCATGTCCTTAACGAGCCCGTTCAGGTCGTATTTTGGCTGCCAGCCCAGCTTTGTTTTCGATTTGGTAGGGTCGCCGATCAGAAGATCGACTTCTGTCGGCCTGAAATAGCGCTCGTCGATGGCCAGCACCAGTTTCCCTACGGGCAGCTGGTATTCGGGGTTATTGCATTTCAGGATATGCCCCGTTTCGTTTACACCTTCGCCTCTGAACTCTATTTCAACGCCTACTTCGGCAAAGGCGAGCTTTACAAAGTCCCGTATGCTGGTGGTGATACCTGTTGCGATCACGTAATCTTCCGGCTTTTCCTGCTGTAATATCAGCCACATAGCCTCAACATAATCTTTCGCATGCCCCCAGTCCCGACGGGCGTCGAGATTACCGAGGTGAACCCTGTCCTGGAGGCCCAGCACGATCCGTGAGACAGCCCTGGTGATCTTCCGGGTCACGAAGGTCTCTCCACGCAGCGGAGATTCATGGTTGAAAAGAATTCCGTTGCAGGCAAACATATGATAGGCCTCCCGGTAGTTGACGGTGATCCAGTAGGCATACATCTTGGCAACCGCATACGGTGAGCGGGGATAGAAAGGGGTTTTTTCCGACTGCGGAACTTCCTGCACCAGGCCGTAAAGCTCGGAAGTGGATGCCTGGTATATCCTGGTCTTTTCGGTCAGCCCGAGCAGCCTTACGGCTTCCAGTATTCGCAAAGTCCCTATGCCGTCGACATTTGCCGTGTATTCGGGCTCTTCAAAGCTCACCCGTACGTGAGACATGGCGCCGAGATTGTAAATTTCATCCGGCTGCACTTCCTGGATGATCCTGATGATATTGGTGGAGTCGCTGAGATCGCCGAAATGCAGGATCAGGTGCGGGCTGTTTTCATGGGGATCCTCATAAAGGTGATCTATCCTTTGCGTATTAAAAAGCGAGGTCCTTCTTTTGATCCCGTGAACTTCATATCCTTTTTCAAGCAAAAGTTCAGCCAGGTATGCTCCGTCCTGCCCGGTTATCCCGGTGATTAAAGCCTTTTTCATGTGTATAAATTGATGTGATTTTTTCTTATCTGTCATCCATAGCCTGCAGCAGGCCTTTTTCGATCTCTATTTTATCGGGAACAATCACGGCCGAGGCGTATTGAAGCTTTATGGAGGAGAGCACATGCTCGGCTTCCGTTTTGCTCATAAAATCACCTGCTTTGACCCGGTAAGTCGGCTGGTTGAATGTAATATAGGGTGATAGCTCAGGAAAAGCTCTGTATACGAACGATTTAGCGGCATCTGCTTCCGACCTGATATTGCCTACATACAGCTGGATCCTGTAGCCCGGCATGTACCTGACCGATTTGTTTTGCTGGTTGATAGCCTGGATTATTTCCCCAAGCTCCCTGTTGACGGATGCGGATGCTTCCGCGGCTTTGGAGCCGCTGACAGGCGCATCGCTGGCTTTGGCAGCAGGTGCGCTCTTTTTTATCAAAACATCGTCGTCATTGAACTGGTACCGCGGGCGGACCTTGGAAAGGTCCTGCTGGTAAGGACTGCTGCTGCCTGGCCGGATAGCCGGGGCGCACGAGGTGATCATTGCTCCCGCAATACAGGCGAAAAATATAGATGAAAAAAAAATACGCATTGCGACGTTTTATGAACGGATAATACAGCGGCAAAAGTACATAAAAAAGACTTATGAACCGGCCGGGTGAGGTAAACGCGACATCCGGCAGGGCGAAAATGCTTTCAAATCCCTGCATCGGACGGACAGCGCCGGGGAAAATAGTTTAAATTTGGCTCGTTTACTTTATAACGACAACCATAACGGGATTGATATAGTGCAATTTTTAGAAAACTACTCCCTGCGCGCCCTGAATACATTTGGAATCGAAGCCAGGGCGAGGTTTTTTACGGCGGCTGCAAACCTTGGAGAGCTGATGTCGGCGCTCGAATATGCAAGTGCTAAAAATATGGGCCTGCTTGTGCTGGGGGGAGGGAGCAACATCCTGCTGCTGGGAAACCCGGATCTCGTGGTTTTAAAAAATAACCTGCAGGGAATTGAGATCCTGGATGAAAGCGAAAAGCTGATCCGCCTGCGGGTAGGAGGAGGGGTAGTCTGGCACGACCTGGTTTTGTATGCCGTAGCAAAAGGCTGGGGCGGTATAGAAAACCTCTCGCTCATACCGGGAACCGTAGGGGCAGCACCTATCCAGAATATCGGCGCCTACGGGACTGAAATAAAAGATGTATTCGAAAGCCTGGAGGCGGTAAACATACGTACGGGCGATACCCGGCTTTTTTCACATGCCGATTGCCGGTTCGGCTACCGCGACAGCATTTTCAAACGGGAGGAAAAAGGCCGGTGGATGATCACATCCGTGATTTTGCAGCTCAGCAAGAGCGGGGAGGTCAACACGTCTTACGGAGATATCCGGGAGGTGCTCCGGTCGATGGGTGTGGCAGAGCCCGGGGTGGCGGACGTGAGCCGAGCCGTGATACAGATCAGGCGCAGCAAGCTGCCCGACCCGGCCGAGATCGGGAACGCCGGCAGCTTTTTTAAAAACCCGGAGGTCCCGGAAGCTTTTTTCCTGGACCTGAAGGAGCGCTTCCCGGCAATCCCCGGCTATCCTGTGGGGAGCGGAGCGGTAAAGATACCCGCAGGCTGGCTGATAGAATCGGATGGCTGGAAAGGGTACAGGGAAGGCAACGTCGGCGTGCATAGCCGCCAGGCCCTGGTATTGGTCAATTACGGAGGCGCGACCGGCGATGAGGTCAGGATCCTCGCCTCCAGGATCCAGGAATCTGTAGAGCAGAAATACGGGATAAAGCTTCATCCCGAAGTGAATTACATCTGAGTCCCGACCCGCTGCGGAACAGGAATTTACCAGGCTGGGCAAAAGTTATTGTATTTTACTCTTTTAAAATTGTAAGAACATAATTATTTTAAGTAGTATAATACTTATTTGTTTGATAATCATCTAATTGTATTTTTGGTGTTTGTATATTTGTAACGTTCAATCAAACATCACAAAACAATGGCATTATCTAAGCAATTTATCAAAAGCAAGTCTGCCTTTAAGGTAACATTCTCTGTTCCTGCCGAGATAGCTGCTGGAGTAAAGGAAGTATCGGTGCTAGGTGAGTTCAACGGATGGGATCCTAATGAAGCAGCTAAGCTGAAAAAGCAGAAAGACGGCTCGTATAAAGGCGCGGTCGAGCTTACAGGCGGGCGCGAGTACCAGTTCCGCTATCTTCTCGACGGCGAGAAATGGGTTAACGATCTGGCTGCTGACAAATATGTATCGGCCGGAGTAGCCGAAGAGGAAAACTCGGTGGTCGTACTTTGATTTTTACCGGTTGCGGTGTAGATACGCGATGCTTCGCGTATCTACACCCATTTTTCATCAGAAGCTGTCGCTTTCCTGGTAAGCCTTGATCAGGGCCATTTCTCCTTCTTTTCCAGGCTTCGCGTTTCCGTGCTCCATCCCGACGATAAAGTCCAGGTTTTCGGCTTTGCTCCGGTCGTGGATGTACTTGAACACATTTTTATAGTTGATCTCGCCGGTGGTAGGTTCTTTGCGACCGGGCTCGTCGCCTACCTGGAAATAGCCGATTTCCGACCATGTCCAGTTGATATTCTGGATCAGGCGACCTTCATTTTTCTGCATGTGGTAGGCGTCGTAGAGGATCTTGCAGGCGGAGCTGTTTACGCCCCGGCAGATCTCATAGGTCTGGTCGCTATAGCGCAGGAACAGGTTCGGGGTATCGCTCAGCGGTTCCAGCACCATCACCAGCCCGTGGGGCTCCAGTATTTCGGCCCCTCTCCTGAGCGCATCGATGACGTGGCCTGTCTGAATTCCCAGCGGTAACGACCGCTCATAGTCGCCGGGCACTACGGTCATCCATTTGGCGTTGACTCTTTTGGCAACCTCTACGGCGCGTTTACAGCCGTTCAGGAAGATATCCAGGTGCTCTTTTTTCCCGGCAGCGAGGGTATTTGCCCCGTTTCCGCCTTTATCGACCACGAACACGCCCATTTTCATTCCCAGCCGCTCCATTTCCCGCGCTATTTTTTCCTGGTCCTGAACAGACCGGCCCATCATTCCGTTGTCTTCAAGTGCGGTAAAGCCCTGGTCTGCCATAAATTTCAGCTGGTCGATCAGGTCTTTGCCCGCGCTGTTCTGGAACATCCCGAAGTGCGGGGCATAGCGAAGCTTGAAGCTGTTTTTTACCGGGGAGCCAAAAGCTGAATCTGCGCTGAATGCGCTGACGGAGGCTGCTCCGGCCAGCCCGATGGCTGATTTAACAAAATTTCGACGAAACATTAGCGACAATTTTAATTAGGTGACAATGGACATAAAAGGCGCTAAATTAGGAAATATACCAATCAGCGCGGTACAATCACATCCATTGGCTCAGGTAGCGGTTAAAATCGTCTTTGTACTGCTCACTTACAGGGATGTTTTCTGCCCCGATGGTGATGCTGGTCTTGGAAACGGCGCTTATTTTGGAAAGGTTGACTATAAATGACCGGTGGACGCGCATGAACCCTTTGCCTGCCAGCTTTTCTTCCAGCGATTTGAGGCTGGTTAAAGACAGCAACGGCCTGGCGCTGCTTTCCAGGTGTACTTTTACGTAGTCCTTCAGCCCTTCTATGTAGAGGATATCCTCGAATACGACCCTCACCATCTGGTATTCAACCTTCAGGAAAAGATGATTGTCCTTCGCGGTTACCGGCTGCTGGACCGACTGCTCTTCCGCACGCCTTACAAGGTCGAAATGCTGCCTGGCTTTGGTCGCCGCCCTCAGAAATTCTTCATAGTTGAAAGGTTTGAGCAGATAATCCAGGGCGTCTACCTTGTAACCTTCATGGGCAAACTGGTTGAAGGCTGTCGTGAAGACTATCCTGGGGGCCTTTTCAGGGACCTTATCCAGGATCCGGGCGAGCTCGAGACCTGTAAGGTCGGGCATCTGTATATCCAGGAAAGCAAGCTCTATGTTGTCGTTCTGAATGGCCTGCAGCGCGTCTATACCGTTCGAAAAGCTGCCTTTCAACGAAAGGAAGGGAGTTTTTTCGATAAACGTACATACCAGCCCCAGTGCAAGAGGCTCGTCGTCGACAGCTATGCAGTTCAGTTTCAACTTATTTTCAGTTTAAGATAAACAGTGAATCTTCTTTCTGCCGCGTTCTCGTCCACAATGAGGTCATAGCTGTCAGGGTAGAGGATATCGAGCCTGCGCCTGGTATTGGTCAGTCCTATGCCGTTGCTCTCGTCGAGGCCGGGTTTTTTGTCGGAAAACAGCGTGTTGCTCACATACAGGTGGATCTCTCCCGGCGGCTGTTTGATATTGATCTTGATGCGGCTGGCTTCGGTGGCGCTGGTTCCGTGCTTGAAGGCATTTTCGACAAACGGTAGGAAGAGCATAGGTGCTACCGGAACGTCAGATATCGGGGTGGAGACATCGAAGTCGAGGTCGACCTTTTCGGTAAGCCGCAGCTTCATCAGCTCAACGTAATCCTCCAGGAAAGCAACCTCCTGCCTCAGCATCACCTTGTCCTGCAGGGTGTCATACAGCACATACCGCATCATCCTGGATAGCTTGTGCACTGCCGCGCCCGCTTTTTCATTGTTGATCTGCGTGAGCGCGTAAATATTGTTGAGCGTGTTGAAGAAAAAATGAGGATTTATCTGCGCTTTCAGAAACGAGAGCTCTGATTCGAGCTTCTGGTTTTCGAGCTCTTCTCTCGCTCTCATGTTATTTTGCCAGCTTCGGATTGTTTCGGTGATCGTGCTTACTCCCAGGACAATCAGGGTGATCAGCAGCGAAAAATAATCCACGATCTCCTCTCTTTTCATGACGCCGCCTTCCCTTGCGGCGCGAAAAGCCCTGTTCATCAGCTCACGCAGCTGCAACCGGGTCTCGATCTGTTCGACCAGGAAAGAAATGGTAAAAGCCAGGGCGAGGTTGACAATGATAAAAAATGTGATCTTATTCCGGTTCAGCAGACTGGGAACCAGCACTTTCGCGTTGGTATAGAACAAAAGTACGAGCAGGAGGAACAGAAGGGCTTGCTTGTACCAGAATTCCGCCGGGATATGAATTCTCCAGGTAAGGGGCTGCCATAGCAGCAGGAATGTGCCCAGCAGCGCCCACATCAGTATATGGGCAAATACATTCCCGTAATTATGGCTCAGAGACGGCTTCATATCTTTCAGTAGCATTCACAATATCGTCCTTAAATCTAATATTTTGGGGAACGGTAAGGGATGTTTAATAGATTCAGGCGGGATGTTCATAGATCAGACCTGTATTTTAAACGATGAACCTTCGATCTGCCCGCCCGGGACTGCCCCTCCGGGAGTAAATATCGGTTAAAACCGGGAAATCATCGATTAGGTTTCAGTGACAGTCTATTGCGTTTGGTAGAATCGTGAATTGCATTCAAATTTGTACCGTTAGCCAGTAAAATATTTCTGACCTTATAATTTCCCGTTTTTTCCACCGGAAATGCCCCATTAAAGCTTTATCTATTTGCCAGGAATAATAATAACATGAAATCTACAAAATCAAGTATCAGCCTGTTGATAGGGCTGTTCGTTCTGGGAATTCAGTCAATTGCGCAACCGCCCGGCGGCGGTCGCCCGGGAGGAGGCGGCGGTGACTGGGGAGGCCGGCAGCAGCGATCCTCTCAGGGACAGCAGCAGAGACAGGGTATACCGGGCACATTGGAATCGACGACTCCGAAAGGGAACGGGAAAATAACAGGGATGGTACGCGACTCAGCTAGTAAAAGCCCCGTCGAATTCGCCGCCATTTCTCTTGTCGATGTCAAAACCAACAACCCCATAGACGGTACGACGACAGATGAGAAAGGAAAATTCAGCCTTACCAAAGTGGCGGAGGGCGAATTCAAGATCCTGATTTCATTTATAGGCTACAATACCAAAGAAATCCCGGGGATTAAAATAGAAAAACGTACGGAAATCGACCTGGGGACGATTGACCTGGGGAATAATATCGTCCAGTTGGATGAGGTGCAGGTGGTGGGAATGGCCCAGTTGGTGGAGGAAAAAGTAGACAGGCTGATTTTTAACGCCGAGAAAGACATTACCAGCCGGGGCGGAGATGCCGCCGACGTGATGCGCAAGGTGCCGATGCTGACAGTCGACCTGGATGGTAACGTGTCGTTGCGGGGAAGCTCGAACGTCAAGGTGCTGATCAATAACAAGCCTTCTACCATTATCGCGACCAGCGTAGGCGATGCGCTGAAACAGATTCCTGCGGAGCTGATCAAATCGGTTGAGGTAATTACCTCGCCGTCGGCAAGATACGATGCCGAGGGTACGGCCGGGATCATCAATATCATTACCAAGAGAAGCAAGATACAGGGAGGTACCCTTGATTTTAACACCGGAGTAGGGAATCGCGGATCCAATTTTGGCCTCCGCGGGAACTACCGCAGCGGAAAGCTGGGCGTGAGCCTGGGCGGTTTCGGGCGCTGGAATTATAATATGCCTTCCAAATCGGACAATCTCCAGACAAACAAGCTCAACGACTTCACGACGCGGCAGTCTATGGAAGGGAAGAATAAAATGCTGTTCGGCAACGTGAGCATGGGGTTGGACTATGACCTGGATGAGAATTCCTACCTGGCGGCCGGGGTCAGGTACGGCGGCAGAAGCTTCTGGAACAACCAGGATATGACGATCATGAGGACCTCCGGAGGCGTCACCGAGAATTCTTTCCGGGAAGTTAAGACAAAGGATCTCTCGGGTACGTGGGATGTGAACATCGATTATTTCAAAACGCTGAAGAAGCCTTCGGAAGAATTGAGCCTGATGGCGCTGTTCAGCCGGAATAACAGGACCAACGATTACGACGCCAACGTGTATTCCGGGATCACGAGCGACAGGACTTACCTGGGCCTGGACTGGAATAACAACGCCAGCCATAACCAGGAATCCACCCTCCAGGCAGACTACCAGACTTCTTTCGGGAAGAACCAGCTGCTGGAAGTAGGAGGTAAAGGGATATTCCGCCAGGTATTCAGCGACATCGAGTACGGCGGCCTGAATAACCGTCCGGCCAATGCGCTGGATTACGATCAGAATGTAGGGGCGGGATATTTGTCCTATACATTCTCTACTAAGGACAAGTGGTCGTTTAAAGGTGGGGCGAGGTATGAATATACTACGATCAACGCCCGGCAGGATGAGGGAGGCGACCTGAACATACCTTCCTATGGTAACCTGGTGCCGAGCCTCAACATTTCCAAAACCTTTGGCAAAAAGCAGGGGCAGACGATCAAGGCTTCCTATAACCGTCGCCTGCAGCGCCCGGGCATCCAGTACCTGAACCCGAATGTCAACTCGGCCAACCCCCAGAATATCACACAGGGAAATCCCGAGCTCGATCCCGAGCTGACGGACCAGGTGGAATTGGGTACGAGCTTCTTCAAAAATTCGTTGTATATCAACGTGACCGGTTTTGCAAGGTTTACCAATAACTCTATCGAAAGCATTCGTACGATCAATGAAGACGTGATCACGACTACTTACGGAAATATCGGAACGAAGCGTAATTACGGGGTCAATATCTACGGTAACATCACGTTGTTCAAAATATGGCAGGTCGGCGGAGGCGTCGACGGCTACTACGCGAGCCTTAACAATAATTCAGGTGATGTGAGCATCCGGAGCAGCAACAGCGGATACGTATTCAGCGGGAGATTCCGCACGGGGCTGAATTTCAAGAATGGATGGGGCTTCCAGGGCGGAGGATTCATGCGGGGCAAGGAAGTGCAGCTGCAGGGAACCCAGATGGGCTTCCGGATGTATGACCTGGGCCTGAAAAAAGACTTTAAAAATAAACGGGGGTCTATCGGGTTCGGAATGGAGAACTTCCTGGCCCCGAGATTCAATATGAAGACGGTTATGGAGACCGCCACCTTTACCCAGGTCAATAACAATTTTATGTATAACAGGGGATTCAGAATGAATTTCTCATACAAGCTGGGTAAAATGGAATTTGTCGAGCAGAAGAGAAAAAGAGGAAAGTCAATCAGCAACGACGACCAGAAATCAGGGTCGGCCGGTGCAGCAGACAGCGGCGGCCGGTAACATACCGACAAGATCTTAAATAGGATGAGTTGTTCATAAAAGCTCTCTGCGCTTGCGGAGAGTTTTTATTTTTTTAAGTTATTTTGAAGCCACTTCGTTGAAATATTCCAGCCCGGCCTTTACGTCAGGAAGATTATGAAGCCAGTTTGCTTCCTGTTCGATATAAACGTAGCCCCGGAAGTCCTGCCTTTTCAGCTCGGAAGCAATACCTGTGAAATCGAGCACCCCCTGGCCGATCACCACGTATTCCGGGTTCATTTCGCCTGCTACCGACACATCTTTCAGGTGCACGCTGATCAGGTTGTTTTCCAGCGACTTCAGGCATTCGACCGGGTCGAGCCCGCTGCGGGTCCAGTGGCCCACATCGCCGCAGGCACCTATGAAAGGCCGTCCTTCCGCGGCTTTCAGGACGCTGTCCGGGTGCCAGTAATAGCTCTGGCCTCTGGCATGTTCGTGGATGGCGGTTTTTATCCCGTAAACCCTGCCCAGGCTATCCAGCAGATCCCACTCGTCTGCCCTCGGCTCGCTTACAAAAAATTCGAGGCCCAGCTTCTTTCCCATTTCAAAATAGTGCGTCCACTGTTCGGGCGTTTTGGCGTCGCCGACATAGATGGAGCGCATGGAAAGTCCCTGGTCCCGGATCATTGTTTTTAGCTTTTCTACCTCCTGCTCATCGAGCTGCAGCAGGGTTTTGTCCCCGAATTCACTGCCGAGTTTGTGAAAAGAAAATCCTTCCACATATTCCAGGCCGGCCGAATCGGCTTTTTGCAAAGTCCGGGGGAAAGGAAATTTGTTGAATGAATACAGGGCGACGCCGGTTTTCCAGGGGAGATCAGACTGCGGGGCATCCTGCGTTTTCCGGTCTGAAGAGCCGCAGGAAAGAAGCGTACCGGCAAGGAAGCCGGCAATGACAATACGAAGACAAAATTTCATCATTTCGGTTATAGATGATTTAAGGGATAATGATTAAGAATTTTCCTATTAGTAAAAGAACCGGGAAAAATCCCTAAATACCGAAACTTCAAACATTTATCCAAGTGGTCGGAGTGATATGGGGAGGAGAGAATTAACACGCAATGGCTCCGCAGTCCCGGATAAAAACTCCGGCAATTTGGAAATAATCAAAAGAGAAGGTGTAATTTTGAATAATTTTAAATTTTATCGGGGCGTCATGCAAAATCCCTATTCAGACTTTGACCTTACCGGTTCTTTTGATACAAGCGACTGGATCAGGTCGATTGCAGACTGTGAAGGCTGCCTTTTGAAAAAGTGCTGCAAGTCTTACAAGAAAAAAGGCAAGCGCTGCAAAAAATGCCCTAAAAAATAGGTAATAAAGGCGTCTCGCAGCATGGAGCCGTCCTCACCATCTGACAGGCTTAAACTTCCAGCCCGGTATTACTTTCTGCATTTCGATCTCATCATTACGTTCGGTAAGCCCGCACCTGAGGTAATTTTCATGCAGGACCTGAAGCGCTTTCCGGTCGAGCGTGACACCCAGCCCGGGGCCGTCCGGCACGGCGACGGCGCCTTCTTCGAATTTGATCCTCCTTCCTTCGATCACCTCTTCCGACTGCCAGGGGTAGTGGGTATCGAGGGCATAGGTAAGATGGGGGAGCGCAGCGCCCAGGTGAACCATCGCAGCGAGCGAAATGCCGAGATGGCTGTTGGAATGCATGGACAGCGACCGGCCGAATGTTTCGCAAATGCCTGCCAGCACCATCGAAGCCCTCAGCCCGCCCCAGAAATGATGATCGCTGAGAATAATATCTTCTGACCCGATCTGCACGCTTGTGACGATTTCGGAGAACGAGGTAGTGCACATGTTGGTGGCGAGCGGAGTTTTTAGCTGCTTCCTGACCTCCGCCATCGCTTCCTGGCCCCTGACCGGGTCTTCGAGGTATTCGAGAACCGGCTCGAGCTCGCGCCCATACGCGACCGCAGTTTCAACCTGCCAGAGGGCGTTCGGGTCGAAGCGGATGGGTACGTCTCCGGGGAACGCATCCCGCAGCGCTAAAAGGGTGTCCACCTCTATACGGGGCTCGAAAACCCCGCCTTTCAGCTTAAGGGATCTGAAGCCGAATTCCATGCACATGGCTTTGGCCTGGTCTACTATCTGTCCGGGTGTGAGCGCCTCTGCCTGCCGGGCGGCGTCCCATCCGGCGGCATACGGATCCGTTCCGAACTCCAGGGCTCCGCCGGCCCCCGCATATTTGTAGAAAAGATAGGCGGAGAAGGGAACGCGGTCCCTGACTTTTCCGCCCAGCAGGTCGACTACCGGCTTCCCGGTGATTTTTCCCTGGATGTCGAGACAGGCTACCTCGATCGCGCTGAAAACATGGACGAGCTTCCGCTGATCCCATGGAGCCATGCCCCGCTGTTCATCCTCGTTTTCACCGAAATGATGATTGATCTGCAGGCGTATAGCTCCCAATTGAAACGGGTCCTTCCCGACCAGCAGGGCGCAGGCTTCGTTAAGGGCCTCGTTTGTCCGGACATTTCCCGGGATTTCACTGATGCCCGCTATACCGTCGTCGGTGATCAGCTCCAGTATCGTGCGCAGGGCATAGGGTGCGTGCAGGCCCGCCGCATTGAGAAGCGGGGGATCTGTTACCGCGATCGGCGTGATGATAAAATCTTTTATAAAGGGAGCTTTCATGAGGTGATGAGATGATGAGATGATGATGCTCTTCGGACTTGCAGTCCCGAAGTCCTATTATATCGCCTTTGGCGATTAACCCACTTCATCTTTAACTGCCTGGAGCAGGGCTATGATATAACCGTAAGAAAACGAAAAGGCCTGCAGCGGCGCTGCTTTGTCTTCGTGCGTGGGAACGTGGTCAGGCATGACCATCCCGTCGAACTCCACGTCTCTCAGGGCGCGCATGACGTGCAGGAAATTCATATCTCCGTTGTCGGGATAGACTTCCTGGAAGTTGTTCCAGCCGCCTTTGATATTTCTCAAATGTACATTAAATATCTGCTTCCGCTTGCCGACCCATTCGATGATGGGAAAAATATCGTTTTTCGGGTCTTTCAAACCTTCGGCGATGGAACCGATGCAGAAGTTGAAGCCGTGCGACGGACTGTCGTAGAGCTGCGCGAAACGTTTGATCCCCTCGAAAACATCGGGACTGTTCCAGCGGGTTATGCCGCGGTAGCCGACGGGAGCGGGCGGGTCGGCAATGTGGTTGCCGAGCTTGACTTTATATTCTTCGGCAACCGGCAGCACCCGGTCGAGGAAATAGGTGATCCTTTCGAATATTTCGTCTGCGGAAACATCGCCTGCAATGGTCTTGGGATGGTTCTGCTTAAGGGCTTCGTCGTAGTTCCAGGTACTGTAAAGCGCGTTTCCGCGCTTGGGATCTGCGGTCCTGGAAGTTCGCAAAACCGGCAGGATCGTGGTATTGTACAGCAGCATTTTGACCCCTGTCTTTCCCGCGACTTCGATCATCTGCTGAAGGATCCCGATTTCCCGGTCACGCTCGGGGCTCTTGCCCAGCATGATATTCGGGTACGCTACTTTGTCGATCCCGGCGGAGCTGAGCGGCCAGTGGTAGGCGTCCAGGCTGATGCCGTATTTTTCGCAGGCCTCTCTCTTTCGCAGCGAGTCTTCAAGATCCCAGCCTTTCCCCTCTATCACATTGGGCGCGCCTCCGTCGATGTTGTAAACCCCGTGCCTTGCCTTGAACTGGAGGGCTTCCTCGGAAGTGCCGCCTGACTGGCAGCCGACCTTCATTAAAACGGGTTTGGGTCTGGCAGGATTATCTGCTTTGGCGCAGGCAACGGGCAATACGGCAGAGCCAGCAGCTCCTGTGCCTAATAGTTTTATAAACTGGCTTCGTTTCATGATAATGTGGCAATGTGATGATGTGACAATGTGACGGGAGCTCTTCGGAACTTGCAGTTCCGAAGTCTTATTATGTCGCCTTTGGCGACTATAGCCGATCATACATACAGGAAAAGGCTGCTGTGGTCCAGGTCGCCGTCGCCGGCTTCCAGCACTTTTTCCATTTGACCGGCAACCAGCTTCGCGGCCAGGAGGGAAAGCCCGAGCTCATCGCCGCTGTCGAGCACGATACCCATGTCCTTTTTATGAAGCCTGGTTTTAAATCCGGGCCTGAAGTTTTTGTCGATTATCCGCTGTCCGTGCAGATCCAGGATACGGCTCTGGGCAAATCCTCCCAGCAATGCCTCTCTCATCCTGGCCAGGTCGACGCCCGATTTTTCCGCAAGCCGGAATGCTTCGGCTACCGCCTCGATCGTAACGCCTACGATCAGCTGGTTGCACGCTTTGGTGGTCTGACCGGCGCCGGGACCGCCGATAAGCACAATATTTTTTCCCATCGCTTTAAACAGCGGGAGTGCGCGGTCGAAAGCCTCTTGGGTCCCGCCGGCCATGATCGACAGCGAGGCAGCTTCGGCGCCTACCTGCCCGCCCGATACGGGGGCATCCAGCGCTTCCACACCTTTTGCTTTAGCCATATCGTATATTTTCCTGGATACGGCGGGTGCAATGGTCGACATATCTATAAAAAGCGAACCCGGCTTTAGTGAATCCAGGACATTATCCCCGCCGGAAAACACGGCTTCGACCTCCGGCGAATCGGGCAGCATGGTGATCACAATATCGCTTTCAGATGCCAGCCGGCTGCGGGTTTCCGCTATCCTGGCTCCCTGCTTTCCCACTTCCTCCGCAGCTTGGCTCGAATTTAAGATGGTCACCTCAAAGCCGGCTTTTAAGAGATTGATCGCCATAGGCTTTCCCATGATCCCCAGGCCTATAAATCCTACTTTCTCCATACGTTAAAATAAGTTGTTAATTAGTGAGATAGTTATTCGAGAATCAGGAGATCCTGCTTTGTGTCTTCAGATCAGAGGGAAAAGCTTCGCGGCGATCATCAGCACAACCAGCCCGACGGTGCCCATGACCACCAGCATAGGGGAGAAGGTCCTCAGCGCTTCTTTTTCGGTCAGGTTGCTGATTTTAATAATGATCCAGAAGCCGGCGTCGTTCATCCACGGCACCAGCTTTGAGCCGCACCCTATGGCCAATCCCAGGTAAATGGGATGGTATTCGAGATTGGCGTTGGTCGCCAGCCCGGACAGGATCCCCGAAGCGGTGATCAGC
Organism: Cytophagaceae bacterium SCN 52-12; assembly: GCA_001724175.1. GTDB lineage: Bacteria > Bacteroidota > Bacteroidia > Cytophagales > Spirosomataceae > Ravibacter. Next base: position 31,723 of record MEDT01000082.1, on the reverse strand, counting down.
GCTACGGTCGCCGATCCCTGGGCGGTTCTGACCACCGCGCTGATCAGGAAGGCGAGCGGGATCAGCGCCATCTGGTAGTCCTTTGTCATCTCCCCGATCTTATAGCTGATGCCGGTCTGCTGCAGCATACCTCCGAAGGCGCCGCCGGCAGCCGTGATCAGGATGATCCCGCCCCCGCTCATCAGGGCCGCCTGCACAAACGAGCTCATATCTTTATTTTCCCTTTTCTGGTAAAGCAGGACCAGCAGCGCTATGATACCGCCGATAATCAGGGCTATATTCTTATCTCCGAAGGTTTCTATGACGCTGATGCAGAATTGTTCAAACCCGGACAGGTGTGCCAGAGTATCTTTGGCGGTCAGGTTATCGATGATATTGTCGGCACAGATCATGACCAGGGGGAATACCACCGGGAGTAGCGCCATCCAGAGCGGAGGCAGCTCGGAATCATCGCGGTTGGATAGTTTCCTGATGTCTTCCAGCCTGGCGTCGAGCGAATCCCTGAGCTCAACAGGCCATTTTTTATTTACGCTCACCGCGAAAAAATAGCCCGCCGTAATGGTGACCAATCCCAGCAAGGTACCTCCCGCCATCATCATCCCGATCGGGATGTTCATCTCCCCGATAAGGAATAAAGGCCCTGGCGCAGGAGGAACAAATGAGTTGGCCATGGCCGCGCCGCCGGTAATGGCCAGGACGAGCAGCAGGTAATCTTTCCCGGTCCGCATGGTCACGGCTTTCGCCAGGGGTATCATCAGGAAAATAACGATATCGAAAAACACCGGGATCCCCAGGAAAAAGCTGCTGACCAGGAATGCGATGGGCGCTTTATCGATACCAAGCGTGTTGAGCATGGATCTTACAATACGTTCCGCAGCTCCGCTTTCCAGCATACTCTTCCCGATGATGGCCGCCATGGCGATGAGTATCCCGATTTTGGCGCAGGTATTGCCGAACTCTGTAGCGATCCGCTCTCCTATCGATCTGGCGGCCAATGCTTCCGCAGCGGCCTGCGTGCTGCCTTTGTTCAGGGCAAACTGGATAATGGACGAGGAAGGCGTAAGCAGGGCTACGGCAAATGCGGCGATCAGGAGGGCGAGGAAGGGATTGAGCTTGAAAGCGATGATTCCTCCTACTACGATGACAACTCCTACGAGCAGCAGGAAAATCGGGTCGCCGAAAAACGAAGATAAGGCTGTCAGGGTCATAGGCCGGGGTTTGATCTGAATTGATTAAGCTGTGAGCTTAGCCTGCGCGCGCCGTCTGCCACGAAGGTAGCGTCGGAGCCGCAGGCCAGAAATCGTATTCCCATGTTGTAATACCGGCCATAGTCCTCTGGATTGAAGAAGAGAATCCCGACGGCTTTCTGCGCCTTCTGCGCGGCATTGATGGTTTCGCGCATGGCGTCGGTAAAAAGAGGGTGATCGAATTGCCCGAAGATGCCCAGCTCCATGGAAAGGTCGGCCGGGCCTATGAACAATACGTCTATCCCGTCGGTCTGAGCCACGGAGTCGAGATGGTTCAGGATGGAGGTGGTTTCTATTTGCGCGATTCCCAGGATATTGTCCCGGGAACTGTCGTAATAGCTTTGGAAATCCTTCCCGAAACCGGTGGCACGTACCATTTTGGCCACTCCTCTTGTGCCGAACGGGGGATAATGCAGGCCTTTCGCGAGCCTCACGGCATCTTCCGGCGTAGCTATTTTAGGACACATAACGCCCTTCGCGCCCATGTCCAGCACCCTGTGTATCCGGGGCCCTTCGGCGCTTTCCACCCTGACGATCGGGGAAACCCCCGTATGTTCCAGAGCCTGCAATACCGGCATCAGGACCGCTTCCGAGCCTGCGCCGTGCTCGAGATCGATCAGTACCCAGTCGAAACCGGACAGCCCTACTATTTCGGCAGTAAGAGGGCTGCCCGTATTCAGCCAGCATCCATGAACAGCCTCCCCGTTTTTCAGCCTTTGTTTTAAATTCATCCTAATGGTATAAAGGGTTTATTATGAATGTTTTACTTAACATCCCACCAGACACGCGTATCGAGCAGGTCAGGACCTTGTCTTGCGATGGCCTCGTCGACGTTGGTTTTGTTTACATTCAGCTCCGCATCGGTATAGGTCAGCCTCCGGATAAAAGGTTCTGTCTTCAGGTCGCTTCCCGGGAAAGGGTTAGGGGTCAGGTTCGGAAAGCCGGTTCTCCGGAAATTTGCCCATGCTTCCGGGCCGTTAAGAAAGGATGCGATCCAGTATTGCACATTGATCTGCTCCAGTTCGCTGCCGGCGGTAAGCGGGGCTTTCTGCAGGTAGGCATTGATAGCGGATTCGGGAACCGCCGAGGACGCGCCGTAGGCAGCCAGCTGCTGCATGTGGGCTCTGATGCCTTCCTGGAACAGCTTTGCGGCGTCGCCGGTTGTCCAGCCCCGCACCACCGCTTCGGCCAGGAGAAGCTGGGTTTGCGCATAGGTGACATAAATAGTGGGTGAAAGCAGGCCTGCGAGACGGGTGCGGTCCAGTTGGCTGTAGTCATAAAGGCTCGCCAGGCCGTCTTTGGTCACCGCCTCCGAAACGGTCGTATTGTCGTATCCAAGGGGCATCCCTATCTGTACCCCGGGATCCCTGCTGGCTTTGCTCTCGACCTGGTCGGTAGTGCTTTTGGCGCCGACGTACCTGACGGCAATAGAAGCCAGCCTGGGATCGTCTGTATCTTTCAGGTGAGTTACAAAATCTTCGGCGAGGTAGAAAAAGCCGCCCTGTCCGCCGTTGATCTGCGAACCTACCGGGTTGGTGAAGCTTGCGGTATGGGTCAGCATCGCGTTGTCAGCATTGGAAAGCATGACCCCTCCGGCGACCGCTTTCGCTACGGTTTCGGCCGCTTTGGTGGCATTGACTTTCGAGAGCCTCATGCCGCCTCTGAGCAGGAGGGAGTAGGCGAGCCGCTTCCATTTTACAATGCTGCCTCCGTAGAGCACGTCGCTCGTAGCCAGGGGAGCCGATTCGCTGAGGGCGGAGGCTGCCGATTCCAGCTCGTTCAGGATCTCGCCGTAAATGAATTCCTGCGTATCATATTTCGGTGTGACGATCCCCTGGAGGTATCCCAGGCTCGATTCGGTATACGGGATTTCACCGTAAGTATCTGTCAGGAACATAAAAATGTAGGCTTTCCAGATGCGCGTCATGTGATGCAGGTTGGCTTTCGCCGGCACATCTTTTGTTTTATCGAGCACATCGACGAGCTCCCTCACCACACTCCTGTACCCGCGCTGCCAGTTGGAGGCTGTGACGCTCCGGTTATCCTGGTTGTACTGGCCGGCGGCTCCCACACCGCTGAATGGGTTGATCATCTGCTTGACGATGATGGTCTCATACTGGAGGTTATTGTAGCCGAATGCGCTGTTTACCAGCGCGCTGTTAAACTGGTAGGCCGGCTCCACCGAAGTGAGCGCTATCGGGTTGACATTCATTTCGTCAAAGCCTCTGTCGCAGGCAAAGACCAAAGGAAGTAAAATAACCCAGGCGGACAGAATCCTTTTCATCAGAATAAAGAATGGTTAAATTGCTGATTGATAAACTGTTGTTCTCACACCTCATACCTAACACCTCACACCCAAAACCTAACACCTCAAAACCTCAGATTCAGGTTAAACCCGGTGCTCCTCGTTACCGGCAGGCCGGTCGCTTCCAGCCCGATCAGGTTGTCGGAAGGGTAGCCGAACTGGTCGGGATGGATGGTGGGCACCCACTTTTTCAGCACCGCTACGTTGTTGGAAACGACGCTCAGCCTGGCCCCTTTGATAAAAGGAATATTGGCGGGCAGGAACCTGGAAAAATCGTATCCCAGCGTAACCTGGCGAAGCTGCCATAAACCGGCATTGTAGACAAACTGCTCGGCAATGTTCTGAGAGCGCACCGTTTCGTAGAAAGCCTGCACGCCCGACTGGGTAGTATTGACCTCGCCGTTGGGGTTGACGCCTTCCCCGATAACATACCCTATATCTCTTCCTACCAGGGTTTCTTTCAGCAGGCCGTGTCTCCAGGAGTTATGGTTCGTTCCGGAAATCATCTTATGACCGAGCTTGAAATCGATCAGGAAGGAAGCCGAGAAGCCTTTGTAATGGAAGCTGTTGGTAATCCCTCCGACCCATTTGGGAATAGCGCTGCCGAACCGGATCTGCGTAGGCGTACGAAGCGGCCGTCCGTTCCCGGCATCAAACACCTGGACGCCCTGTTCGTTGCGGAGGTAGCCGAACCCGTACAGCTGGCCCATGGCCTGGCCTACTTCCTGCCGCAGCTCGCCGGTAAAGTCGCCTGTGCCGACGGTGATCATGCCGTCGCTCACATCGCTGCCCAGGTCGAGCACCTTGGTTACGTTATAGGAAGCGTTGAAATTGAGATTCCAGTTGAAATTGTTGTTGGAGACGGGGTTGAGGTTGATCATGAACTCCACCCCGCGGTTGCGGCCTTTCCCCACGTTGATCAGTTGGGTCAGGTACCCCGATGCATCAGAGGTCTGGGCCTGAAGGATCTGGTCGGATGAAAGCTTGTCGTAGTAGGCGAAGTCAAGGCCGACGGCATTGTTGAAAAGCTTCAGCTCCAGGCCGATCTCCTTTTCCGAAACCCTCATGGGTCTCAGGTTTGCGTTCGGTACGGTGGTGCCGCTGATCGTAGCAAGCGGCTGCAAGGCCCCGGAAGGATTGGGAAATTGCTGGGCGTTGATCGAATAAAACAGGTTATTGGCGTAGGGCTGTACGTCGGTATCGCTCCCTACCTCGGCATACGCCACCCTTACCTTACCGAAGCTTATCCAGGCAGGTAGGGAAGAGGCGAGCGCCTGCGAGAAGACAAAGCTACCCGTAAAGGAAGGGTAGAGGATGCTCCTGTTCGCCGGGGAGAGTGTGGAAAACCAGTCGTTGCGCAGCGTCGTGTTCAGGAACAGGTAGTCCCTGAATGACAGTTCCAGCGCGCCGTAAAGGGAATTGACCTGGCGTTCGGAGACGGAATAGATAGCGTCCCGGAGCCGCCCGTTGCCGATCGTATAAAGGCCGCGGGTGTAAAAATCCTGCACGAGCACGTTGTGGCGGCTCAGCTTCCGGTACATCTGGTTTCCGCCCAGCGTAAGATTGACGCCGAAATTCCCGAAGCTTTTCTGGGCGTTAAAAAGGAAATCGGTGTTGAGCTCCCTCACCGTACGCGAATCCTGGACATACTGCCCGTTTACGAATCCTGCCGGCGCGGCAGCCTGCCTCGTGCTGCCTGTAGGGAGATTGTAATCCTGCTCGCGGGCATAGTAATCCTGTCCGACCCTGGCCTGGAAGTAAAGCCAGTCGGTAAAGTTGTACCGCGCCGACAGGTTCCCGAAAATCCGGTCGCGGTCGATGTTTTCAAACCTGGTAAGCGCAAAGTAGGGATTGGTCCTGTTGGTAAACCGCGACCAGATGTACTCGTCGCCGTTTGCGTCGAAGGCGTATTTTTTCAGCAGGTCGAGCGGCATGGAGTTGGCCATGCTGTAGATGACAACCGGGCTGTAGTCCTGCTCTGCAATATTGGGCGGGTTCTTCCGGACCTCGTTCGAGTAGTTGATGTTGCCCGATATGACCAGCTTTTTGGCCATGGTCTGCGTAAAGCCGACATTGACCGTTTTGCGATGGAATTTGGATCCGGGCAGGATGGTGCGGTTGTCGAGGTTGGACAGGGAAAGGTTGAACCCGCCGTGCTCGCCGCCCGAAGACAGCGAGATGGTGTTGGTAAAGGTCTGGCCGTTCTGGTAGTATTGCCTGATCTGGTTACGCTGCGGTGTATACGGCACCTCTACGCCGTCGAAAAGAATCTGGGTCATGCCCGGGGCAAATTTTTCGCCGAAGCTCCACTGGCCGGAAGTAGGATTGGGAGTGGTCGGGCGGACGCCATTTTCTCCCTGGCCGTATTCATATTGATAATCCGTGTAGTCGAGCGGTACGTCGACCGTAAAATTGGTGTTGTATTCTATCCCTATCCCGGCGCCCTCGCCTCTTGTTTTGGTCGTGATCATGATCACCCCGTCTTTTGCTCTCGAGCCATAGAGGGCAGACGCAGCCGCTCCTTTCAGTACGGTCATCGACTCGATGTTATCCGGGTTGATGGAGGTCAGGCCGTCGCCGCTGTCGGAGGTACGGTTGCTGCCTCTGTCGCCGGCATCTCCTTTGGCTCCGAAATTGGAATTGTCGATGGGAACGCCGTTGATGACGATCAGGGGAGAATTATTTCCTCCGAAGGAAGACTGGCCCCTGATCCGGATCTTGCTTGTTCCCGCCGGGCCGGTACCCATAGACGTAATATTCACCCCGGCCATCTTACCCTGCAAGGCATTCATGAAATTGGCGGTCCGGTTGACGGTCATTTCCTCCGTAGGCACCGAGGCCGTTGCATACCCGAGGCTTTTAGCCGACTTTTTGATACCGAGCGCCGTGACCACCACTTCCTCGAGCGCTTTATCCTCGGGGACGAGGGAAACGGCAATCCTCGCTTCGGGACCTACGTTTACCTCTTTTGTCCTGTAGCCTACGAAGCTGAAGAGCAGCGTGCTTTCTCCGTCGTTCAGCTCAAGCTGAAAGCGGCCTTCCGAATCCGAGATAGTGCCCCGCTGCGTTCCTTTGATCAGGATGTTTACACCCGGCAGCGCAGCGCCCTTCTCGTCGGTGACTTCGCCGGAAAGCGTTCTTTTCGGAGATTCACCGGGGATCTGTATGCGTTCGGGGACAGGCGCGATCCCTTCCGCTTTTTTTGCGGGACTGAGGATGATGTTGCGGCCGGAGATCTCGTAGCTGACGTTGAGAGGGGGCAGCAGCTTCTGAAGGGCCTGGTCGAGCGGAAGCTGCTGCACGCTCAGGGACACCATCTGTCCCGACCGGATCACGCTGGAGCTATAGACAAACCTTACCCCGGTCTGCTTTTCAATCTCCAGCAGGACTCTCTTTACTTCGGCGTTGTGGTAGCTTACCGAAAGCTTCCGGTTCAGGTAGTCCTGCGCATTGCCGGGAAAGGCATTGGCTATCCCGATCAGCAATACCATTGCAAAGCATTGCAGGATAGAGAACCTCATGAGGGCTGCCCAAGGTTCTTTTATAAGGTATTTTTTCATAGTTTGGGTGACTAAGGTTGAAGGTGAATGTTTTTATTGAGGACAATAGATTGCGTTATACGGCTGCCGCAGCCGTACCGGTTCGCCCGGACATAAGCGCCCGGGCAGCCAGGTAATTGTTACTCCGGGTACTTTTTCAACACCCCTTGCCGAGGATCAGGATCTGGCCGTCGACGATTTCATAAACAGCGCCGATTGACTTACAAAGCATCTCCAGCTTTTGATACAGGTTTTCATCTGCAAGGGTCGCGGTAATCCTACACTTTTCAAATTGCTCCCTGTCAAAGAGAATGGATATCCCATAGGCTTTTTCGAGGTCGGACAATATTTTGCTTAGCTGGGTTTCATCGTATCTTTTGCTTTCGAAATCGATGGCTTTTGAAAGCCTGACCGGATCGGATACAAGCGTTTTGGTAAACTGCCTGACACTCTTTTCGAAGACTGCCGCCTGGTTGGCGGTGATGATCAGGCCGCTGTTTTCCTTTGCTTTTTTCAGGGGGCCGCTCTTTCCCTTCTCGAATACCGATACGGTGCCGGTACGTACCCGAATGGTGGTATTCTGGTCTTTTTCAAAAGCCCTCACCACAAATCTGGTACCCAGCACCTTGGTGATCACCCCTCCTGCATAGACCATAAAAGGAGTGCTTCCTTTCCGGACCGAGAAGTCGGCCTCGCCTGTCAGGTGGACCGTCCGGGAGCTGTCCGTGAAATGTGAGGGATAGCTTAATGTGCTGCTGGGGCTCAGGAATACCTCCGAATTGTCGCTCAGCAGAATTCTCAGCGGCTTATCCGTATCATTTCGCGTTTTTACAAGGTTGGAAGTAAGCGACCGGGCAGCGGAAGCTTCCCTGGGCGGCGCCGGCTTGTCGGCCAGGAAATGGTTCGTCATTAAAAAGGCTGCGATACATGCGGCCATGATCCAGGGAAGCCAGCCCCGCGTGTGCGCCCCTTCCTGCTTCTCCTGCGTTTCAACGGCGCGACCAGGCTCGTGAACGGATATTTGCTCCAGCAGGGCTTCCGCTTCCACCCTGATTTCCCGGCTATCGATAGCGGGGTCGCGGTGCCCCGCCGCCAGTATAATTCTTTCGGCCTGCCTCAGAGCGGCTTTTTTCCCGGGGTAGCGAAGAAGGAACGAGCGCCAGAAAGGCTCTTCCGGACCGCCCTTCCGCTGTACCCAGTCGCGGAAACCGTCGTCCTCCAGGAAATTCTTTAACGTATATGTGTTATAATCTTTCATTTCTATAAAAAGGTTATCAGCTTTCAGCAGTCAGCCCTTTGTTCCTGAACTTGCCGAAGGGTGGTCCCTGAGCCTGTCGAAGGGTGGTCCCTGAGCCTGTCGAAGAGTTCATCGACGGTTTGCGGTGGCGTACCACTTGCATGCAAACGGGCCGATAGCTGTTCCGATAGCTATCGGAAGATCGCTCATGGCTATTTCATCTCACGACCCTGAATTTATCGGTTGAATGATAATTGGTTGTTTATAGGTGACATCATCAGAGCATGCCTACGTTATAACATCATAGAATCTGCGCAAGCTGTTAAGCGATTTCTGGAACAGGTTATAAACCGATTGTCTTGAAATGGCCATCACCTCTGCGATCTGCCCGAAGCTCAGGCACTGGTAAAATCTCAGGTAAATGAGCTCTTTCTGGCGTCCAGGCAGCTTATTGAGCGCGAGGTTGAGCTTTTTGATCTGGTAAATTTCAAACTCTTCATCTATGAGCTTCAGGTCCTCGGCAAACTCGAAAGCAAAGGCGTATTCTTCGGTCAGGCTTGTAAAATGGGTAAACTGCTTTTTGGAAAGCTCTTTCAGTATCCTAGTCTTGAGCGTAACAAGCAGGTAAGATTTTACGTTTTCAACAACCGCTACCGACTCCCTGATTTTCCACAGCTTCAGGAACACGTCCTGGATACAGTCTTTGATGAACTCTTTCTCGTGGTGCAGCGACATTCCCCACTGGTAAAGGTCGGCGTAATAGCCCTGCATGATCGTCACGAGCGCGAACATATCGCCGCATTGGTATTCCCGCCATAAGGAACGAGCCTCATCAGAAGATATCCGTGCATTCATTTGAGCCTGCTTTACCCATACATTTTCCTGAATGATACGTACAATCGTTAAACCTACCCTCTTAATTTATATTTTTTTTAAACATTCTTCTATTTATTTCCTCCGGGTTGCCGGGATGGGGCGCATGGCCGTCTGATCGTCTCATCGCCTCATGATCAATATTTCCCCGTTCACATCGGCCTGATCGAACATTAGTCGTAATTTTGAAGCATGTAACGGTGCGGCCGGGGATCCGGTTGGAGCGCCTGCATAACCTTAACACGGAAAGAGACTTAAAATATGGCCAGGAAGCTGCTCAACTATTTCGGAAGTGGATTATTGCTGGTAGGGCCGATTTACATTACGCTCTGGATCATCATGGCGGGCATCCAGAGCCTTGACAATATCCTGCCGGTTTATCTCGATATCGCCGGAAATAACAAGCCTGTTTATCTCCCCGGGCTCGGCCTGCTGATCATCGTATCGCTGATCATCCTGCTCGGGTATGTTTTTTCAACGATTGTCCCGCAGTCATTTTTTCACCTGATCGAGCAGCTGCTGAAGCGTATACCGCTGGTCAACATCATCTACACCTCGATCAAGGACCTTATCGGGGCATTTGTAGGCGACAAAAAGAAATTCAGCCACCCGGTCATTGTAACGGTATACCCGGAATCGGGGATCAAAAAATTCGGATTTATTACCCAGCACGACCTCAGCCGTTTCGATATAGAGGGGCATATAGCGGTTTACCTGCCTCATGCATATGCCTTTTCGGGACAGCTGGTGATCGTGCCGAGAGAGAATGTAAGACCGCTGGACGCATCCAGTACCGACATTATGAAAATGATCGTATCAGGCGGGGTTTCAATGCAAGATAAGGCTCCCGACGAAAGGCCCGCAGATGATGGCGAAACAGGCGAAGGTGCGAGCGGAAGAGCGGGAGAGGTATAATATCTAATTTAATCGACAATGATCAAGGAAGCCAGTTTTCTCAGCAGCAATACGGAATATGAAAAATGTCCTCCGCCGGTTCTGCCCGAATATGCTTTTATCGGGCGGTCGAACGTCGGCAAGTCCTCGCTGATCAATATGCTTACCGGGCGGAGCAAGCTGGCCAAAACTTCCTCCACGCCGGGAAAGACCCAGCTGATCAATCATTTCGAAATTGACCACTCCTGGTACCTGGTCGATTTACCCGGCTACGGCTATGCGAAGATCAGCAGGTCGGACCGGGAAAAATGGCAGAAAATGACTTACGACTACCTGTTCAACAGGTCAAACCTGGTTTGCGTGTTCGTACTGGCGGACAGCCGTCACGATCTTCAGCGGAGCGATCTCGAATTTATGCAGACGCTGGCGGAGCGGGACGTTCCTTTCAACCTGGTTTTTACCAAAACGGATAAGCTGAAAAAAAGCCAGGCGGAAGCTTCGATCGGGAATTATATCAGGCAGATGCTGGAATTCTGGGAGGAGGTTCCGCGTTATTTTGTAACCTCCTCTGAGAGCGGTCTGGGGCGGGCAGAACTTTTGGAGGCTATCCGGGAGTACAATCAATTATTTACAGAAAGCAGGAAGGTTTAGGTTGTTTGAAGGATTTACTTTCTTTTAATTTGCGCCTGAATTTATTCCACGTACCAAAAAAACATGAGCGAAAGTAAGGAGAACGTACAAGAGAGAGAAAAAGACTTTTTACAGGATATAGCCAATATTTCAGGTAAGCCGGGTCTGTTCCGTATTTTAAAGCCCGGAAGATCGGGGGTGATTATAGAAACACTTGATGACAAACGCGAAAGAAGCATGGCTTCGGCTTCGTCGAAAGTTTCGATCCTTAAAGATGTTTCTGTTTATGTAGAAGATGAAGACCAGGAATCGGTACCCCTTGCAGAGGTATTTTTGAAGATCAGGGAGGTTTTGGGAGCCAGGCTGGCGTTCGATCCCAGGAAAGCTTCCGACGTCGATCTGCGGGACACCTTCGAAAGCGTTTTGCCTGCCTTTCACAGGTCAAAAGTATATGCCTCAGACATCAAGAAAATCTTCTCCTGGTATGCCGTGCTTTCCGAGCAGCTGCCTGAGTTTTTTGGAAGGCAGCCTTCTGCCGGGGATCCTTCGGAAGAAGAGGCGGCTGCTGAATAGCAGCGGTCTGTAATGTGTTTATTGAAA
>MEDT01000082.1:0-20358 GCA_001724175.1 Cytophagaceae bacterium SCN 52-12 | reverse complement strand
AATTGTTTTAATATTAAATACTACGATTTCTCCGAAATATTTAACTTTCGGAGAAATAAGTTGCTAAGGTAACTTCAGTCAAATTGAGTGACGATGTTCATAAATAAAATAAGCCATTATCTGCCTAAAGAAGTAATTGGCAATGAGTATTTTACAAAACTGAATAACCTGTCGAGCGACTGGATAATAGCCAGAACCGGGATTCATGAGCGTAGAAGAACATCGGAGGGAGAAAATACTTCAACAATGGCTGTCAATGCTGTCGAGGCGCTCCTGGTAGATGCTCCTTACAGCAAAAACGAGATAGATCTGATAGTGGGTGCCACCTATACACCCTATGATACCATTGTGACGCTTGCGCATGCGGTTCAGCACCAGCTACAGATCCCCGATATTCCTGTAGTTTCCGTTTCATCCGCCTGTTCTTCCCTTCTCAACGCAATAGAGGTGGTCGAAGGATATTTTGCGATGAATAAGGCGAGCAAGGCGCTGGTGGTCGTATCGGATAATAACTCTGCCTACAACAACGAAACGGACACCGTGTCGGGGCACTTGTGGGGAGACGGCGCCTCGGCGATGCTGATCTCGAAGAAGCGCCAGTCGGAAAATGACCTTTTTATCAGGGATCTCAAGACCGGCGGGGCCGCCACGCATGAAAAAGCGATGGAAGCGGTTGTACTGAGGCCCAATGCCCGGGGCGTTGTCATGCCTTACGGGCGCGATGTCTTCATCCATGCCTGCACTTATATGCCCAAGGTAAGCCAGGAGGTGCTCCAGCGCTGCGGGCTGAGCATTGAAGACATCAGCTACATCATCCCCCACCAGGCCAATCACCGCATCAGCCTGAATATTATCGGCACAATGGGAATTCCCGAGGAAAAGCTGCTGTCTAATATCCAGGAGCTGGGAAATACCGGCTGTGCCGGCTGCGCCATAGCCCTCTCGGAGAACAGACATCGCTTTAAGAAAGGCGAAAAGCTCATTGTGACCGTTTTCGGAGGCGGCTATTCGTACGGAGCGATGCTGATCGAGGTCTAGCGGCTCCTTGCAGGAAAACGGGAAAATTCGCAAATCCGGACGACAATGCTTATCTTGTCGCTGTTTGTCATTTTCTTACCTTAATCCTGACCGTTTTTTTGCCTGATCAAGTTTCCTTTTCGCACCTTCACCACGTCGAATTCCTGGGTCTCACCATCCTCGAGCCGTCTACGGTCGTTTCGAGCTTGCTGATGACTGCGGTATGTGCGGCAGGCTGCCGTAAATCCCTGCCGTTTCGCCAGCAGCGGATCGCATTCCTGACGACGGGCTTCCTGGTTTTTATGGGACTGGCGACTGCTATCGGGGGGATCCTGGGGCATGGATTCATCTATAAAACGGGTATGGCAGGCAAGCTGCCGGGATGGCTTTGCGGTATTATCGCGCTGGCATTCTATGAAAGAGGGGTTATGTACCGGCTTGGAGGGCTGGTAGAACCGAAGCTGCTTTCCAGGCTTTTATGGCTGAACCTCCTGGGAGTGCTTTTTTTCGTGATCATGACGGTATATTACTGCCGGTTCCAGATATCCCAATACCACGCTATTTACAGCCTGCTGCTGCTGATCGGCTCTATGGAGCTGTACATTTATAAAAAGACCCGGAGCGCCGGAAGCATCTACGTCTTCCTTGCCATAGCCTGCGGGGTTTTAGCGGCCCTGACCCACCTGTCGGGAGTAAGCCTGGGTGTATGGTGCCAGGCTAACGACATCAGCCATATTCCTATGGCAGCCAGCATCTGGCTTCTGTATGCTGCAATGGCCAGGAACGGGTTTGAGAAAGCCGGTTGATAAAGTCAGGGTTACACAGCGAACCACAGAGCATCTATTCCACCACAGAACCGCCCGTTCCGGTCTTTTTCACTATTGCCTTTTAGAACCACCTCCCCCTTTTACTGCGAAGGAGCGGGGCCGGAGGGGAGAGGTCTCCTGTTAAAAAAAGTTAAAAGCTATTTACTCGTTTCTTCCCGGAAGATAAATTTGCGACCTGTAACATCTAGTCATCTAAAGATTAAAACGTTAATTTTTCTATGTCGTTACACGTTAAACCTTTACACTTCGTTCTTTTTTCTTTCGCTCTTCTTTTTGCCCGCTCCCTGCCCGCCATGCAGGATGGACTCACGCTCTACACTCCCTACACCAAGATTGAAGTCGCACCCGGAGAATCGATCGACTACAGTATCGATATCGTCAACAGATCCGGAGCCGTCAGGCATGCCGACCTGTCGGTAAGGGGGCTCCCCGAAAACTGGACCTATGAACTGAAGTCCGGGTCGTATAAGGTAGGAGAGGTATCGGTATTGCCGGGAGAGAGGAAAAATGCCTCTTTAAAAGTGGATGTACCCCTGAAAGTAGACAAAGGGGTCTACAGGTTTTCTCTGGTTTCGGCGGGAGGAAGCGCTTTGCCCCTCACGGTGATAGTTGCCGAGCAAGGTACTTTAACTACCGGGCTGAGCTCGTCCCAGCCCAATATGCAGGGCAGCTCCGGCAGCACGTTTACCTTTAACGCTACGCTGAAAAACCGTACCGGCGACGCCCAGGTCTACGGCCTGAGAGCCGACGCGCCCCGGGGCTGGAATGTCGTGTTTAAAGTCGACGGGAAGGCAGTTTCTTCGGTTCCTGTAGATGCGGGCGGCAACAAGGACCTGATAATAGACGTCGACGCCCCGTCCGAGGTGCCGGCAGGGACTTACAAGATCCCCGTGTCGACATCGACCCATCTTACCTCGTCTTCCATGGAGCTGGAAGTTGTCATTACGGGTTCCTATAAGCTCGAGCTGACGACACCGACCGGGTTGCTCAGCGCAAAAGCAGTGGCAGGAAGCGAGAAAAAGATAGAGCTGCTTGTGAAGAATACAGGGTCGACGCCATTGAGCGGGATCGAGCTTTCGGGAGCGGCCCCCGTTAACTGGGAGCTTACTTTCGAGCCCAGAAAAATCAGCCTTATCGAGCCGGGCAAAAGTGAAACGGTAACGGCCCTGCTGAAAGCCGACCGGAAGGCGCTTGCCGGCGACTACGTGGTCAATATCGATGCCAAAGCTGCCGATACTTCGTCCAGGGCTACTTTTCGCGTATCGGTCGAAGCGTCGTTTTTCTCAGGGTTCCTGGGGGTAGTGATCATGCTGGCGGCGCTCGGAAGCGTATATTACCTGTTTCGCAAGTACGGAAGAAGATAGTCATGGGTGCAGAGATCATAAGGCTGTCCGGGCTCACTAAGGAGTACGGGCACCAGGCGGTGGTCCGCAACCTTGACCTGACCATCGAAAAAGGAGAGATTTATGGCCTGCTGGGTCCCAATGGCGCCGGAAAATCTACCACGATACTGATGATCATGGGGCTTACAGAACCTTCTTCCGGGAGCATACGCGTGGCAGGCGTTGATCCGGTCAGGTACCCGGTAGAGGTGAAAAGAAAGGTAGGGTACCTCCCCGAAGACGTCGGCTTTTACGATGACCGCACCGGGCTGGAAAATATTGTCTATACGGGCAGGCTCAACGGCCTGTCTGTTTCGGCGGCGAAAAGCCGGGCGCTGGAGCTCCTGGAGCGGGTAGACCTGACCGAGGCGGCCCACAAGCGGACCGGCACATACTCCCGGGGCATGAGGCAACGGCTGGGCCTTGCCGACGTCCTGATCAAGCAGCCGGAGATCATTATTCTCGACGAGCCGACCTTAGGGCTTGACCCGGAAGGGCTGCGGCGCTTTCTGTCCCTTATCGTAACGCTCAGCCGCCAGGAAGGGCTGACAGTGCTGCTATCCTCCCACCATTTGCAGCAGGTACAGCAGGTTTGCGACCGGGTAGGCCTGTTTGTGGCCGGCCGGCTGATAGCGGAGGGGGATATCCCGGCATTGTCGAAGAAGCTGTTTCCCAATGAGCTGATCGCATACGAGGCAGGGTTGCACAGAGGTGCCAGGGCCGATGCCGACTGGATCCCTATGCGGAGCCGGGCGGCGGATGCAGTCCGTCATGCCGAAGGAGTCCGGAATTTTCACGTAGAAGGAGACCGCCTTTTCTGGGAATCTGATACGGAGTCAGGACATGAAATTGCCAGGAATGTGATCGCATCCGGCATCGACCTGACCTATCTCAACAGGAAAGAGTATGGTCTCGATGAAATCTATCACAGGTATTTTAGCACGGTAGCAAAGTCATGACAATAAAAGAAAAGATGAAGGCGCCTGTCGTATTTACCGGAAATCCGGCAGGCTTGTTCACATACGCGGGGCGTGAGACCTCGCACCCGTTCTGGCTGATGGTGGAAAAGGAAATTTCGGATCACGTCAGGAGCCTGCGGTTTATCATCATGATGGTATTGATCGCTCTGACTTCCATCGCGACGGTTTACCTGGCGTTGGGAAGCCTGAAAGATGCTATAAAGCCGGGTGATCCGGAAGGAAGCTTTCTTTTCCTGAAATTATTTACGGTTTCAGACGGATCTATACCTCCGTTCCATGTTTTTATAGGGTTCCTGGGGCCGCTGCTGGGTATCAGCCTGGGATTTGACAGCATCAACTCGGAGCTTTCCAGGGGCACGATGAGCAGGCTGCTGGCCCAGCCGATACATCGCGATTATATTATCAATGCCAAATTCGTAGCGGCGCTTATCGTCATATCAGGGCTCTTTTTGTGCCTCGGGTTACTGGTAACAGGCTGGGGAATTTTAAAAATAGGGATTTTACCTTCTTTCCAGGAGTTCTTACGTATACTGGCTTTGATCGTTTTGATTATCCTTTACGTGGCTTTCTGGCTGAACCTGGCTATTTTTTTCTCCATAAAATACAAACAGGCGTCTACTTCCGCGCTCGCTTCTATAGCGGTGTGGTTGTTTGTAACCGTGTTTTACGGGATGCTGGTGAGCCTGGTGGCGAGGTCGGTCGCACCTTCAGAGTTTGCTCCGCCCGGGCAGATCATAGCCTACCAGAAGCTGGTTCAGAATCTCGGCCGCCTGGTACCCAGCCAGCTCTTCAGCGATGCTACGACGACATTGCTTATGCCGTCGGTCAGGAGCCTGGGTCCATTGACGATGGAGCAGGTGCATGGCGCTATACCCAGTCCGCTGTCGCTTGGACAAAGCATGCTGGTAGTATGGCCTCAGCTTACGGGGCTGATAGCGGCCACGGTGGTCTGCTTCGCGTTATCCTACAGGGCTTTTATGCGAAAGGAAATCCGGTCAAGGTAAAGACGCGATGCATCGCGTCTTTACCTTGACCGGATGGAAGATCAATTTGTTGTCGGCGCCGCGAATTTCTGCGGCTTCCAGGTATTGTTTCTCGGATCGATATCGGGAAGCTGCTTGTCGGGATCTACGGTCACACTCTTAAGCGGCAACCTCGTGTCGGCTTTGAACGACCACCTGTTGCCGCGCTGCCATACCTCGACCGGAAGCTGTACCCTTGTCTTTTTGCCATCGGACTCTTCCAGCTCAATGGTGACCGGCATGGCCCATTGCTCGTAGTTTTCTATCGTAATGACCGAGCCGCGGGCCGGATCCTGGTCTATGTAGGTCACCTCTTTTATACCCTGATCGAGCTTGTAGTTTTCAAAAAACCATCCTTTCCAGAACCATCCCAGCTTTTCACCCGAAGCATCTTCCATCGACCGGAAAAAATCATAAGGCGTAGGGTGTTTAAAGGCCCAACGGCGGGTGTATTCTTTGAACGCATAGTCAAACCGGTCCTTACCCAGCACGATGTTGCGCAGCATTTTGAGGCCTAATGCCGGTTTGTAATATGCTTCCCAGCCCAGGTTGGAGGACTGTATTACATCAGGGATGGTCATGATCGGGTCTGCATAATCCCGGAATATCGACGGGGCGATCCGGTGCATATCATCGAACCTGCCGTTATAGTATTCGCCGTTATTGAAGTTTTCGGTTGCGAGGAAATTGATGAAGGTATTAAGCCCTTCATCCATCCAAGCATATTTACGCTCGTTGGATCCGACGATCATCGGGAACCAGTTGTGCCCGAATTCGTGGTCGGTCACACCCCATAGCCTGTCAGACTTGGAAGCATGGTTGCAGAAGACGATCCCCGGATATTCCATGCCTCCCACGATCCCGGCTACATTGGTTGCAACGGGGTAGGTATAGGGCATCACGTAATTTGAATAAAATTCGATAGATCCCTTCACATATTCGGTTGAGCGGCCCCAGGCATTATACCCGGCAGATTCTACAGGGTATACCGATTGGGCCAATGCTGTTTTCCCGGGTGCTATATTCATCCTGGCCGCATCCCAGACAAAAGCTTTGGAAGTGGCCCAGGCGATGTCCCTGGCCTGGTTACAGCGGAAACGCCAGGTGAGCGTGCCGCTTTGCTTCGGTCGGGAAGACGGGCTGGTGACTTCTTCCTGCGTCCTGATAAAAACCGTCGAATCGCTCTTCGATGCCCTGGTAAGTCTGTCGACCTGCTCCTTTGTCAGGACTTCGTTCGGATTCACAAGCTCTCCGGACCCCACGACGATATGGTCCCAGGGTACGGTTATCGCGTATTCGAAGTCTCCGTATTCGAGGTAAAACTCGCCGGCGCCCAGGTAGGGCATCACATTCCATCCTTCAATGTCGTCGTACACATACATGCGCGGGTACCACTGGGCGATCTCGTAAACCGTGCCGTTTTTGGTTTCCAGTATGCCGGTCCGGTCCGATCCGTAGTTGGGTATGACATAGGAGAAGCCGATCCTGATCTTAATCGCATCGCCTTTGGCAAGCACCGGCTGGTCCAGGCGGATCTGGAGCCGTGTGTCGTCAACAATGTAATTGGCCGGCTGCCATTTGCCTTTTCCCTGCTGGATGCTGACTTCGCTCAGGGTATTGCCGCCATCGAAATCCTGGTTGCCGAAGCGGCCGCCTGCTATCGGGGTTGTCTTTCCGCCCCTGGAAGCGGTATTGAACGAATTCTGGTCGAGCTGGAGCCACAGGTGGCGGAGCTCGTCCGGGCTGTTGTTTTTATAGGTGATTTCTACCGACCCGGTCAGTGTTTTCTTAGGCTCATCGAGCGTTGCTTCTATTTTGTAGTCGGCCCTGTTCTGCCAGTAAGCTGCGCCGGGAGCGCCGCCGGAAGACCGGAACTCATTGCCGGGCTGGGAGTTGTAGAGAGGATGGAATAAAACGTGGTGGTCGTATTTGCTTTTTACGGGCGCCTGCGCAGCGGCAAAGAAGAATGAACCGGCGCAGAAGAGGAACGCTGTAATACTCCTTATCTTTAAGATGATCATATTGGTTTGACTGATGATTAATATAAACGCTGAATTTAAGATAAATCAGACGTTTCTGAAAATAATAGTTGCTGCAGCCGGTGCAAAGCTCTTTAAACCAACGTTCTGCCAACTCAGTTGTCCAGGGCGCCCAGCGTCTTGTGAGCATGTTTTCGTTTAAACTGTGTTTGCTTCAGCGTTCCGGAACCGGAAATAATGCTGATGTTCCCGTCTGACTCAAGCATTCCCAGCTTTATGTCGGCATAGTGCTCGACACCATGTTCCCGCATGGCTTCCCGGAGCTCATCGCTCGTGATGCTCAGCCTGCTTAGCTGTTCAAAATCCAGCTTTCCGTTATGGATCAGGATTTCAGGCTTATCATTAAGAAAACGCCGGATTTTTTCATTTTTATAAATCAATTTTTTGAGCGCATAATTCATCAGAAACAGAGAAGCGGCTGCTATCAACCCTCCCTGCAGGCTGGTGTCGCTGCCTACCATGGCATTCTGCACCGAGTTGCTGATCAGCAATATCAGCACGACGTCGGCGGTGTTGAGCTGGGAAAGCTCTTTTTTACCTGTAAGGCGAATAGCAAGCAGCATGAACAGGTAAACGGCCACGCTTCTGAAGACGACATCAATATACGGGTTCATAGGCAAGCTTTTATCCCCTTTTTTTACTTCCTTTTATAACGGCGTAAGGTTTGAGGTCATTGCTGATTATTGCGACGCTCTTCCTGACTTCAGCGGTCAGCTCCTCCTTTTCGAAAGTACAGGTCAGCCGCATATAATGGGCCGTGTCGATAAACCGGCAGGTAATTTCCAGGCTGTGAGGATCCTTACGGAGGGCATATGCCCTGGTTGTAAGCGGCGGATTTCCGGGGATTGCCGTAGGGATCAGCTTGAGCCATTCAATAGCCATCGTGGTCTCGCCTTTTCTCCATTCATTTATCCCGAAATTGATTGTATGACGTCCTTTTTTATCGACAATCACCAGCTTTCCGCCTTTTTTGCCGACCTTAAAGCTCATTTGGCTGATATCGAGTGCGTTAGGGGCTGTTGAAAAAAGCTCTTCATCCAGGTCGGGAGGGGTGAGGGAACTTTGGCCTTCGTCCGGGACCGGTAACGAAAGAGACGCCAGCTTTTGCCTGAGCGCTGCCTGTCCGCTTTTTTCGTGCGACGGATTGAGAAGATGCTCCCAGGCATGGTTAAGGATAAGCTGCATGTCGCTCGTTTCGCCGGTAATAGCGATGACCGTTTTTTGATCGGGCATTACCACGCAATACTGGCCATAGGCGCCGTCGCCCCGGTAACAGTTGTGCCGGCACCGCCAGAACTGGTACCCATATCCCTGCAGCCAGTCGCTTTTCGGGCGATCTTCTTCTTTCCCGGGCTGCAAGATATGTGCTGTCGTGGCTTCTTTTATCCAATCGGAAGAGAGAATGGTTTTCCCGTTCCATATGCCCTCCTGCAGGTAAAGCTGTCCGAATCTGGCAATGTCTTCGGTTTTTACCCGCAGGCCCCAGCCGCCGGTCTCGATGCCCGCCGCATCGGTCTCCCAATCGAAATCGGTGATACCGAGCGGCTCAAACAGGCGGGGAGCCAGGTAAGAAGTAAGATGCTGCCCGGTAACTTTCTGCAGGATAGCGGATAGCATATAGGTCGCCCCGCTGTTGTATACGAATAGAGTTCCCGGCTCGTGGTCGACCGGCCGGGCCAGGAACGTTTTGATCCAGTCGCCTTCAGGCGACTCCTTTAGCTGCGGAGTAGTATCTTTGGCGTGCCCCGTACTCATCGAAAGCAGGTGCCTGACGCGCATACCGGCGAGATTCCCGCTGACCTGGCCGGGGAGCCTGTCCGGGAAAAAGGAAATGACCTTGTCGTCGACGCTCAGTTTTCCCTCGCCGACAGCCATCCCTATAGCCGTCGACGTAAAGCTTTTGCTAAGTGAATAGAGCGTATGTTTAAATTCGGGAGCATAGGGCGCCCACCATCCTTCAGCTATGACATGACCGTTCCTGACGATCATCAGGCTATGCAGGTTACGCCCATCAACAGCGTTGACGAAATCAAGGATCGACCGGGAGCTGAAACCCTGGTCTTCAGGCGAGCTGCGCGGGAGCGCTCCTTTTTTCAGAAAATCCGTTTCGCGGCCATACAGCCGGGTCAGCATACCGAGCTGCAAAGCACCAAGGGCCGACTGTTTCAGGAATGTACGCCTATCGATTGACATAGCTCAGAGCGTAAAGAAGTTAATTGTTTCTTAATAAGCAGGCTGACCAGCCTGATTTACCGGGTTTGTTTCAATTAATTTCATGTTACCATAAGCCAATAGTATAACTATGAATGACGTTCCTTTTGAAAATACATTTCGTTGTAAATCGATTATGAAAGTAAACCTGGTATGGCTGGAGTGACGAAGTGGAAGCGGTTGCTGTCGGCCTTCTGGCAGGTCTCCTACAGCCTGGCATTTATCTTCTTCATGGTAATCTTATGCACGGCGCTGCTTTGGGTGCCCGATCAGGCAAAGGATATGGTCGATGAATTTGGCCAGGAATCGCCCTTTCGCAATTTTTTTATGCTGAAGGCGGTCTCTGTCAGCGTATGGACTGCTACCGTATGGCAGTGTTCCCGTATTATCCTGCTTTTTCCCGGTAATATCGACCTTGCCGGAAACTGGAGGGCGGTACAGATCAGCCTGGTGTGGGTGCCGCGCCTGCTGGGTATCACGGCCGGGCTTTTCCCGGCTATAGCGTTCTTCAACGAAGGGCACTGGAAGCACGGTTTGCTGATGCTGGGCTACGTCGCGCTCACCGCCGCGTTGCTGATTGTATTTGAAGGCGTGATCAAACGGAGCTCTGATGCCAGGTACTACCAGCCGATCCGGAAGAAATACAAGATCCTGATGAAAGCCGGCTTCAATCCCCGGTCTATAGCCGGGTACAACAGGGGATTTTTTTCGGGGCTTCGCAAAGATTTCCGGGAGCTGACAGAAACCGTGTCGATCAAAAATTTCCTGATCATAGGGCTGGTATTGATGCTGGCGGTTTTTATCCTCTTCCTGGTACCTGTCATCGGGCGCTCCCCGGTTATCAGCCAGTCGTTTTCGGCTATTTTTATCATACTGTCGGGCCTGTCCTTCTTTACCGGGCTGGGCAGCCTCGGGGTATATTTCTCGGGCAACCGGGTGCGTCCTTTTTTCATTGTTTTCCTGGTTTACATATTTACTGTCTCATTCTGGAACGACAATACGGCCATTAACGAATGCGCGGATGCACCGCTGTACAGAACGGAGATCAAAACGCAGTTTGCGCGGTGGCTGGATGCCAGGCAGGCCGCAAAAGGAGACAGCCTGCCGTTGATCGTGATTGCCGCTGAAGGCGGGGGCGTGCGAGGCAGCGTCTGGACCAGCGAGCTGCTGTTCGGGCTGAACCGGCATATACCGGGCTTTAACAAACACACTTTTGCCATTTCCGGTGTGTCGGGCGGCGGGGTAGGGGCCGCGTTCTACCTGGCTTTCCTGCACGACAGCCTGAGCAATCCGCAGGATACGATTTTTACGAAAGCTACTCTCGACCAGGTGCTGAGAGAAGATTTCCTGTCGCCTGTGATCGGCGGCTTTATATTCAACGAGTCGATCCAAATGTTGCTTCCCTGGCCCGAAAAATCGCTGGAGCGCACCAAGCGCCTGGAAGATGCGTGGTCATATACCTATAAAAAATATTTTAACCCGGGAAAGGCACGCTCCTTTGTCAATCCATTTGATTCATCATTTACTTCGTTATACAAAAATGATTTCGATTGCAGGATACCCTCTTTCGTAATCAACGGTACACTGGCTGAAACCGGGCAGAAGACGATTGTTTCCAACCTGGTCACACATGGAAGCCGCAGCTTCATGGATGTGGTCGATATCCTTCATCTTACACAGCGCGATATGCCGCTCAAGACGGCTGCGACCATGTGCTCCAGGTTCCCGTTCATCATGTCGGGAGGTCGTTTTGAAGCAAAAGGCAAGCAAAGCGCCGGCATACAGAGCGGGCACGTTACTGACGGCGGCTATTTCGACAATACCGGCATGGAAACGGCTATTCAACTGGTAACGGCCCTGCTGCCGACGATCGATTCGCTCAGAGCCGACAGTATTACCGTAATTCCCTATATCCTTTTCTTCAAAAACTCGACATCTGCAGAATATGACGACCGGCGGGTAGTCCGGGCCCAGCGCGGCGCCAGGGGCCTGGGTATTCCTGTCAATAGCTTTTATAATCCCTGGGGCAGAGGCAGCGGGACCAGGGATGCACTGTACCAGGGACTGGCGCCCTTTACGCATCCGCAGGTCAGGTACATGAGCTTCAAGCTCGATTACCGCGACACGGAAGGGGAGCGGCTTCGCCTGCCTTTGGGCATGTCTATCTCCGATACTGCCATCCGGCATATCCATAAAAAGGCCGATACGCTTTTCTTGGTAAAATCCAGGGACAAAGATTTTATCAACCTGCAAAAGCTGGTCACGCACCGAGAAGAGGGAGAAAAGTGAGGCTGCTGCTCTACTCTATCAATTCCAGGTACCTGCCCATCCAGTAAGGCAGGAGCCAGAAAACCGGCTCGCGCTCGACGTGCGGGTTTCCGCCGGCCAACGTCCAGGGATTCTTGTCCCACCGGACCGTCATACGGATGCTTGCAGGAGGGAGCCTGGATACCTGGAGCTCCTCCAGGACGGGAGTCCGTACGACGCTGACATCCTCGCGGATGCTGTGATCGATGGGCCAGTCGACCAGGTCCAGCGGGGTATCCCTGAGGAATGCCACGGAGTTGTCAAGCTCTTCGCGGTTTTGCCGGCAGTAATTAAAGAGGAAGTTGATCAGCGGGTTCTGGTCGGCGCGCCGCAGCTCAAACCATTCGTCCATATGCTCCCGGTAGAACTGTTGCAGCTTTTCGTCTTTTTCCGCACCCAGCAGGATCGGGTAGAGGTATGCCTGAAGCACCACATCAAAGTAAATAAACCAGGCAGGGTTCTGCTTCGTCACCTGCTTCATATTGTCCAGGTAGTGCTCTTCTTCAATAAGCCGGAGGTACTCTTTCTGGTATTTCCCGTCGCCGGTCACATGATAAGCCAGTTTCAGGAATGCCAGTATTTCCATGGAGTTCTGGTTGCGGTCGGGCAGCCATTCCGGGTCGCGGTTCAGCTGTTCGGGCGACCAGACCGACCATCTTGTCGGCTCGCCGTCTACATCCGCCAGGTTGTGGTTATGCTTCATCAGGTAGTCGACAATGGCTGCGATGTGGGCTGCGATTTCTTTTTTCTCCGCCTCATCGGCAACGAGCGTATAGTAGAAGTAATAAGCAAACATATGCCCGCACATTTCGTCGCTGCTCGTATCGCCCTTCCACAGCCATTTACCGTCTGAGGAAAGATGCCATCTTTTTTCCACAGGCTTGAAGCGGGGCTCCTCTACCAGCCGCTCTGCTATCTCAGTGCCGGTGTACGTGCGGTTTTCATCATGCATTCTTGTCCAGTCCGAAGGGATAACGGTCCTTGCGAAAAATCCTTCATGCTCTGTGATTTCACGGAGCATTCTCAGGAATTGAAACGCTTTTTTCGCATTTTCCTTCGCACGCGGATCGCCCGTAGCGGCATAGCGGAAGCTCTCCATCGCCAGGTAGTTTCCCGTGTATTCGCCGTCATTGTCGTCGTCTTCCGGCTGGAAAACTGTCGTATCGCCGGCCACCGGCAGATGGGCCTGCCCTGCGATCCAGGGAGCCCTGATGTGGCGGCGCATCAGGTTATCATAGAAGAAATCGCTCTTTGCCGCCAGGTTCATTGCCTTCCGCCCGATAACGCTCACGCCTCCTTCGGTAGCGATCCATGCGTTGCCCGTTTGGTCGAAGGCCATGTCGTTGACCTGGTTGTGCAGGAGCCAGCGACGGCTGAAACGGAGCGAGCTGGTTCCATCCGGTGCATAGCGGACTATGCCGGTGTGAGTCCCTACCCACATCACACTGTCGGGAGCCAGCCGGACTGTATTGACATACACCGAAGGGATCCCGTCTGCCGGGCGGAGCTCTTTCTCTTTTCCCTGTTTTCCGCGTATGGTCACGCCTCCGAGCCCCCCGACCCATAGCTTTTTATCCGGGTCAAAGGCAAGACCTTTTGCATACCCGCTGATCAGATCGGATGTCTCGTAGTAGTGGGAAATTCCGCTCTCATGCCAGTGATAAAGCCCGACGTCGGAAGCGATCCAGAGACCGCCTTCGCCGTCCGGGACGATGTCACGGAGCGAACGGGCCAGGTCTGTTTCGACTTTTTGGACCAGGTCTTTCCGGATAATCCAGAAGCCTTTTGGCCCAAGCGCATACACGGCGCCTGCGACAGATGCAATGGCGCTGACCGGCCCTTCCACAAGCGGGATTTTCTCCGCTTTCCCCGGCCCGGCTATTTTAAAAAGGCCGTTCCATGCCCCCGCCCAGACGCATCCGGAGGAGTCGGCGATCACCCGGAAAGCCGGTGCGGTTAATGCGTCTCCTCCAACATATTCCCATCGTCGTTCCGCAAAGGGTTTCATGAAAATACCCTGCGGAGTAGCTATCCAGGCATTGCCCGTCGAATCGATGCAAATGCTCCTGATCTCTGTTACTTTGTCTCCTGCTGCTGTTTCGGGCAAGGGCATAGCATCGTGATATTCCTGGATGAAAGGAGTGTCTTCTATAGATTCAGCTGCAGGCCGGTCTGGTCTGCATCCCGGCAGAGCAGCGTAAACCAGTAACAGGAGAAGGAGGTAGCTTTTCATCTGTATAAAAAGGTTATCAGCTTTCAGCAGTCGGCTATCAGCCCTTTGTCCCTGAGCCTGTCGAAGGGTTCATCGACGGCCTGGGCGGCCCCGCCGCGGCGGCGTACCACTTGTGTACAAACGGGCCGACGGCTGATTTCTGATTGCTCATGGCTATTTCATATATTAAACCGGAGGACAGGGTAAGGTAGCTTTGATAGTTATTATACGAGCCGGAAGGCAGAAAATACCATTCCCGGCAGAGTAGAGGACTTCCTGCTTAGCAATACGCTAATGCATGGTTTAATATTTTTAAACTGAAAATGAATAAAATTAATTTATATTTGAATTTTATTTTATGATTGTTTATTTTTGTGTGGTTCAAACATTTTAAAGGATGAGATTACCGGTCATTTGTCCCTCCTGTGACGCTGTCCTGCAGGTCAGTACGCTCACATGCGACCATTGTCAGACCACGATCAACGGGAGCTATCCCATGCCGGTTTTTCTACGACTTACCCCGGATGAGCAGGAATTCGTGATGAAATTTCTGCTTGCCAGCGGAAGCATAAAGGAGATGGCTGCCCAGGAGGGGATCAGTTACCCGACCCTGAGAAACCGGCTGGATGAACTGATTGGAAAAATTAAACAATTACAGCAATGAATACTACTAAAGCCCTCTTCTCTCCGCTGGAGTATTTCAGCGACAGGATTTTGCTCATAGCGGGTCTGGCAGCTTCTGCAGCCGGCCTTGGGCTGTCTGTCGGATTTGACGTTGCCCAGGACGGGATATTCGACCTGCATATCGCCAGGCTACCGTTTCAGACGCATCTTTTGTTCCTGACGGGAAATATCCTTCTAACTGCGCTGGGCCTGTTTTTTATCGGGAAGATCATCAATTCCGGAACGCGTCTGATCGACATGGTAAAGGTCGGCATGATCGCCCGGATCCCTCTTTACCTGGCTATCCCGCTTATAGGCAACAAGACGATGATCTCGCTCACCGAACGCCTGGTAAAGCAAACAACAGGTAATTCACTGCCGCAGCTGGAAGCTTCAGACATGGCCCTGCTTCTTTTTTTGTCGTTGGTTTCTGTTTTGTGCATCGCCGGTTTTTTTGTGTTGCTGGTCAATGGCTTCAGAGTGGCGGCAAATGCAAAAAAATGGCAGCACTATCTTTTGCTGGCAGCGGTGGTCCTGGCGACGGAGGTGCTGTCGAAGTTTTTGTATACTAAAATGGTCGCGTTGTTATAATTGTGAATATACAGATGCCAGCTTTAAACAGGAAGTTATGGATAACAATGCGCTATACGTCACCAATATTTTGCTAAGCGCAAGTTTAGTGCTGATGGCATTCATTTTCAAAAAATATGTGCCTAAAAAAAGAAATTTTATTTACGGCTACCGAACCAGACGGTCAATGAAAAGCGAGGACGCCTGGTTGCTGGCAAACCGTTATTCTTCCGATCTGATGTTTAAGCAGTCGATAGGGATCGGCGTTATTCACCTCGCTGTTCTGCTACTTTGGAATGGCGTTTATGCGCTTTGGGTTTTAAGCGGGCTATGGGTGGTGATGCCATTTGTCTTGTTGTTTCGTACAGAAAGGTTATTGAAAAAAAAATTTGACAATCTATCTTGATGCTATTCTATACGTGCCACCCTTTCAGGGTTCGCACGGCATTATTTTCATTGTTTTGCTATAATCATGTCACCACTGCGTGGTTGAGGCTGTTTTGGCAGCATTAAGACGGAATGTAGAGAATCAAAAGTCCGAAGGACTGCAATGATTATAGACTATAATCATGTCACCACTGCGTGGTTGAGGCTGTTTTGGCAGCATTAAGACGGAATGTAGAGAATCAAAAGTCCGAAGGACTGCAATGATTATAGACTATAATCATGTCACCACTGCATGGTTGAGGCGGTTTTGGCAGCATTAAGACAGAATGTAGAGAATCAAAAGTCCGAAGGACTGCAATGATTATAGACACGGTCAATCGGATTGTTAGCGAAACCGCGAAGCGGTGACATTATCTTTATCACGAATTCATGTTTAAAACAGGGTTTTAATAAAAGTATTGAGAATAATCGGCGCGGGTGCAAAAGACATACAAATCAAAAATCGACCTCTGGCTCCTCATCCTGCTGGTTGCAGCTTTTGGCGGCCCTTTGGTTTATATGACGGTCCGGGAGCCGCACTGGTTTGGCCCGGTTATCTGGCTGCCCCTCACCCTATTTGTCATTTACTCGGTGACCACCATACGATATGTAATAGCGGGAGATACGCTTTTGATCAGGAGCATTGGTTTCCGATCGGCTGTACCGGTCCGGTCCATTCGCCGGATAGAAGAGACACATTCGCTTCTTGCTTCACCAGCAGCCTCTCTCGACAGGCTGGAAATTGTTTACAATAAGTACGATTCGGTATTGATCTCCCCACGGGATAAATACGAGCTTATCGACGATCTGAAATCGATAAACCCGGAAATTGAAGTAAAATTGAAGCATGGATAGTACCCACGGGATCTACCTATGGAAAATAACTGATTACCGGGAATAGAGCCTGTTTACATCTTTATAGGTTTCCAAGGCCTCTTTCAGCTCAACCAGGCTGGAAATATTCAGCTTTTTGAACATTCTCGCCTTAGAGGTCGAGATTGAAGATACCTTCCTGCCCAGAGATCCGGCAATCTCCGAGACCGTTGTTCCTTTTTTTAAGAGTTGGGCAATTTCGAATTCCCGGCGCGAAAGGTGCGGAATTTTCCGGAACATACCGGGATAGCGGCCGGCAGCACACCCAGCGCATGCGCCATCTCGGGTTCTGAGAGGCCGATAGCGGAGAGCATGAAGAAGCGGGTTTCCGCTTGTGTGAGACGAGGCCTTACGTCATGGAGCTGCCGCGAAAAGTCTTTGTGTACGGCATCAAATCGTAGCTGAAAATCTTCCCAATGCTGGTTGGTGAGTATCCTGACATCACGGAGGCTTTCCTCTATCCGGCTGATCTCATTATTGTCAGTATCGGGCGAATGGCTTTTTTGCCGGAGGGCTTCCAGGTCGGCGGTAAGCTTCCCGACAAGGTGCTCCTTTTCCCGGATCAGGTGGAGGTGGTCCCGGAGCTGCCGGTGCGCTTCCGATAGCTCTTCTTTCATGGTGAGCTTTTCGAGCTGGAGCGTTTGCTGCCTGGCCAGGTGCTCGGCCGTTTCCTTTTCTTTCCTGAGCCGGGTCAGGTAATACAGCAGCGCAAATACCATCATCAGAAGGGATAACGCGGCGATCAGCAGTAAATTCCCATGTTGTGATAGACGCTCCCGATGTTTGCATTGGCAATGCTTATCCAGATCGAATCGCGGTATTCCCCTGCCAGGTGCAGGGTACGCTCGAAGTAGCGCAGCGCGCTGTCGGGATGCCCGTTGTTCCTGTAAGCCAGGCCCAGGTTGTTATAGCGCTGCATGTCCAGGTTTTTATTGTAGGGGCGCAGGCCGGCGGCTGCCTGCATCAGGTCGATGACCTTCTGGTAGTCCCTGAAATAGTAATGAGCCAGCGCCAGCTCATGGAGATAGCGGCCTGCCTCCGGGATATTTGCATATCCTACCTCCCGGAAGAGGTCGTTTGCCTGTAAAAGATGATCGAACGCCGGGGCAAAATCTTCGCGCATGTAATAATGCTGCCCGATCATATGAAGACAAATCCCGGCAAACAGCTTTTTCCCCTTTGCTTTGTAATGAGCCGATGCCCGGCTCAGGAGGCTGATGCACATATCCGGGTCTTGCCAGGCCAGCGCCGGGAAGATATACCGGTAAAAATCCAGGTATTCGCGCAGCTGCGTGTCGTGAAGGGAATCGGCCAGCGGATAAAGGCGCCGATAAGCGCTTCTTTCTGAGCGGCATTTTCCGCTCTTTCCAGCAAATAGGCGTTGAGCGTCAGCAGGCGGTCGTGAGCTGGCAACCGTGCAAGGCTGTCGGCGGAGCGCGTGTGCTGTGCCGACCCCCTTTGTTCTCCTGCGAGGATCAATATAGTACAAAGAATGAATATCCGGCACATAGTTGAGGAGGTGTTAGTTGCAAGGCAGATATCCGTCATTTCGACTACACGTCCCCGGATCGAAGCGGAGAAGTCAGCTGAGCATAGCCGAAGCTCAGATTCTTGACAGCGCCTTTTCCGCTACCGTTTTCCCGATCGACAGGGAAGAGGTTGCGGCGGGCGACGGCGCATTGCATACGTTGATAGCTGCCTGGTTTTCGATGATCGCGAAATCGTCCAGCAGTCCGCCGTCGTAGGAACAGGCCTGGGCGCGCACGCCTGCGCCGCCCGGGATAAGGTCTTCCTCCTTTATTTCAGGTATAAGTCCCTGCAGCGCTTCGGTAAAGGCGGTTTTCGAAAGGGAACGGTACATCTCGCCCAGCCCTGTGCGCCAGTACTTGCCCACTACTTTCCGGAAGCCCGGCCATGCAAAGCTTTCGTAGAATTCCTTCAGGTCGATATCGCTCATTTTGTATCCTTCCCTTTTAAAAGCCAGCACCGCGTTGGGGCCTGCTTCCACGCCGCCTCCGATCATCCTGGTAAAATGAACCCCGAGGAAAGGGAAATTAGGGTCGGGGACCGGGTAGATCAGGTTTTTGACCAGGTATTCCCTTTCCGGCTTTATCTGGTAATATTCGCCCCGGAAAGGAATGATCCTGACATCGACTTTTTCCGGCTGCGAAAGCTGCGCCACCTTGTCGGAATAGAGACCGGCGCAGTTGACAATCAGCCTGCACTGGAAAGCCGCGCCATTTTCCGTCAATACCTCAGACCTCCCGCTTTCGTTTGTCCGGATACCGGTTACTTTCTGATTGAAAACCAGGATACCGCCGGCTTCCCGTATTTTTTTTGCATAACGCCTGCACACTTCCGAGTAGTCGACGATGCCGGTGTAAGGAACCCAGATCCCTTCGACTCCCTCGACATGCGGCTCTATTTCCCTCAGCTCCGACCGGGTGATCTTCCGGTTTTGTACCAGCCCGTTCTGAATGCCCCGGTCGTACAGCTTGTGGAGGTAGGGGACCTGCCCGACAGAGGTGGCTACGACGATTTTCCCGCAAAGATCGTAGGGGATTTCTTCCTTGCGGCAGAAATCAAGCAGCATGTCATACCCGAGGATACAGTTGGTAGCTTTAAGGCTCCCGGGCGCATAGTAAAGGCCTGAATGGATGACGCCGCTGTTATGGCCCGTCTGGTGAACTGCCACCCGGTCTTCCTTTTCCAGGATGGTGATCTTAAGCCCGGGGCGCTGCTGTAAGATCTGGTAGCCTGTTGCAAGCCCTACGATTCCGCCTCCGATAATGACTATGTCCTGCATGATGATTTATTGTCTCTATATAAAGGGTGCTTGTTTCTTCCTATCCGGGGAAAGATATTTTGCCCAGGCTGATTGCCGGAACGCCATATTTTCCCTGTAAAGCCGGGACGGGCGCAGCCACCGCTTCGTTCGCCAGCACGGCAAAAAGTACCGCTTCCTTTGCGTCGGCAGGGATCCCGAGCCGGGAAACGGGCTCCAGCGGGATTTTCCCCAGCCCGTCCTGTATGAGGCTGCAAAGAAAGGGGTTGTTCGCACCGCCTCCGCTTACATACAAGGTCTTTTTGTTGCCTGCGGGTACACTACCGGCTATAGCTTCCGTCACCGAGCGGGCCGTCAGGTGAGCCAGGGTCGCGAGCATATCTTCGGGCGCGATATCCCGGGTATCGGTATCCTGCTGCGCCTTTTCGAGATATTGCATATTGAAAAGCTCGGGACCGGTGCTTTTGGGAATAGGCTGCCTGAAAAAGTCGTCTTCCAGCAGCCGCTGCAGCAGCGGGAAGTTGGGAGTTCCTCTGGCTGCGAGCGCTCCGTCATGGTCGTACGGACGGCCTGCATAGCTTCGGCAATAAGCGTCCATAAGGGTATTGGCAGGCCCCGTGTCGGTGGTAAAAACTTCTGCAGGGTCCAGGCTTGCCGGTAAATACGTAAAATTGGCGATCCCCCCGAGGTTAAGCAGGATCCTGTCTTCCGCAGGGCTGGAAAACAGCAGGAAGTCGCCATATACGGCCAGTGGAGCGCCCTCCCCGCCGGCAGCTATATGCTTTTGCCGGAAATCGCTGACGGTGATGATGCCCGTCCTGACGGCGATATGATCTCCGTCGCCGATCTGCAGCGTGGCATCGGGATAGAAGTCCGAGCTGTGCCTGGAGCGCGGCGCGTGGAATACGGTTTGCCCGTGGCTGGCGACCAGGTCGATTTCTTCCCGTCGTATCTTCCAGCCGGCGAGCGTATCCAGCACATACCCGGCGTGCAGCGACCCGATGTACGGATTGAGCGTGCACAGCAGCTGAAAGTCGATCACGG
>MEDT01000081.1 GCA_001724175.1 Cytophagaceae bacterium SCN 52-12 | reverse complement strand
TGAATGCGTTAAAAAAGATATATATCAAAAAAGGCCTAACCTTGCCTATGCTGACCGACTACGCGGTCAGGATTCCGCCCGGGGGGAAAACAGATGCGCTTTGCGAAACCATCATTACCTGGGAAATAAACGGGAAGGATGTGAAGACAAGGGGCCTGGATTCTGATCAGACGGTTTCGGCGATCATGGCTACCCAGAAAATGCTGAATCTGATAGGAGCCGGAGAGGGTGAATGAACTATATTTGTATATAGTCCGACGTATATTATGGATAAGCAACACCTATATCATAGCCTGAAAGAACATCTCTTAAAAAAGAATGTTACAAAAGCCGCTGTTTTTGGCTCTTTTGCACGTAATGAAGAGACAGAAAAGAGTGATATTGACGTACTTATCGACGCGGGGAAAATGACTATGTTCGATATACTGCGCCTTGAAGACGAGCTCCGGGATATCTGCCAGAGGGAAATCGACCTTGTCGAATATAAGGCCGTTAAACCTTCTGTCAGGAAATATGTTTTTTCGGATCTTATAGAACTGATATGAAGCGCGACGATAATGTTTACATTGAGGACATTATTGATTCGATAGAAATCATTACAGGTTATATCGGCGGCAAATCCGAGGCTGATTTTGAAACGGATACGATGCTCCAGGATGCAGTTTACCGGAGATTTGAAATAATTGGCGAGGCTTCCACCAAGATTTCAGATTCTTTTAAGGAGCAGTACCCTGAAATTGAGTGGAGGCTGATGAAGCTGATGCGGAATAAGCTAATTCATGAATACTTCGGGATTTCTCCCGGTACTGTATACGCTACGATAGTTGCTGATCTTCCTCTTTTACTTTTGAAATTAAAATCCATATAATTCAATTGAGCATAATCAAGTTTAATTAATGAAAAAACATATCTTAATTGTACCCGGTGACGGCATCGGGCAGGAAGTAACGGAAGTAGGCAGGAAAGTGCTGGAAAAAATTGCAGCAAGGTTCGGGCATGAGTTTACTTATGATGAAGCCCTGATCGGCCATGCAGCGATCGAAGCAACGGGCAACCCGCTTCCCGAAGAAACGCTTCAGAAGATGAAAGCTTCCGACGCAGTGCTTTTCGGCGCTGTCGGGCACCCCAAATATGATAATGATCCTGCTGCCAAAGTTCGCCCGGAACAAGGCCTGCTCAAGATGCGCAAGGAGCTGGGATTATATGCCAACCTGCGGCCTATCAAATTATTCGATGAGCTGCTGGGCGCCTCGTCGATCAAACCGGAAATATTGAAAGGTTCCGATATCCTGTTCTTCCGCGAGCTTACCGGGGATATCTATTTCGGAGAGAAAGGCAGGAAGAACGACGGCGATACCGCCTACGACCTGGCGGAATACAGCCGCTTTGAGGTGGAAAGAATTGCGCGGAAAGCATTTGAAGCGGCCCGTACGCGTCGCAAAAAGCTGTGCTCGGTCGATAAGGCCAACGTGCTTGAAACCAGCCGGCTGTGGCGGGAAGTTGTACAGAAAATTGCACCCGAATATCCTGATGTAGAAGTAGAGCACCAGTTTGTCGATGCGGCTGCCATGATGCTGATCAAAGATCCGCGCCGCTTTGATGTGGTCGTGACCGCTAACCTGTTTGGCGATATCCTGACAGATGAAGCCAGCCAGATAGCAGGTTCCATGGGCATGCTGGCCTCAGCCTCCGTAGGCGACAGCACCGGCGTGTACGAACCTATCCATGGATCGGCTCACGATATTACCGGTAAAGGGATAGCTAATCCTCTGGCTTCGGTCCTGTCGGCGGCTCTGCTGCTTGACATTTCTTTTGGACTGAAAGAGGAATCGCAGACTATTATAGATGCTGTCGACAGCCTGCTCAAGGACGGTTTCCGGACGAGGGATATCGCTGACGGGTCGACGCCTGCTGAAAAGATCCTCAATACAGAGGCAGCCGGAAATGAGCTGTTGAGGAGAATATAATTCCCTGTAGTCTTTAAAAAAGGAAAAACCGCCGAAAGAGGCGGTTTTTCCTTTTTTAAAGACTTGTCTTATCGCCCGAATAGTCCGGCCAGCGAATCAAGTACGTTGCTCCTTTGTCCGGCGTTGTTTTGCTGGTTGAAAAATTCTCCTGCCAGATCGGCCAATGCGCCCAGGCCATCCCCTCCCGATGAAGGAGCTGCCTGTTGTCCGCCGCCACCCAGGACACTGCCGAGCAGGCCGCCGATCAATCCGCCTGCGCCGCTGCTTTGTCCGCCGCCCAGAAGCCCTCCTATCAGGTCAGTCATGCCCCCGCCTGATTGGGTCTGCTGCTTCTCCTGTCCGAGGTATCCCATTACTACCGGCGCCAATACGGCCAGTACACTTCCTACCTGACCTGCCGAAAGGCCTGTTTTCTGGGAGAGATTCTCGGTTACGTAGCCGGTATTGTTGCCAAAGATATGGCCGACTATTTTGTTGCCGTCGTTTGTAGGTCCTCCTGACAGCAACCCGGAGAGGTTTCCTAAGATGCTGCCGCTATGCTGATCAAGGGCTCTGTCGATGCTGGCACCCTGGTTTTTGTTTTTTGCATTATAGTTCAATGCTGCAATCATCAGCGGAACTGCCGCCGAAACGATCCATTTGGCCTTGCTCTCTTCGACATTAAGCATTCTTGCTACTGCTGAGGTAACGGTCGATCCGATGCCCCCGGTTACTAGGTCTGTAAGATTCATTTTTCTGTTTTTTTGATTTGTTATACTAGATACGTATATAAGTTGTAAAAGTCACTGGTTATTTTCTTTCGGTTTGTGTCTCAATATAAATATTTCCGGTCTCACTTTTCATTTTCGTCCCGCAGGACTTTGATTTGCCTTAGTATTTCGTTTACTGCTGTAGAAATATGCTGTACATCCGATGAGGGAGAGGGGATCTCACTCGATTGATAGCTGTGGTATTTCCATATTTCCAGCACTTCAGCGAGCGGGACCTCATAAGGATCATATACGGGATTCAACGATTCGAGAAGAAGCTTTCTTTCGGGCATCCGCACCGTTACTTTCTTAAAGACAAAATCCTGTTCCCCGCTTAAAATGACAATGCATAATGCCCCCGGTCTGAGGGCCGTCCAGTCGGCGACATAGCGGCAGATAATATCCGAGCCTTCCGGAAGCGGCAGCATCGAATCGCCTGTGGTAGGGAACATCCGGAAGCTGCCGTCTGGTGGCAGGTTCGGCATGGAAAATCTCGGCAAACTGGCGATATAATCCGGGTCGGAATAGCCGCTGCGGTAGCCGGCTTTGGCTTTTACCGGTACGTATTCGACGTTTTCCCGGTTGTTGGCATCTACCGTAACGGCCAATATACGGATATTGCTGCCTGTGATATAAACGTCGTTACCGGCCTGTAAATCCCGGAGCTTTAATTCTCCCAGCTTGGAAAGATCGACCTTCAGCAGCGTGTCGATACTCAGCTTGAAGAAGTCCGAAAGCTTCAGGTAATCCTCCGGCCTGGGAGCAGTGGTCTGTCCCGACTCCAGCGCATTGAGCTTGCTGCGGGTAATTTCCAGCTTATTGGCCAGCTCCTGCTGGGTCAGCTTCACTCTTTCCCGGAGGAATTTGAGATTTGGAGCAAAAAAAATTTTGTGGTTCTCCATTTGTTTGATATTATTAGTGTCAAAACTTTGACATGATTAGTGTCAAATGTAGTAAATTTTCGGATTTATGAAAAGTGAGGTTGTCAAAAAATTAAAAAAAGAGATCCTGGACATGCAGGGAATCCAGCCGATGGTGAATGGCCGTGCTGTAGATGTCGGTTTAGGGCCCGTTACGGAGGCATTCCCCTATGGCGTTTTTCCGGTAGGGATACATGAATTCGTCAGTACCTCTCCTGAATGTGCGGCGGCGACTTCAGGGTTTATCGCAGGACTACTGGGGAAGGTTACCCGGCCGGATGACACTTGTATATGGATCAGCGCCGGACGGACCCTGTTTCCTCCTGCCCTGGTCTTTTTCGGGATAAGCCCCGATCGTATCATCTTTGTGGATAGCAGGAAGCCGTGGGACTTATCCTGGATGATCGAGCAGGCGCTGAAATGCGATGCCCTCGGCACTGTGGTCGGGGAGGTGACTGCTTTGGATCTCGCGCAATCGCGCCGTCTGCAATTGGCCGTGGAGCAAAGTCGGGTGAATTGTTTCCTGCACCGCTACCGGCCGGGAGGCGTGTCTGCCATTGCTTCCGTCTGCCGGTGGAAAATACAGCCCGTACCCAGCACTTTGCAGGAAGGCTTGCCGGGAGTAGGCTTCCCTATCTGGGAGGTTACCCTCGAGAAAGTGCGTAACGGACAGCCTGGAAGCTGGCAGATACAATGGGTGGAAGATCGTTTTAGAATAGTAGAGGCTTTGTGGTCCCCGTGGTCTGTGAGGACACAGACCACGGACAGAGACAGTTCTCATTATAAAGTGGCCTGTGAAGACATAGACCACGGGCAGAGACACAGGCCACGATCTGATCATGAAAAGATACGTATCCATATGGTTCCGGCACCTGATGACCGACCGGCACATCAGGCGGTATCCTGATCTGAAGGATGTCCCTTTCGTCATAGCGACGCCTCAGCGCGGCCGCATGGTCGTGACAGCCTCGGGCGCTGCGGCAGAAGCTTTGGGTATTGAAACAGGTATGGTCGTGGCTGACGCAAGAGCTGCATTTCCCTCCTTGCACGTGGTGGAAGACAGCGGTACGTTACCCGAAAAAATACTGCTTGCTTTGGCGGAGTGGGCGATCCGGTTTACTCCCGTGGTGGCGATCGATCCTCCTGACGGCCTCCTGCTCGACGCTACCGGCTGTACACACCTCTGGAAGGGTGAGCGGCCTTACCTGGAAGACATTGTCGCGAGGCTGGCGGAACCGGGATACGATGTCCGGGTGGGAATGGCCGGTACACCCGGCATGGCATGGGCGGTAGCCCGGTATGGAGGAGAGAGGTTCATAGTACCTTCCGGGGAAGACAGGCAGGCAATATTACCTCTTCCGCCGGCAGCTTTGCGCCTGCCTGCCGAAACAGTCGAAAAACTGCATAAGCTGGGGCTGACACGGATAGGGAAGTTTATCGATATGCCCCGCAGCGTGCTGCGCCGGCGGTTCGGGCAAAGCCTGCCGGATCGTATCGACCAGGTAACAGGAGCGGCGGCTGAAGTAATTTACCCGGTAGTGCCGGTACCGCCTTACCAGGAGCGCCTGCCCTGCCTGGAGCCTGTCTGCACGGCCACCGCCATCCGCATCGCGATCGAGCGGCTGCTGGAAGCCTTGTGCACGCGTTTGGCAGAAGAGAACAAAGGGCTTCAGAAGGCGATCCTGAAAACCTTCCGGGTAGACGGGAAAATGCAGGAAATAACGATCTGGACCTATAGCCCGTCGTGTAACATACTTCATTTGTTCAGATTGTTTGAGCTGAAGATCGCGACGATCGAGCCTGATCTGGGGATTGAGCTTTTTGTGCTGGAAGCGCCGGTAGTAGCCGGTATTCCGCCTGTGCAGGAAAGCCTGTGGAGCCTCACGGGGAGCCGTGATCATGCGGCGATCGCCGGGCTGCTCGATCGTATTGCAGGGCGCGGCGGTCCGGGTATTATCCACCGCTACCTGCCGGCGGAGCACCACTGGCCGGAGAGGTCGGTAAAGGAAGCGCGTTCACTGGAAGAGAAGCCGCAGACGAACTGGCGTACCGACCGTCCCA
Source organism: Cytophagaceae bacterium SCN 52-12 (assembly GCA_001724175.1). Classification (GTDB taxonomy): domain Bacteria; phylum Bacteroidota; class Bacteroidia; order Cytophagales; family Spirosomataceae; genus Ravibacter. The sequence continues at coordinate 19,862 of MEDT01000081.1, read as the reverse complement.
GGCCCGCTCATCTGGTGCCGAAACCCGAGCCGATCGAGGTGACGGCTCCGGTACCGGATTACCCGCCTATCCATTTCCGCTATAAGGGAGAGCTGCACATCATCCGGAAGTCCGACGGACCGGAGCGCATCGAGCAGGAATGGTGGATCAGCGACGGGCTGCACCGGGATTACTACGTAGTGGAAGACGAACAGGGCGCCCGCTACTGGATCTTCCGGTCGGGGCATTATGAGGGAGGATTATCTAAATGGTTTATACATGGTTTTTTTGCGTGAAATCTAAATAGCTGTAAAAATGAAAAGCAAAATTTCAGGACTGAGAACAACGATCTACAAGGTAAGTGACCTTAGCGCTGCCAAAGAATGGTACTCGAAAGCTTTTGGTACGCAACCCTACTTTGACGAGCCGTTTTATGTAGGGTTTGACATTGGCGGATATGAGCTGGGATTGCAACCGGAAGAAAATACCCCCACCGAAAAAGCGGATAGTGTGCTTACGTACTGGGGTGTAGAGGATATGAATGGGGAATACGACCGTTTCATTGCATCCGGGGCCAGAGAACATGAACAACCGCAGCATGTTGGCGAAGATATCGTAGTTGCCTCTGTAAAAGATCCCTGGGGGAATGTCATAGGTTTGATTTACAATCCGCATTTCAAAGGAGTGTCATGAGGCCTTTGACTACCTCCCCCGCCTTTCAGGCACCCCCTCTTTTTGAAGGAGGGGGGCGGAGGGGGGGCTACACCGAGCTCCAGGTCACCACCAACTTCTCCTTCCTCCGCGGCGCCTCCCATCCCGGGGAGCTGGTTTCGCGGGCAGCAGAATTGGGTCACAAGAAAATTGCCATTACCGACCGGAATACTTTTGCCGGGGTTGTCCGTGCGCATGTTGCTGCCAAAAAAGCGGGGATCGAAATCATCCCGGCCTGTCGCCTGGACCTGGTGGACGGTCCCTCCCTGCTGGCCTACCCGACCGACCAGGAAGCGTATTCGCGGCTTTCGGGCCTGCTTTCCATCGGGAATTTGCGTACCGAAAAAGGGAAGTGCGAGTTATATAGGGAGGACGTCTATGCACATGCAAAGGGAATGAAGTTCGTAGCAGTGCCGCCGCCTTCCCTCAGCAGACAGTTTGACATAGAGCCGTCTTTCGAAAAAAACCTTTACCAGTACCGGGAAGCGTTAGGCAATGACCTATACCTGGCCGGCAGCAGGTTTTACCTGGGAGATGATCAGAAGCTACTGTACCGGCTCAGCCAGCTCGCCGGCAGGCTGGATATCCCGCTGGTGGCGACCAACGACGTCCACTACCATGTCCCGGAGCGAAGGCAGCTGCAGGACGTGATCACCTGTGTCCGGGAGAAATGCACCATCTATGATGCCGGCTTCCGGCTCCATCAGAATGCGGAGCGGTATATGAAGCCGGCGGGAGAGATGCTCCGGCTGTTCCGCCAGTACCCGGATGCGATACGGCGTACGCAGGAGATCGCGGAAGCTTGTACGTTTTCGCTCAACAGCCTGAAGTATGTATATCCACATGAGCTGACCGGCGAGGGACGCACCCCGCAGCAGGAGCTGGAATTCCTCACCTGGGAAGGAGCCCGGCGACGGTTTGGAGAAAATGTCCCAGAGAAATATGACGCTCTGATCCGTAAAGAGCTGGCATTTATGGAGAAGAAAAACTATGCTTCCTATTTCCTGACCGTCCATGACCTGGTCCGTTTTGCCGACGAGAAAAATATATTGTGCCAGGGGCGCGGCTCTGCGGCCAATTCCATCGTGTGCTATTGTCTCGGGATCACTTCGGTAGATCCTGACAATACCAGGCTCCTCTTTGCCCGGTTTATGTCGGATGCCCGTGACGAGCCGCCGGATATCGATGTAGACTTTGAACACGAGCGGCGGGAGGAGGTGATGCAGTATGTCTACGGGAAATACGGTCGTGACCGTGCCGGGATCGTGGCGACGGTGACCCGGTTACACAGAAAAGGCGCTATCCGTGATATAGGGAAGGCGATGGGGATGTCGGTCGATGCCATTAACCGGCTTTCCAAATCGCTGTATGAGTTTACCGATGATTGGCGGGAGGGAGACCAGCTTTCGGTGGAGGGATTTGACCCGAAGGACCCGCATTTACGGAAAGTGATGGAGCTGATGGATCAGTATGTGGGCTTTCCCCGGCAGTTGGGGCAGCATACCGGCGGGTTTGTCATTACCGAGGGCAGGCTCTCCGATCTGTGCCCGATCCTCAACGCACGTATGGAAGACCGTACCTGTATCGAGTGGGACAAAGACGATATAGAGGCGCTGGGTTTTTTGAAAGTGGATGTACTGGCGCTGGGAATGCTGACCTGTATCCGTAAGGCATTCGACCTGATCAAAGCACATTACGGAACTCAATATACACTTGCTACGGTACCGGAGAAAGATGAGAAAGTGTATGAAATGATCAGCAACGCAGACACGATCGGGGTATTCCAGATCGAAAGCCGGGGACAGATGTCGATGTTGCCGCGGTTGCGGCCAAAGTGCTTTTATGACCTGGTCATTGAAGTAGCGATCGTTCGCCCGGGGCCGATACAGGGCGACATGGTGCATCCGTACCTGCGCCGGCGGAACGGGGAAGAACCGGTAGAATATCCTAAAGAAGAATTAAAGGAAATTCTTGGCCGTACGCTCGGTGTGCCCCTGTTTCAAGAGCAGGCCATGGAGATTGCCATTGTCGCAGCAGGATTTTCTGATGCGGAAGCCGATGGTTTAAGGAGAAGCATGGCCACTTTTAAGTCCAATGGCCAGGTGGCCTATTACAAAAAGAAGCTGGTGGAGGGTATGGTTGATAGAGGTTATACCGAAGAATTTGCTCAACGGGTGTTTAAGCAAATAGAGGGTTTCGGGAGCTATGGTTTCCCGGAAAGTCATGCCGCCAGCTTTGCATTGCTGGTCTATATATCGAGTTGGATTAAATATCATTATCCTGAAGTATTTGCTGCGGCCATACTCAATAGTATGCCGATGGGGTTTTACCAGCCGGCCCAGATTGTGATTGATGCGCAGAAGCATGATGTAGAGGATTATCCTGTTGATGTGAACCATTCGTATTGGGACAATACCTTAGAAGAAAAAGAAGGGGCTCACTGTGCATTGAGGTTGGGCTTCCGGCAGGTACAGGGACTGAACAAGAATGACATGGATGATTTGTGTGCAGCCCGGATAAAGCCTTACACCCGCGTGCACCACCTCCTGGAAGCAGGGGTTCCGTTATCAGCGCTGGAGCGGCTGGCAGATGGAGATGCTTTCCGTTCGATGGGGCTCGACAGAAGGCAGGCGTTATGGGAGATTGCTGCGTTGGCCGATACACCGGCCGGACTATTTGCCGGGCAACCATCAGAAAATGAATTTGAGGAGCCGGTAACCCTCCCGAAGATGAGGCGCGGAGAGCACGTCGTACAGGATTACAAGTATTTATCACTTTCGTTAAAGGCGCACCCGGTCAGCTTTGTACGCCGTGAGCTTTATCAGCAGCGGGTGCTGACCGCAGTAGAGCTGAAAGAGTGGCCCGATGGTACGTGGGTGCGCGTGGCCGGGCTGGTGCTGGTACGCCAGCGACCCTCTACGGCTACCGGGGTCTGCTTTATCACAATCGAAGATGAAACCGGCACTGCCAACCTGGTAGTTTTTGAAAAGCTTTTCCAACAATACCGCAGCCAGATCGTACGCGCCCGCCTGCTGATGGCAGAGGGGAAGCTGCAGCGGGAAGGAGAGGTGATCCATGTCTCGATACGACGCTGCTACGATCAGAGCGGGCTTTTACAGAAGCTGGGGGTTACGGAGGAGGAGGAAAGCAGGAAGAAGTTAGTTGAAAGTGGAAAGTTGAGAATTGAAAGTGGAAACCGGGTCGCCGGAGCGGTGAAAGTGGATAGTGGGGTGCAGATGGAAATTTTCCCGAAGGGGAGGAATTTTCATTGAGGCAGCCGTGGGCTGTGTCTTCACAGCCCACCATTCGGAATGTCTTCACAATCTGCAGTAAGTGCCGGTATAATTGGCTCAAAATCACTAATCTGTGGAAAAAATGATACTATACTTTTTATATTCATTCCTGCCTAAAAAGAACTTGACTACTTGAAGTCGCAAATTGCGACTTCAAGTAGTCAAAGAAGCAAGGTAATGACGTAAGCTTAAAATTATTTTCCTTTCTTCGGGCGTTTCCTAAGTTTTCCGGTTTCTTTTTCAAGATGCGCTACGAAATGCTTTTCGGCTTCGCTCAGCTCATTAATAGTAAGTGTCTTATGCTTCTCGTATTCGATATGCGCCTTTTTCAACATCTGCTGGGACTTACAGTACCCGCATGACCAAGTATCTCATTGCCGGTCATACGGAGAAAGTCATCCAACCGTTCTATCCAGTCTTTCATGTACATGGGCTTGCGATTGAGGGCTTGTAGTTCGGCCAATTCCAGGTAGGCTGTTACCATACGGTTCAAAATATTTAATTCCTCCTCCGTAAGGTAATTTTTAGCTACTTCGGTTTCCTGTTTTGTGGGTTTGATTCCTTTGAAACTGGTCAGCCCCAGGTTAGGCTTTGCTGCATCAATACGTTTGTAGATCACTTCGGCTGCAGTATGACCATGGGCTGTCCAATGCATTTTGTTTTGTACGGTTTGGAAGAAGAGTATAGATACCTCGTGTTTGGGATCATAATCGATACTGGTAGCGTAAATCCCTTGATGAGGTACTCCCTCAGCCTTGAGGTGGCCCATTGGCGAAATCTGGTTCCCTGGTGGCTCTTTACCCTATACCCAACGGATATGATCACATCCAGGTTGTAGAAATTGGTCGGTTTGGTAGAAAAATCGGAAATTCCGATTTTTCTCATAGAGGTCTGTTCTTCAAGCTCCTGTTCGGTATAAATATTTAAAATGTGTTCGTTAATAGTAGAACGGGATTTTTGGAACAGGTTAGCCATCTGATCGATTGTCAGCCATACTGTCTCATCTTCCAGACGCGTTTCTATTTTTGTTTTTCCGTCTTCGGTTTGATATATGATAATATTGCTTTCAGACATATTCAACTCGTAAGTTCTGTTAGATGCTGCTCCGTTTTGCCTATATTTTCTTAAATCCTGACCCTCCCTGTCAATTTTTGGGCATGCAGTCGTAATATCGGTTTTTAGCTCTTTAACAAAGGTATCAACATAGTGTAAGGATCTTAAGTCTACGGGGACTTTCTTACCCCGGGGAGTTGTAATCTACTCTTATCCTTCAATATTCAGTTTCCCGGAGCAAAAGAAAATAATTTGTTGCATTTTACGACAAGTTTACTTATCTTTGAAACGGTGAAACAATTTTCGTCAATAACAGAAGCATTTGCCTGGTGGTTGAAGAATGTCTATCCTACATTGCCCGCAGAACGTAAAAAAGGAAGGCTTACCTATGCATGGAGGGATTTTAGTCATGGAGGTAGTATCACTGAAAAGCGAATGAGGGTAATCCTAGAAGAGTTCGGAGACATAGAAATCCAGACCGTCGTTAGGTTTACACCTAAATAAATTTTTTTGCACCTGTTTTGTCGTAAAATACAACAAATATATATTACTTAAAACCCGGCTGGTCTCTGCGTGGAAACTTTGACAGCCGGGCATGTTCAATCGGGCTTACGCCCACTAAACTTTATAAAGTTATGCAGAATCTGCAAGAAAACCTCAATCGCAGCCGGTCAAATTCCGAAAGCTCTTCTCTTACGCACCAACCGGAAAAAGCATTACATCACGAAAGTAACCAAACCTCAGAAGCACTGAAAGAAGCCAGCCAAACCTTCCACAGCCTCGTCGGGCATCCGGAAATGCTGGAATCATACGGCGAAAACCTGTGGGAGATGTTTGAAGACAGCCTTTCCGGCCGGGAAGAATTCGATCGTGACACCCTCTACGACCGGTGTATGCTGTACGACGCGCTCAGAAGGACTTTCAGAAGCCTGGCAAAAGTAAAGTGGCACCCAGGTTATGTCTTTTCAATTTCTTACGGTCCGGAATCTTAGGGGTAAGGACATGGCAGTGATCCGCGGTCAGTGAAGAAGCCCGAAGGGCTGATAGGATTATAGAAGAAGGGCTGATAGGATTATAGAATATGATCACATAACCGGATAGCAAACCCCGAAGGGGTGGCACTTGCCATTTCTTTTCGCTACATTTACCTGGTGCATACTAAACTTATATTAACATGAAAACCGAAGAAATAAAACAGCTATTCAGCCAGTTCGAAGATGCATCCGCGGAACTGGAAGGTGTCGAATGTTGGAGTGCCAGAGATTTGCAAAAGCTGTTGGGCTACAGTAAGTGGGAAAACTTTGAAAAAGTAATCCAAAAAGCGAAGGATGCGTGCAAAAATGCAGGTGAGAAAGTCTCTGACCATTTTCCTGACGTCAGGAAGATGGTCGCAATTGGATCGGGTGCGGAAAAGGAGGTGCCTGATATTTTGTTGACGCGCTATGCCTGTTATCTGACAGCCCAGAACGGCGACAGCCGCAAGCCCGAAATTGCCTTTGCCCAGAATTACTTCGCGGTGCAGACCCGCCGGGCTGAGGTCGTCGAACAGCGGTTTCTCGAATACGAACGCGTAAAGGCCCGGGAAAAGCTGAGCCAGACTGAAAAGCAGCTTTCAGGCATACTGTTTGAAAGAGGCGTTGATCAGCAGGGGTTTGCCACGATCAGGAGCAAAGGAGACCAGGCCCTGTTCCGCCTGAGCACCAGGGTGTTGAAAAAGAAAATGGGTATCCCCGACAGTCGCGCTGTTGCCGATTTTTTACCGACCATCAGTATTAAGGCCAAAGACCTGGCCGCTGAGATGACCGGTCTCAATGTGCAGATCAAAGATCTGGAAGGTCAGACCAAAATTGAAAAGGAGCACATCGATAATAACCAGGCGGTGCGAGATATGCTGACCCAACGGGGTATTATCCCCGAAAACCTTCCGCCGGCGGAGGACGTCAAAAAGCTGCAGCGGAAGCTGGAAGGCGAAGAGAAAAAGATATTGAAGGAGGCAAAGAAAGGAGGGAAGTAGGTTGTCATACCATTCCCTACGCAATAGGCTCCCCTACTGACCTTTAATGATCCGTATCGTTTTTGACTCTTCACCCGCTACGGCCCGAAGCAGGTAAATACCTTCAGCCTGCGACCCGACATCGAAGACCTGCCGCTTCGTGGCCTGGGTAGCTGTCAGGGTGGTTTGATCAAGCCGGATAGCTGCTGGTGGGCAGAGTATCCCATCAATGGTCAGGAAACGTACCATTTTCATGAAAATGAGCGAAAATTTCAGTGAGGCAGCATCCTTTCGGTGCGCGAAAGAGAAATCCTCCTAATGATACGGCAGGGAATGTCCACGAAGCAGATTTCCGAAAAGCTGTTTATAAGTCCTCATACGGTAGACAAGCATCGTAAAAATATGCTGGAAAAGACAGGAACCAGGGATCTGAGCGTGCTGATACAGATCTGTGAAACGGCGGAGATTATTTTTATCAATCAATGAGGGATTTACCTGTGGCTGTAAGGCGTTCAACAGTTTTTGGGAAGACCCAAAGGGGGATTATCCCTGAAAACCAGCTAAGAGAATATTTTTCACCTTTTCTCGTAATTACTTTGGAATATACTATCAACTGCATATATTTTTGCCTGCACTATCAACAACGGAGCTGAAGCCGGGACAAACTTGCGGGGCGACCCACGAAAAACCGGATTTGCCCGGCTATTTTTAGTTATCAACGTTATAGAAAATCGATTCTCAGGGATCGGAATTTAATTCATGTATTCAGCACGCGCTAAAAAAAATCTTCTGATCATGGACGATGAGCAGGGGATTCGGAAAATACTGGAACACTTTCTGAAAAATGAATTCCAGGTGGTTATCAAAGACGACGGACTGGCAGGAATGCAGTGGCTGGAAGAGGGAAATGTCGCAGACCTGATCATTGCCGACCTGAACATGCCGAACCTGGACGGGAAAGAATTCCTGAAACAGCTCAGAGCCAGTAATATGTATTCGGATATCCCGGTTATTATTTTATCCGGCTCGGACGACAGCAAAGAAAGAATTCAATGCCTGAACGCCGGAGCGGACGACTTTATGATCAAGCCCTTTAACCCTATGGAGGTATTGGCGAAAATCAATGCCATACTCAGAAGGACCCAACGCTGACCGGAAAATATGGAAGAGGTCAACATGCTGGCAACATCTTCTCCCGGAGCGCATTCGCCGAAAGGAGTGGGTATCACTTTCCTGTATCATGACTATGAGCAGTGCCTGCTGGTGTCCTCAAAGCTGGATGATTCTCTGGAGATCAATTATTGCTACGGCATGCAGGAAGCGCTGGAGGTTATCTACTCAGGCGGCAACGTAGATATGATCCTGGCCGATGAAAGGAACGGGGGCTGGGATTTGCTGGTTCATCTCCGCCAAAGCAGCCATTTCAGCGATATCCCGTTTATTATCCTGGTAGAGCAACTGACTCCCGATAATATCAGGCGCGCACGGGAGCTGAAAGCAAGCGACATCTTCCAGACTGATATGAGCAAAGGCGATCTCGGTCTGAGGGTAAATTACTTAGCCGGGCAGAAGAGGAGGCTGGCGGGAAGCGCTGCCCGGAAGCTGGAGCACCTGCGCTTTAAAACTCCTTTGTGGAAACGGGTGTTCGATATAACAATTGTCGGAGCAGCCATGATCGGGCTTATCCCCATTTACCTGATCGTCGGGCTCGTTATACGGCTAGACTCCCAAGGGCCTGTTTTTTATAGATCCCGGCGGGTAGGCAGCGGGTACCGGATTTTCGATCTGTATAAATTCCGGACGATGCGGGTGGATGCGGACAAGCTTATTAAGGACATGAGCGCGTTCAATACTTACAATAAAAAGAACGGTGATCCGGAAAGCAGCGACGCAGTTTCGCTATGTGCGGACTGTAAGGCCCTGGGGCTGTCCCAGTGTGAGCAAATGCTGTTCCTGGACGGCAGGCAGATTTGTGAAAGGGTATACCACCGGCAGAAGGAGAACGAGGTAGCTTTTATGAAATTCCGGAATGATCCGCGGATAACCAGGGTAGGAACCTTCCTGAGGAATACCAGTCTTGACGAAATTCCGCAGTTCATTAACATTCTGAAAGGCGATATGTCGCTGGTAGGCAATCGTCCGCTGCCTCTTTACGAAGCGGAAAAGCTGACGACAGATGACAAGATCATGCGTTTCGCCGGGCCGGCTGGCCTGACGGGACTGTGGCAGGTAACCAAGCGCGGGAAAAAAGAAATGTCAGAGGAAGAACGGATTCGGCTGGATGTGGAGTATGCCAGGAATTGTTCTTTCTGGCTGGACATGAAGATCATATTCAAAACATTCCCGGCTTTATTTCAATCGGAGAACGTATGAGCAAAACGACGAAACGCTATATGCGGATCCAGGTACCCGATCCGGTATCGTACCGCTTCACCAGCCTGGCCGGGTTGCCGGCTGCCACTGAAAAGGGAGGCACATCTTTCGTGACCACCGACCCGGCGGCGATTACGGCATGTTTCCCGATGGTGACGCCGCTGGTAATCACCGCATTGGCGCCGATCCAGCAGTCGTCTTCAATCACGACGGGCTTCACCGACACGCCCTGGCGGCTGACGGGCAACGCCGGATCAGTATAATGATGATTTAAACCGCTGATCACCACATGCTGAGCCATTATAACATTATTGCCGATTGTAACCGGGCCGATGACGACGTTGCTCATACCGATGAGGCTGTGCTCGCCGATCACGACGTTCCCGACTCCGTTATTGATGGTGCAGAAATCTTCTATAACCGACCAGGCGCCTATCCTGAAATCGTTGAAGGGCAGGATGTCCATCCGGGTACGGCGGCGGATCATGACATGGCGGCCCCTGTGGTGAAAAAAAGGATTAAGGAACCACCTTACCCACAGCCTGGGGCGGGCTTCATTCCTTGGGATCAGTAAAAAATGTACCCACTTTTTGAGCGTAGGGTTGCTTTTGATCAGGTCGGAAAGAGGCATAAACGTTGAGAAAATAAACTAAAATAAGCAACCTGTAGATTTACAAAGATAACACTGCGGCTTATGAAAAAAATATTACTTCTGTTTTGCTGGCTGGTGCAGGCAGGGATATCCGATGCCCAAAACGGGATCTCGGTCCGGGATGAGCTTTCGGAGGCCTACCTGGAGCGGCTGATAGAGACGGCGCGGGCGAACTACCCGAAGACGAAAGTACTGGATGCCCGGATCGAGGGGGCTGGATATGCCGTCAAAAGGGCCAGACTCTCTTATTTTGACATTTTTTCTTTCTCTTATCTTTTCATGCCCGGCTGGCAGGCCACGGTACATCCTTTGATGCAGACCAGCTACCAGTTCGGCTTTTTTGCCAATGTGGGCAGCCTGATCCAGAAACCGGCGCAGGTGCGTCAGGCTAAAAGCGAGCTGAATGCGATCGGGCACGAAAAAGCGGCTTTTGAGCTCAACCTGGAGTCGGAAGTACGCCAGCGGTACTATACCTACATCCAGAAAAAAACTTTGCTCCGCGTAGTGGCCGAATCGCTTCTTGACCTTGAAAGCATACGTAAGTCGGTGAGATACAAGTTTGAGAAAGGAGAGGAAACCCTGGAAAATTATAACAATGCGCTGCTGGCCTACTCGAACCAGATGCAGGCGAAAGTAACCATAGAGGGCGAAATACTGATTGCTAAAAGCACGCTTGAGGAACTGCTCGGACAAAAACTGGAGGACATAAAATGAGAGAACTGATAAGGTTTGGGTTATATCTCAGACAACGGTGGTTAATTTGGGTGCTGGTTCCCCTGGCTACCCTGGTGCTGTGCTATTTCCTGGCCTCCCGGTTGCCCGACGTATATCGTTCAAAGGGCAGCATTGCGACCGGCCTGGTAGACAAAACCGGGCAGATCCTGTCGTTGAATGAGAACGTCGAGCAGGATTCGGAGCTGAACCGGAAATTCGAAAATCTCATTCAACTGATCAAGCTGAAGAAGGTACTCGACCAGGTTTCCTACAACCTGGTTATCCACGATCTTACCGCACAGCCGGGGCAGGCTTTCAGGGAGGTGCCGGATGATGCCGATCCGGGTTTCCGCGAAAAGGCAGTGGGGCTTCTGCGCCGGAAACTGTCCGCTTCGGAAGAATTTTATCCGTCGGGAAAGGACGAGCTGCGGATAGCGGAGCTGATCGAAGATATGGAATATGATGCCGGTTCAATTCTCAAAAAGCTCAGGATAGGCCGCATTTCGAACAGCGATTACATAGAAGTGGAATTTGAGGCCGAGCATCCCGGGCTCACTGCCTATGTGGTGAATACGCTCATCTCCGAATTTCTGAAGATATATGCGGAGCGGATAAAGAGCAGCAGCGAGAGATCATTGGACTTCCTGGAAAAGTTTATGCTGCAAAAGCTTGCCGCCCTCAACCAGAAAATGGAGGAGCTGAAAGATTTTAAGATACGCAACCGCGTGCTTAACCTGAACGAACAGGCCAGGAGCCTGTACGGCCACATCATCGATTTCGAAACACGCAGGGAGATAACAAAAAAAGACATCATCGCTTACGGGGCCGCACTGAAGAACATTGACAACCGATTTAATCCGGCCGACAGGCAATACCTCGAAAGCTCCATGGCGCTGATCAACCAGCATATTGCAGAAACCAGGGAGGAACTAAATGCCGTCAATGACCTTTATATCCGGAGCAATTTTAATCCTGTGTATAAAACCAGGGTAGACTCAATACAGAAAGTCCTGAGTGCCAGGATTATGGAGTCGTCGGATAAGTATATCTATAACCCGCTGAACGTCAAGGAAAACCTGGTTAACCATAAGCTGGAGCTTGAGATTTCGCTCGAGCTTGCCCGGAACAGCATCAAGACGATAGAGGATGAGATCAGGCGGCTGAACGGGAAATTCGACGGGATGGTCCCTAGCGAAGCCAGTATTCAGCAGTATGAGACGAGCATAGACATAGCCGGGAAAGAATACATGGAAGCGCTTCAGCGGTATAATGCTGCCAGGCTGGAGTCGTTTAACCCGATCGCGCTCAAGCAGGTGGAAAAAGCCTCGAACGGTATAAAGCTTCCTTCCAAGAAAAGGATCCTGGTCCTTTTATCGGGACTGGTGAGCCTTGCCGTTTGCCTGTTCGTTTTGTTCGTGCTGTATTATCTCGACAATGCCATCCGTGTGCCGCAGCAGCTGGCAGACCAGACCGGGGCGCCGGTTCTGGGGTATCTGAATAAGATAAGAGGCCTTACCGATCCGGCACAGCTCGATAGCGCAAAATCCGACGGCCCGATAGCCCGGTTCCGCAGCCTGGTACGATCGGTCAGGTTTGAAATAGACAACGAAGGGTACGGATCCAAAATAATTGCCGTAACCTCGCTGGCGGAGGGCAGCGGGAAAACCATTGTGGTAAATGGCCTGGCGTGGGCCTACCGGCGGATCAACCAGCGCGTGCTGGTGATCGACGGCAATTTCGGGAATCCGGATATCACAAGGGAAAGCGGAAAAACGGGCTACCTGGAGGATTTCCTGGCTGGGCAGGAGCTGGATGCCGGCGGCAGCAACCCGGTAATCCTCGGTACGCGCGGAGGAGATGTTTCTTTGCTCGAGCTGATCGGTGAAAAGCAGCTTCAAAGCAAGCTCGCAGCGCTCAGGACGCAGTTTGACGTGGTGATTATCGAAACAGGGTCCCTGAGAAGCCTTCATAAAGCAAAAGAATGGATTACCTATGCCGACAGGGTAATAGGCGTATTCCCGGCCGGGCGCTCGCTCGGTGAGCGTGACGAAGAGAATGTCAGGTACCTGCGCAACCGCGGCGCCATATTTGCAGGCTGGGTACTGACCAATGCCGACGCAGCGGCGTGGGGCGGCAGCGCCAATGACGAAAAATAAAAAATGAGCTTCCTTTTGGTCATATATGTAATTTTCCAGGCTGTGATAGGCTTTAACCTTGTCTTCCCGCTGGGTTTGCTGGGGTTATCCGCCTTTTCGAAAACGGGTGGAAACAAAAGGAACAGCGGTGTGAAGGAAAACCAACAGGCTGAGCCGGATTATGCCATTATCATTACCGCCTACGGGCAGGCAGACCATATACCTGCTACGCTGGATTCGGTGAAGCTGCTGCGATACAGCAATTATCTGGTTTACATAGTGGCCGATCATTGCGATGTTCCGGAGCTTGTCATAAATGACGGCCGTGTGATCGTCCTGCGCCCGGAAAAAGTGCTTGCAAGCAACGTCAAGTCTCATTTTTATGCTATCGACCGTTTCCGGAGGGCTCACGACCGGCTGGTGATCATAGACAGCGATAACCTCCTGCATCCCGGTCTGCTTAACGGGCTCAACAAGTGGTTTGACAAGGGGTACCGGGCCGTTCAGGGGGTAAGGGAAGCCAAAAACCTGGATACGGTTTATGCGTGTCTCGATGCTGCCCGGGATATTTACTATCATTTTTATGACGGAAGGATCCTTTTTGCGGCAGGCTCGTCGGCAACCTTAAGCGGGTCGGGAATGGCTTTTGACGTTGCGCTTTATAAGGAATGCCTCGGGGGAAAGGGCGTCCCCGGAGCAGGTTTCGACAAAGTGCTGCAGGCGGAGATCGTTTCCAGGGATCTCCGCATAGCCTTTGCTCCCGAAGCCATTGTATACGACGAAAAAACTGCGGCAAGCTCGCAATTGGTGAAGCAGAGGGCCAGGTGGATCCATACCTGGTTCCGGTATTTTAAGCTGGGATTCGGCCTGGCCGGCACGGGGATCGGGAATGCTTCGGTTAACCAGCTTTTGTTCGGGCTGGTGCTGCTGAGGCCGCCGCTTTTTATGTTCCTGATACTTTCCCTGGTGTTTACGATCGTCAACCTGCTGCTTTTCCCTGCCGCGGGCATTATCTGGCTGGCAGGCTTGTTTTGTTTTGCCGGTGGATTTGCAATGGCAATGGTACGATCGTCAGCCGACCCCCGGATCATCAAGTCGTTATACGCCATACCCCGGTTTGTTTACTACCAGGTTTGCGCGCTGCTCAAAACCGGCAAAGCCGGGAAGTTGTCTGTAGCCACAAGAGAAAATAATGAAAACATATCCCAAACCACCCGTTAAGCGGGAAGAAATACGGGGTTTCAGCCATCTGAGCCTGTTGCAGCGCCTGATGCGCTTTCTTTCCATTTTGCTGGTCGGCGGGATCCTGGCGTTTATTTTCCTTAAAATCCTCTTTTTCTGATGACGGATAAGCCGGGACATATCGAGCGCGAGCTGCATACGGAAAATAGCCGTACTGCCTTGTCCGGAAAGATCAGGCAGTGGTTTTGGGACGAGAAGCTGAACAATCTTCCCGGCGCTTCATTTCTGGCGCTGCTGACCGGGCTGCTCGGCTGGCTGACCGTAGAAAACGGGTCGGTAGCAGGCATTCTGATTATTGCAGCCTGTATAGCCATACCAGTGGTGTATGCTATCGTGGCCTATCCTCGTTTTGGTATCGCTTTGCTTATCGGGGTCGTCTACCTGTTGTTCTACATCATGCGTATCGGGATCGACTTCCCGCTGGGTACTCTTGTCGACGGTATGCTGGCCCTGCTCGTTCTCGGGTTTTTCATCAGCCAGAAAAAGCGCCCTGACTGGGCTATTTACAGGAACCCGGTAAGCATCGTGATACTGGCCTGGCTGCTATACAACCTGTTGCAGGTCGCCAATCCATGGGCCGAATCAAGGATGGCATGGCTGTATACCGTCCGTACTACAGGAACCATTGTGCTGATTTACTTCATTTTCCTGTACCAGGTCGATTCCTTCCGATACCTCAGGTTCCTAATCGGTTACTGGCTGGTGCTGGCCCTGATCGGGGCGCTTTATGCATACAGGCAGGAGTACTTCGGTTTTGCGGGTACCGAATTCGAAAATATGGTCGCCGACCCGCTCATGACCAGCCTGCTCTTTATCGACGGCCACTGGCGCAAGTATTCTGTTTTTGCCGATCCGGTAGCCTTTTCCTACAACATGGTAATGGCCTTTTTTATCTGTCTCAGCCTCCTGACGGCAAGGGGGCCTTTTTTCAGGAAGGTGATGTGTCTGATCGTTGCGTTGCTATGTATAACAAGCATGCTTTTTGCAGGCACGCGGGGCGCGTATGTGCTCATACCTGCCGGGCTTGTGCTGTTTATGCTGCTCCGGTTTCAGATAAAACTTATCCCTTTTGCGATTGCGGCCGGTTTTGTGCTCGGCGTGCTGATATTTATCCCAACCTCCAATCCCACCCTTTACAGGTTCCAGACTGCGTTTAAGCCGTCTATCGATGCTTCTTATAATGTGAGGGCGGCGAATCAGAAACGGATCCAGCCTTACATACAAAACCATCCTTTCGGAGGCGGGCTGGGCGCAACGGGCGCCTGGGGAGTCCGTTTTGCGCCGCATTCCTACCTGGCAACCTTCCCGCCCGACAGCGGGTTTATGCGCACAGCCGCGGAATTGGGCTGGGTAGGGCTGATGCTTCAGTGTCTGATGATTTTCCTGATATTAAAAACGGGCATCGACAACTATTACAGGATCAGGAACAGCGAGCTGAAGGCGTATTGTCTCGCCATGACATTGGTTGTGTTTGTATTATATGTGGGTAATTTCCCCCAGGAGGCCTTTGTGCAGTTTCCGGCCAATATTCTTTTCTACCTGGCAGCCGCTATCATCCAGGTAGCCTACCGGTTGGATCACCGCGTGGACCTGACCGGGAAACGCTCCGCCGATAACAGTAAAACCTCTGCAAAATGACTGAAACCGACCTCAGGAAAATATTTGAGAACCGCAGAATTCTGATGATCGGAGTGAAATTCTATCATTACAATGACGAGATCATTCGTAAAATGGAATCTTACGGAGCGAGCGTTTCCTTCTTTTATGAAAGAGATACGTCTCCCCTGTTCGGGCTGGTCAAGTTTATCAAGAAAGGGAATACGGAAGCGATACAGCGAAAGCACTACCAGGAGATTTTGAAAAAAATAGCGGGCAGGCAATTCGATTATCTGCTGGTAATCAGAGGGTACAAGCTGGAAGGGACTTTTGTTGAAGCGGTCAGGAAGATTAGTCCGGGGATCAGGACCATCATGTACCAGTGGGATTCCTATGCGATCTGGGATTGCGATTACCGCCCGCTCATTCCTTTTTTTGATTCGGTTACAACCTTCGATTACAACGATTCGGAGGAGCTTGACCTGAAGTATGTGCCGACCTTCAGCACCGACGAGTTCGGAAGCCTGCCGCAGAGACAGCCTGATTATGACCTGTTTTTCTGCGGGAACTATACGTATCCCAGGTATCTTTTCCTGGAAAAGCTTATCAAATTCGCAGAAGGAAGAGGTTACAGGCTCAAGACGAAGCTTGTCATGACCTGGAAATATTATCTCCAGGAAAGATGGCACGGCGTCCGGCTTAATCCTTCGCTTATTTCCTTCCGCAAGCTCAGCAAGGAAGAATATGTCGATCTTTTCAGCAGGTCGCTGGTTATCGTAGATTTTACAAGCTATGGCCAGGCGGGGCTGACCATGCGCTCGCTCGATGCGCTCAGCGCGGGAAAGAAGCTGCTTACGAATAACCTTAATATTTTCAGAGAGCCGGGAGTAGGGGAAGGCCAGATAGCGGTTTATGATCCTGAGGCGCTCGATATAGACCCGGCCTTTATGACGCAGCAGCGATTTGAAGGCCGCGACTATTCGGTAGACAGGTGGTTGTTCTCGGTTTTTAGCAATAAGGACGATCAGGAAAAACAATTGAAGAATACCTCAACGTTTTGAAAGAAATTTATGCTGAATTTTTTGTCAGGAAAACTCCTGAGTTTGTTTGTCAGGATCAGGTACCGGAAGGCGCCTCCCGAGCTCCGGAGCTTTTATAAAGACACTTACCGCTGCAGGATCAGGCAGCTCAGGTATTTTGTGCAGGATTATATTATCCGCAAACCCTATAAAGATTTGAGCTTCCAGGGAGAATTCGCCCCCGAGCTGCTGTTTGTGCTGCCTTTTGCATACTGGCATTATCGTAACGGAACACTCAAATCGACCGTCGCTTCCAGGTACACCGCGCAGTTGTACTTTTTTTCACCGGACCATACCGAAGTATTCGACACCCGCAGCAACGAGGGCAATTACAACTTCGAGATGCCCCGGATCCTGTACAGCCACGATTATGACATGGCCAAATGGATGCCGGTGCCGCTGAAGGCCGTTTACAGCAATCCCGTTTATTTATACGAGAAGCCGATATTGATCATTGCCAACCGGTTTAATATGGAATGGGACGGTCCGCCGGTCAGCTATTTCAGCATACCTGTCCTGGATTTCCTGATCGAAACGCTCAGGTCTTCCTATACCATCATCTACAACCGGCCCGGGCCGGGACATATCACGATGGACAACAGTGATATTTATGAGCTTAACGACTACGAATGGCTGAGGGAAAAGCACCCCGATGTTATCCTGCTTGAAGATTTGTACCGCGAGAATAAAGCCGGGGCTTTCAATTACAATCATATGCAGCTGCTGGTTTACGCAAATGCAAGCCATTTTATATCCATCCACGGCGGGACCGCCACCCTGGCCAGCTATTTCGGCGGGCAAAACCTGATTTTATCCAAGAAGGGGCCGGAGCACTATTTTCATTGCTTCAGCAAACTCTATCCCAGGCTCGCAGGCACGAAAATTTACCATGCCCGCCATGATGATGAGCTGAAAGAAATGGTGGTCAGACATTATCTTAACCCGGCCGGAGGATCATAATGACCACAAAAAGACACTATTGGATCGAATCGGGCTTCCTGAGCATACTCCAGAATTTTTCCGGGGTATTCTTCGGGTTTGCGAGTTTTTTTCTGCTCGTACGATCGTTGGACAACCAAAGTTTCGGGGCGTGGGTATTGTTTATGTCTGCTACCACCATCGTGGAGGCGATCCGGAACGGGCTGATACAAACCGCACTGATCCGGTATATCTCATCTGTCAAGAAGGAGGAACATCCCCGTATTGTGGCGGCGTCGCTTTTGCTCGGCGGGATCGTTACGCTCGTGGTGGTCGGAGCCGGCTATTGGGGGGCGCCTTACCTTGGCAGGCTTTGGAAGACGCCCGAGCTTACGGTATTATTCCGGGTTTATAACCTTGGATTTGCGGTATCGCTTTTCCTGTCATTATTCAATTGCGTCGAGCAGGCTAATCTGCGTTTCAGAGGAGTATTTGTGACTGCGCTCATTCGCCAGTTTCTCTTTTTTGCCTTCGTTGCCGTAAGCTTTTTCCTCCATCGCCGGATCGGGCTGGCAGAGCTGGTGTGGGTGCAGGTCGTAAGCATTGGCATCAGCACCGTTTTTGCCTATCGCTACACCCGCAGCCATTTCCGGCTGAGTTTTGAGAACACGGGATACTGGGTCAAAAGGCTGTTCGGATATGGAAAATACGGGTTCGGAACTTCCGTGAGCTCACTCTTATCCGGCACGATAGACCAGATGATGCTGGGCGCCATGCTTTCGCCGGCTGCTTCCGGCGCCTTTAATATCGCGGTGCGGATCACCAACCTGATCGATATTCCCACCAATGCGATGGCAGCGATCGTCTTCCCGCAGAGTGCGAAAAGAATGGAAGAAGGAGGCAGCGATGCCGTAAAGTATCTTTATGAAAAATCAGTTGGCACCACGCTGGCCATATTGCTGCCCGGCGTGCTGTTCCTTTATTTTTTTGCCGACTGGGTGATCTGGGCCGTTGCGGGGCAGCAATATGCCGATTCCATACCGCTCCTGAAAGTAACGCTGCTGTATTGCCTGCTCATCCCTTTCGGCAGGCAATTCGGCACGATACTCGATTCGGTAGGAAAAACCCGGACCACGTTCCTGGTCGTATTGTTCACTACCGTGGTTAACCTGGGGCTTAATTTTATCCTGATCCGGCAGATAGGCGTAATGGGCGCTGCCTATGCGACCCTTTGTTCCAATATTATCGGTTTTACGATAGCCCAGTATATCCTCAGGCGGGAGATAGGCGTGGAGCTGAAAAATACCCTGATCTATATGTACCGGTTTTACCCGGAATTCTATAACCAGCATGTCCTGCCTGTATGGAGCAGGAAACCGAATATCGATAACCACTAAAATGACAGGAGTAAAATTTATCGGGCGATTGGGAAATCAGTTATTTCAATACCATTTCCTGATGTACCTGAAGTCGCGTAACCCGGGGAGATTGTATTTTTTTCCGAACCCGCACCATGCCTACCTGACCCGCTACTTCGACCTGGGGTGGTATCATAACCTGACGCTGGGATCTAAGCTATATTCGTTAATGATGAGAAGTATTCCAGAGATATTTCGTTTCCGCGAAATCCAGGTTCATAACTTTGTGCCTCCGCGAGAGATCACGCCAGGGAACCGGTGCATCTACGAAGGCTACTTTCAATCGGACTTTTACCTGAACAGGATCGATGTCCCGGTGAAAATACGGATCCGGCCGCAGTACGTTGAGCAGTTCAGGGCGCTATACGGCGATTTATTCGACCGCCACAAGGTAGTGGTAGTGCATATACGCCGGACCGATTACCTCAGCTACGGCAAGCGGGACATTTCTTTGCCGATGTCGTACTTCAAACGGGAGCTATCCAATATCCCTGATCTGGAGCAATACAAGGTGGTGCTTGTAAGCGACGACATCGCATTTGTAAGGCACGCTTTCGGCAACAACCCCGAATACCTGTTTGTATCCAATTCCGAGATCGTTGATTTCCAGCTGATCAGCAATGCCGATATCGCCATTATTTCAAACAGCACCTTCAGCTGGTGGGCGGCTTACCTGTCGACGCGGAACAAAAGGGTGATCGCACCT
>MEDT01000080.1 GCA_001724175.1 Cytophagaceae bacterium SCN 52-12 | reverse complement strand
CCGGAACGGCTACCGGCCTGACTGTAAATGCAGGGAAGTCGCTCCTCAGCCCGAGCGGTCAGCAACTGACACTCTACGGCAAGGTAAGCCTGGAAGGGGAGCTGCAGGCCGGAGAGCTGGTATCCCCCGGTTTTCTTGTCTCCCAGGAGATCGACGGTACGAAGCTAAACGTTAAGTCGTTCAACAACCCCAATCAGGGTAATATAAGGCTGACGGGTAACCTGACCGTTGTGGACCCTGAAAACCCGTCTCAGCCCAGCATCATAAGCTCAGGTAGGATTTTCCTGGGCGACTACGACCTGGAGTGCAATAGTATTCAGTTTACCGAATCACCCAGATACGGAACTTTCGTCGTAACTGACGGACAGGGCTCACTCCGGTACCACTTTCCCGAAGGCGAGACCGGATACAAAACGCTTAATATCGGAAATGTAATGGATGGGGCTTACGTGCACCTTCCGGTGGAGGTAAAACGTGAACAGAATACCGCAGGCGACGTGATTATCTCGGCCAGGGTCCAGCCCGAAATGCCCCTGCCGGCTCCGGACGGGTCAGGCTATCTGAAAGCACTTTGGGAAATAACCGCTTCGGGCAACGCAACGGGAGAAACTTACGCCATTAGCCTGGGTTGGGACAATCTGAGCATACCTCCGTTATTTACTGAAGGATTCAATTTCAACAATGCATACATGAAGCGCTGGGACGGAACTGCCTGGCAAAACGTTTCAGGCCCCCATCAGATTACGACAGGCTCCTCGGTTAGCAGTACCGGTATCAGCCAGTTTTCTCACTGGGCAATTTTTGATTCCGAAACGGTTCTACCCGTCACCCTGGCCTCTTTCAAAGCTTCTCCTTCCGAAAGCAATTCCGTACGCCTCGACTGGGCCACAACCGAAGAAGCTGGCGCCAGTCATTTCGAGGTAGAACACAGTCTTACAGGAAGAGCGTGGAGCAAGATCGGAGAAGTAAAAGCTATTGGAACTCACACCATTTTTAAATCATATACCTATATCCACACCAACCCTTCTCTATCTGTTAATTATTACCGGCTCAAATCGGTGGACCTCGATGGTACTTCTGCCTACAGCGCTATTGAGAGCGTCGAACTTGGCGCTCTGCCGGGTGGTAATACAAAAGCGCTCCACGCTTACCCCAATCCGGTTTCAGACAGGCTTTACCTGAAAAGTGTAAACCTGGACGACACCTCCGGCCTGAAGCTTTACAGCGCTGCAGGCCGCCAGGTGAAAGCAGAGTTGGATGCTGCTACGCAATCGCTGGATGTGCGTCATCTGCCGGCGGGTGTTTACCTGCTGAAGGTCGACGGAGCCAACGGTGTTCCGGAAACCTTCAGGGTCGTGATCAGCAGATAAGATTTGCCCGCTCTGCCGTCCGGTCTCCTCTTCGTAACAGCCCGGGAGGAGACTGGCGGCGGGGTGTAATTTTAATTATATCATTTTGTCACATGACTATCTTATCAAACATTTTCTCAAAAAAAATATCTGGAAATTTATTGGGGGCGGTCGTTATTCTTCTCTCTGTCTTGTCCTGTAAAGACAAAAACGATGCGCCTTCGCCCAATCCTGATGAGACAATCGGCAGTACGGGTAAAGTTACTTTTACCTACCGCGGAAAGCAGGTTACCTATATAACTGTAAGGGCCAAAGACGGCAACATCTGGTCTCAGCAAAACCTGGGCTCGACCCGCGTCGCTACACACATGAAAGATACATTGGCGTATGGTGATTTCTTTCAATGGGGCAGGTGGGATGACGGGCATCAGGTAAGGCGCCCGGTGGCCAATACAGTTACCGGAAGCTCTATCGAAAATAACCCTTCAGGAGTAAAAAATCTGAACCCTGCCCCCTTTGTGTCCAATTGGTGGAACGGAGGCAGTCAAAACGATCTTTGGGCAGCCAATACCGGCAAGGAAGCCACTGCCGCCAATGGATGCGATCCTTGCAAAGCCATGGGACAGGGATGGAGGCTTCCTACCGACGACGAATGGACGAATCTGGCTGAACTCGAGGAAATAAAAAACTCAGAAACCGCATTCAATTCCCTTTTGCTAATACCGACCGGCGGATGGAGAAGCACGACCAACCCGTCTTCGCTTTCGGCAGTGGGAGCAGATAGCTGGTATTGGACCAGTACGGCTGCCGGCGGATATGGAAAAGGAGTCTGGCTATTGCCCGGTACAATACGCAAGAGTTATTCTGACAATCGCTCGTGGGGTACGTCGATACGGTGCATCAGGCCCGGCAAATGAGAATTCTCCAGGCCCCTCACCGAAACACCGCATTCCCGAACAGCAGCTTCCCGTTCTCCCAAAAGCCTCTGAACAGGGGATTATCCGCCATATAGATGATTTTTCCCTTGCCGATCTCCTGCACGCCGATGATCAGCGTATTTTTCAGGCGGGTCTTTGCTTTTTCCCCGACAAAACCGCCCCTGTAGGCGTTGCTATTCAGGTATCCAACGTTCCACCCTTCGGTAAGGTATTCCAGGTCGTATACGCTCCGTACCGATGAATAGTAAGACCTCCCGGCATAACCGTAGCCTATCGGGTGGGTAGTGTCCAGCGTCACCTCAAATATTCCTCCCAAAGACTCGCTCCTGATCGATTCCCGGCTTTTGTCAGCATAGGGCTTTAGCAGATCCGCAGTTTCACGTTTCTCCCCCGGCTTCCGCTTCAGGAAAAACCCCTTTCTCCCGGCAAAAGCTTCCAATGCACGTTCCATCACGATCAGCTTCCCTCCTTTCGATATCCAGCCGGTGAGCTGCGACATCCGTTCGTCGGTAAGCAGGGAAGCGTAATTACCGTCGGCCAGGACCAGGACGTCCACCTGGTCGAGGTATGAAGGCTCAAAATTGTCTTTATTCAATACGATCAGCGGGTATCCGATCTCCTGGTCGAAAAAATGCCATACCGCGCCAAATGCGGTCGGCGATACGGCAGCGCCTCCCGGCAGCGCCACCTTTACAGGCTTCAGCACAGTCACCTGGTCGGACCCCAGGTCGATCCCTTTCGAGACCAGCCCGGTAGCGACCGGGAGCAGGCTTACGGCGTGCTTCCCGGCGAGCCCGGTTATTATTTTATCAAATCTTTCGCCAAAGCCCCCGTTGCCTGCACGTAAGATGACCAGTGTTCCGGGTGGAAAATTTTCACCCTCCATCTCAAAGCCGGAATTGGCGGTCCGCACCAGGACTTTATGATTCAGCAGATCGCTCAGGAAACGGAGATCCCGCGAGCCTTCCCACCTGGCGAGGTAGGCATAGGGCTTTGAAGCAGAAGGAGCAGCAGCCTCGACCGGGGAACCTATGGCTTTGTCGGCAGGCTGATAGGCGCTTCCCTCCCTTTTTTGCTCAAGGCCGAAGACAGGGATCCCGAATACGTAACCCAGCCCCCAGCTGGTAATATCGTAGGTCAGGGAATCTTCCAGCAGCGGGCTGCTTTCCATCAGCACTTTCAAAAGCCGGGATCGGGGCTGAAAGGCCGGTATGACCAGGTCTTCGGGATCGAAAGAAATCTTTACCGTTTTATCGGATATAAGGTCGGTCGCCTGCGCCGCAAATCGTTCTCCCGACCTCCCGTAGGAAATCTGCTGCTTGTCCAGGAACCTGGCCAACGCTTCTGCAGCAGCTTCAAACCCCTTTGTCTTCACCAGGTAAGTACGGTATTTTCCCGCCGGTTCCTGCCTGGCTTTCTTAAAAAAAAGCTCAAATTCCAAGACCACCTTTTCTTTGTGCGCCGCAAGCGCCTGCAGCGTGGCCCGGCCTGCTGCCACATGATGCGCGATCCTGTCCTTGAGGGTAATGGTGTCGCCTGCTTCCGGCCGGGCCAATGCCAGCCCCGCCCTGCCGCCGCCCGCCTGCTCAAAAGTCATCCCGATGGCGCCGTTAAAGGTGGGCCAGGTATCGCCGTAGCTGGGATAAAACAGGTCGTAGCTGGTTTTGGTGAAGTACAGCCAGTTGTTCCTATCGAAATATTTCCTGTTATACTCTCCCACAATATCATTGAACTCCCGCTGCCACGGTGTAATATCTTCGTGAAAGGGCCTTGCAGCCGGTGGAAAATAATAGGTGCTGCCCGCGCCCATTTCATGAAAATCTGCGTGCAGGTGGGGCATCCACCGGCTGTATAGCGCCGTTCGCTGCTGCGATTCCTTCTGCACCTGCCAGGCCCAGTCACGGTTCAGGTCAAACGCATAATGATTGTATCTGCCTCCGGGCCACGGCTGCGCATGCTCTCTTGCGGAAGGAAGGCTGCCGGGATGCTTCCCGGCCACCTGGTTATACCAGTTCACATACCGGGAATGCCCGTCGGGATTGGAGCAGGGATCGATGATCACGACCAGGTTTTCCAGTAAGGATTGGTCCCCTTCCAGCAGTTCGTAAGCCAGCTGCATGGCCGCCTCCGAAGAAGCCGCCTCATCACCGTGAATATTGTAGCTCAGCCAGGCTATAGCCGGCCGCTCCCCCCTCCGGGTCTCCCCCTGCAAAAGGCCTGTTCCTGCCAGGTGGGCTTTCCTGATGTCCTCGAGCCGGCTCATATTGCCTGCCGAGCTGATGACGGTAATCACAAGCGGCCGGTCTTCATAGCTTCTGCCATATTCCATCAACTTCACCCGGTCCCGATGGGTGTCGGACAATTGCCTGAAATAGTCGAGGATGCGATGATGATAGGTAAACCTGCTTCCGGGCTCATACCCGAGAAAAGCGGCGGGAGATAGTTCCTGGGCATGCGCCCGGTTCACGCCCGTAGTCAGAAGGAATGCAGCAAAAAGAAAAAATATCTTCATCGAGATATAGAAAATTTTCCGGGGCCGGCTGAAACGCTCTTCGTATCCACAACTACAATATAATCAAAAAGATACTACTTCCGGAATATTTTTTTTTCAGAAATATGTGACCTCCGCCCTGCCTGATAGTCTTAAGAGAGGAAACAAATAACATTAGGTTCCTCAAAAACGAATATCCCTGTGACCGGCCGGTATACAAAATACCAAAGGTTTGAAGAGATAGAAAACTATACCACACTATTTTTCTTATAGCCATAACAAAACCCGGCTTTGTTATGGCTATATTATTTTATCCTGCCCTTGATTCCACCGGCCGGTATTCTGCTTCTTCTGTGAGCGAAGCATCGGGGAATTCAAGATAAATTATATTTGATAATTCTTTTAACCTATTTTCATCTCTATTTTTGTGACTCTATCGGCGGATAAGCCCTTCCCGGTGTTATGCAGGCAGCTCAGAATGATCTGATCATATGGAAGCAAATGATTTCAGGGGACGAGAAGTCGCTGGGAAAGCTTATGCACCTTTACTACACCGCATTACTGGGCTACGGATACAAGTTTGTAAAGAACGACGACTTTCTGAAAGACTGTATTCAGGACCTGTTTATCGATATCTGGAACAAAAGGGCCAGGCTGGCGATCCCCGACAGTATCAAAGCTTACCTGTTTGTCTCGTTGAAGCGCAGGATCGAGCGGAACATCTCCCGTGAGCCTTACACCGAAGAGCTGGCTGACAGGCTCTTCCCTCACGTTGAATTTTCTCCGGAATGGTGGCTGATCAGGGAAGAGTCTGTAGCGCTTAAAACACGAAATATGGCCGACCTGCTGAACTCCCTTCCCAAACGGCAGCGGGAGGTGGTCTACCTGAAATACTATGAGGAGATGAGCCGGGAGGAAATTTCAATGGTTCTTTCGATCACGCCGCAGACTGTCTCAAATCTTCTTCAGCTCGCTTACGCATATCTCCGCAAGCATTGGAAAACCTCTGCCATAGGGCTTCTCCTGTTGCTCCTCTCCTGAGGCAGCGTGCAATTCCGCAGCATGCAATCTGCAACAAGCTGATTATAGACACCCTGCCGGTATTTTTTTCGGAAATTTCAAAAAAAAATCCCAAAATTATGGTATCCCGGACTGCCGGTCTGCATCTGGTAGATGTGAGACGCATAAGGATATACCATGAGCTACGAATCCTTTACTATTCCCGATTTCCTCGCTGATCCGTTTTTCAGGAAATGGGTCCTGCATCATGACCCGGATGCCGAAATCTTCTGGAATGACTGGCTGAAGCGTCACCCCGGAAAGGCGGAGGAGGTCAATGAAGCGAGGGCGATGCTCTATGCCCTGCAGGAGAGGGCCGGGTTCCCGGAAGACGAAGAAATTGAAAGGCAGGTTGCGGCTACCCTCAGCCGCCTGGATCGTCATCAGCCTGCTGAAAAACCACGTTCCGGCCCGGTGCGGGCCCTCTACTACAGCATATCTGCCGCCTGCGCCGCGCTGCTCGTTCTCTTCGTGGGCTGGTGGTATTTTGGGGGCGGCGTAACCGGCGATGCCTTCCTGAACAAAGAAGCCGCCGAAACATCCGGCCTGGTCAGGATCCGTTCTGACGGCGGAAGCAGCCGGGAGCTGATCCTCGGCGACGGGAGTAAAATTGTGCTGTCGCCGAACAGCGAGCTGGTCTACCCGCAGACTTTCGATACGCTCTTCCGGGAGGTCAGCCTCAACGGTGAGGCCTATTTTGAAATAGCCCGCGATACCAGGCGGCCTTTCAGGGTAGTAGCTCCCGACCTGATCACGGAGGTGCTTGGCACCAGCTTCACCGTCAGGTCGTTTGAATCTTCTCCCGAGGCGTCGGTGTCGGTCAGGACCGGAAAGGTTTCAGTGGTAACTTCCGATAAAAAAGAGGATGGGAAAGAAATAATTTCCAGCCAGAAGATCGGGATGATCCTGAGCCCCAACCAGGAGGCTATCTATCACAGGCAGGATGCCAAGCTGATCAAGAAACTAAGCTATCATCCCGAACGTATTATCCGTGCCCTGCCGTCCAGCCTGATTTTCGATGACAAACCCGTGGTAGACGTTCTCCATACAATAGGCGAGCAGTACGGCATCAGCATTGTATACAACAAGGAGATACTGGCCGACTGCCTTCTTACCGGCGATCTGAGAGACCATACGTTATACGAGCAGCTCGACCTGGTATGCCGGCTGGCCAATGCCCGGTACGACATCGTGGAAGGGCAGGTGATCATTCACAGCACCGGCTGCGGAGTATTCTGAAGTTTTAATATAAACCAATCACATCATATGCCTATGCCCGAAAACTAAACAAAAAAGCCAATGATGGTTGCGTCATCACTGGCCTTACTCTTTCACCACTTCCGGCACTTTTCAGTAATCCCTCCGGCGAGGGCGGAGTGGCTTTTTTGTCCTAATCTTTCAACAAGAACAAAAGTACAGGTAAAATTATGTCCAGAATTTATGGTTTCAAAACAATCTGTTGGATTGTCATGAAAATATCCCTGCTACAGTTTTCACTGCTAGTTATATGCGCCAGTATAGCTTTGGGAAACGACCGGCTTCATGCACAGGAGCTCCTGCAAAAAAGAATAACGCTTCATGTGGAGAACAGGACTCTCAAGCATACGCTGACCGTTCTGGAGCAGAATTCATCCGTTAAATTCATCTATAATTCCAAACAGATAGGGGCGTCGGCTATAGTTTCGGTCGATGCTTCCGATCTGCCTTTGTCAGATGTCCTGACGAACCTGCTCAGCCCTTTATCAATCCGCTACGAGATTCACGGACGGCAAGTCATGCTGTTTCGCTCCAGGATAGAAGAGCAATCGGCTGTTTCGCAGGAGAGCCTGCTGACCGAAGCCGGCTATGATGCGCCTGATGACAGGATTGTAAAAGGCAGGGTCGTCGATGAAAACGGGGAAGCATTACCCGGGGTCAGCGTGCTCCGGAAAGGTACCCAGCGCGGTACGACCACCGACGTAAACGGGGATTTCAGTATCGAAGCCGAGAATGGGAGCATACTGGTTTTCAGCTTTGTGGGTTATTCCTCGCAGGAAATCGGGATCAGCAGCCAGACCTCGCTCTCCGTCTCTATGAAACCCGAATCCAAAGGCCTGAAAGAAGTAGTGGTAACCGCTATCGGACTGGAACGAAGCAAAAAGTCGCTCGGGTATTCGGTACAGGAAGTCGGCAATGAAGACCTGGTCAATTCGCGAGAGACCAGCATTGTCTCTGCTTTAAGCGGGAAAGCTGCCGGCGTTCAGGTCACGACAAGCTCGGGGGCCGTGGGAAGCGCCGCCCAGATCAGAATAAGGGGAAATACCTCGCTAAGAAACAACAGCCCGCTGTTTGTCGTCGACGGTATCCCGATAGACAACAGCAGCAACCGGACGCTGGCTGGAGGCGACGGAAATGCAGGAGTGGCGCACTCCAACCGCGCCATCGACATCAACCCCGACGACGTGGCCTCTATGACCGTGCTGAAAGGACCCGCGGCGACAGCGCTGTACGGGATCCGCGCAGCTGCCGGGGCCATTGTCATTACCACGAAGAGAGGCGAGCGATCGGCCGGCAAAAAATCCAGGATTTCTTACTCCACTTCCTATATCATTAACGAAATCAACAGGCTGCCCAGGGAGCAGAGCAGGTATGCGCAGGGCGCCGAAACGAACGGCGTGCCGCGGTATCTCGACCCGAGCTCGGGAATCATTACTTCCTTCGGCCCGGAATTCAGCGCACTTACCTATTCGACAAAAGAAAGCAGGTTTACACCCGGCCTCATCGTAGAGGCTACCGACCCTGCTTCCAACGGCATGCCGGTCACTCCTTTCGACAACACGGGGAACTTCTTTAAAAAAGGCAGCACCTATGACAATCATCTGAGCTTCTCCGGGGGAGCTGAAAACTCAAATTATTATTTCTCTCTCGGGCGCCTGAAGCAGCAGGGGATTGTCCCGACGGAAGAGTTTCAGAGGCTTACCTTTAAAATGAGCGGCGACGTTTCCCTGACCTCCAGGCTGAATATCTCGGGCTCCGCTACCTACAGCAAAACAGGAGGTACACGCATCCAGCAGGGCTCCAACTCGTCGGGCATCATGGGACTGCTGCGGGCGCCGGTATCTTTCGACATCACAAACGGCTACGACGACCCGGTCAACGAGCCTCTTTCTTATTCATTCCCGGACGGCACCCAGCGAAACAGCGGCGGAAATGTGGGCGGTTATGACAACCCTTTCTGGTCGGTTAAAAAAAATCATTACAAAGACAATGTAGACCGGCTGCTGGGCTTTGTCCAGGCCGATTACGACCTGGCCTCGTGGCTGAAAGTAATGGGACGCCTCGGAGTCGATACCTACAGCGACAACCGGAACGAAGCTTACAGTAAAAACTCGAGAGCACAGGTAGCCGGGCGTGTAAACGAAGAGACCTATCTGCACCGGTCTGTTAATTCAGACCTCATCCTTACGTTGAATCATACCTTCGGCGAAAAAATTCAGCTTACCGCTCTTTTAGGCCACAATTACTTCTCCAACAATTCGAAGCGGCTGCTCCTGGCCGGTTCAGGCCTGAACATTCCTGATTTTTATAATACCTCGGGAGCTTCTACCATAACGGGCAATCACTCCTGGTCCAGAAGAAAGCTGAGCGCAGCCTATACCGATCTGCGATTGTCCTACGGCAACTTTTTATTCCTGAATGTTACGGGCCGTAACGAATGGTCGTCGACGCTTCCCAAGAGCAACAGCTCTTTTTTCTACCCCGCCGTGAGCCTGGGGTGGGTGTTCAGCGAGCTTTTCAACGTACCGCCGGCAATTCTTTCGATGGGAAAAGCACGTATTTCCTATGCGCAGGTAGGGAACGACTCTCCTATCTATGCGCTCAACAACACCTTCAGCCCCGCATCCGTTTCCGGTACGCTGACCACCGGCGGCGGAATTGTCTTTCCCTATCAGAACCAGATCGGGCTTACTGTCAGCAACTCGGCCGGCAACCCCAACCTCAGACCCGAAGTAAAGGTATCTACCGAGTTCGGTACCGAGCTTCGCTTTCTCAACGACAGGATAGGGCTGGACCTGACATACTATAACTCTGTCAGCAAAGATCTCATCGTATCTGTTCCGCTGCCCAATTCTTCCGGGTTCACAAGCACGATCCAGAACGTCGGCGAGATCACAAACAAAGGCTGGGAGATCATGTTTGACGCAAGACCGCTCAAGACTTCCGGGTTTGAATGGGACCTGGCGTTGAACTGGAGCCGTAACGTAAGCGTAGTTACCCGGATCGCTGACGGCATCGAAAGCATAGGGCTTACCGCCGTAGGGCCCCTGGGACAAATACGCCTTGTACAGGGACAACCGTTCGCAATGATCTACGGGAACGATTTTGTAAGAAATGCCGCCGGTCAGGTCATTATCGACGATTCCCGTTTCCTGGCCAACGGAACCACCCCGAATGCAAATTATGGGTTCCCGACCCGGGATCCTAACCCGGGGCCGATAGGCAATACCAACCCGAGCTGGATTGCCGGCCTGCGTAACACCTTCACTTACGGCCGGTTCAGCCTGACAACCCTGCTGGATGTGCGCTATAAATTTGATATTTACAACGGCACGCTGGGCTCCATGAACCAGTCGGGCACTTCCAAACAATCTGAAGACCGCTACGACCCTTATGTTTTCGAGGGGGTCAGGAAAAGCGACGGCGGCATCAACGATATAGAAGTGGTAAAAGGTCAATACTGGTATACCGGGGTCGGAGGCGGCTTCGGAAGCGGGGTCAACACCCAGTTTGTGGAGGATGGGAGCTGGCTGCGCCTGCGCGAGCTAAACCTTTCCTACAGCCTGCCGAAAGAGCTTTTACAGAAAATCAAAGTCAGCGGAGCCACATTTACCCTTACCGGGCGCAACCTTCTCCTGTTCACGAAATATTCAGGGATAGATCCCGAGACCAACCTGAACGGAGATAACAATGCCGCCGGGTACGATTACTTCACCATGCCCAATACCCGCAGCTACGGCTTCGCCTGTTCTATCCAATTTTAATCCCAGGAATCGTGAAAAAGATACATAAATTTTTGTTGGCCGCTGTCTTTACCGGCTTTTTCAGCGCATGCGACTATAGCGCAATCAACGTCAGCCCCGATTCGCCTGCCACGGCGACCTTGTCAAGCCTGCTTGCTTCGTCAGAAGTATCGATCGCCTATACCGTGGGGGCGGATATTTCCCAGTTCACAAACATTTTCACCCAGCATCTTACCGGTACGGTGCTCCAGGCCGCCGCGTGGGACCGGTACAACGTAGACGCAGAAGCCGGAAGCCCTTTCAATTCGTTCTACTCGGGACCTATGCAGGATCTGGTCACCCTGCTCCGGTCCGCAAGCGAAACCGGTGCTGCCGGATACGCCGGGATCAGCAAGATTCTGCTGGCCTATTCGCTTGGGACCATGACCTCGCTTTACGGAGATATCCCTTATTCGGAGGCCTTCCAGGGCGCGTCTAACCCGCATCCTGAGTTTGACAGGCAGGAAGCCATCTATGAGGAAATACAAAAGCTGCTGAGCGAAGCCATCACAGACCTCGAAAGCGCCGGCCCGGGCACTATGCCGGGAAGCGACGATTTTATCTTCCAGGGCAATGCATCGAAGTGGATTGCCTCGGCCTACTCGCTCAAGGCCCGTTATTACCTGCATCTTGCCAACGCAGATGCCAATGCAGCCGCCAAAGCTCTGGAAGCGCTCTACAGCGGGAACACTTACCGGGGCATCTCCGGCAGCAATAACGACTGCGAAGTTAAATTCGGGACCGGTGTAACAGAAGCGAGCCCCTGGAGCCAGCAGATCATCCGCAGAAATGACTTCCGGCTCGGCGCGGTTTTCATCTCCCTGCTCAAAACCCCGTCGGACGATCCGCGCCTCGCCTTTTATGCGTCACCCAATGCAAGCGGAGGCTACTCAGGAAGTGTGGCGGGGCTCGGAAATTCAGCCGATTCCGAGCTGGGCCCCTTTTTTAGAAATCCCGCGTCCGCCGTACAACTGATCAGCTTCTCGGAGACCAAATTTATAGAGGCAGAAGCCCGGTGGAGAATTAACCCTGCCGACCGGGCTATCCAGCAGGCAGTGAGCGAGGCGATCAGGGCGTCTGTTAATCGCGTCACTTCCTCTTCCCTCCCGGCATCAGCTGTTTCGGCATTTGTCGATGCGAAGGTCCGGCAGCTCGAAGGTAACTCGGCAGATATGCTCAGGCACATCATTACCCAGAAATACATAGCCTTGTTTACCCAGCCCGAAGTATGGACAGACTGGAGGAGGACCGGGTATCCCGACCTGGAGCCGGCATTCGGCGGCACCAACGGGCTCAATCCCGGCGGCCTTATACCGCGGAGGATGCCCGTCCCCCTGAACGAACGACTGAACAATCCCAACTCACCGGCAGATGAGCCCAGCCTCCAGAGTCCGCGTTTCTTCTGGGACCGGTAGATGTCCGGCTGACTTGGAGCTCTGAGGCGAGTGCCTGCACACAAGCGGTACGCCGCCGCGGCGGGGCCGCCCAGGCCGCCGATGAATAAGGACGGTCCCGCTGGCACGCCAGCCCGGTCCGGCGTACCGGCCGCGCGGCTGATAACTGACTGCTGAAAGCTGATAACCTTTTTATACAAGAACCAAAATGAATAACAGAATAGCATCATTTCTCGCCATAGCACTGCTTTCCCTGCGTGTTTCCGCACAGGATGATAACTTTGCCGTCCGCAGCAATTTTGCCGGGGGGAACATCGTGGTGGACTCGATCAGGGGCAACACTATTTTCATCAGGCCCGATCTCAGAGATACAGGCCAGGACTGGTTTTACTGGTACTTCTCCGTCACCCCTCACAAAAGCGACTCCATTCACTTCCGGTTTACCAGGCCCAACTGCCTAACCGTCACGGGGCCGGCCGTGAGCACCGACGGCGGAAAAAGCTGGGACTGGCTGCAAACGGGGTCCGCGTCTCCCGATCTTTTCACCTATTACGGTAAAGCCGGACAGGAAGTACGTTTCAGTATGGGGATGCCTTATACGGAAGAAAATTTCCATTTGTTTATCAAACCTTACCTTTCCCATCCTGCCATACGGCTTGAAAGCCTTTGTACAACCCCCAAAGGACGGTCTGTGGAAAAGCTGGTCATTGCCTCGCCCTCTCCTGCCGGCTCCCGGCAGAAAGTGCTCATTACAGCCCGGCATCACTCATGTGAAATGATGGCCAATTACGTGCTGGAAGGGATGATCAGCGCCATCCTCTCCGGCGACAGGCAAATGACCGGCCTGAGAGAGAAGGTAGAGTTCTGGATCATCCCGTTCATAGACAAGGATGGTGTTGAAGACGGAGACCAGGGAAAAGCGCGCATCCCGAGAGACCATAACCGGGATTATGACGGGAAGAGCATCTATTGCAGCACCGGCGCATTGCGTAATACGGTCCCTTCGTGGAGCGACGGGAAGCTCGTAGCCGCGTTCGACCTCCATTGTCCCTGGATAAAGGGCAATCTCAATGAGCATATTTATATCGTAGGGAATGCAAATGCAGCTATTGCAAAAGAGCAGGAGACATTCGCGAAAATGATCACCCAAAACAACAGCGGAGATGTAAAATACGATATAGACAAAGGTATTGTTCCTTTCGGCACTGCCTGGAATACTGCCGCTAACTACAAACAGGGGATGTCTTTCGGAGCCTGGGCTTCGGGCCTGGAGGGCGTTAAGCTCTCGACAACATTCGAGATCCCGTATTCGGTGCATAACGGCCGACTCCTGAACCCGGAAAACCTCCGGCGCTTCGGAAGAGATCTGGCTTTTTCCATTTCCCAGTATCTTCATAACGTAGGAAAATAATGGCGTTTAAAGTTTCAAGCTGCCTGCCGGTAAATTTAATCGTCGCAGGGGTCTGCGCATTGCTGGCTGTTGCCTGTTCGACCCAGCATAAGGAGCCTTCACAGCAATTCCCTTCCTACAGCGGCATATATCCTCATCTGGCGATGTACAACGATGAAGATGAGTGCGGCACGGGAGCCGTCGTGCCATGGGCCGGAAAGCTTTGGGCCATTACTTATAGTCCCCACCTGCCTTTCGGCTCTTCTGACAAGCTTTATGAAATCAATGAAAAGCTGGAGCAAACCGTACGGCCGGAAAGCATAGGCGGAACACCGGCCAACCGGATGATCCATAAAGAAAGCAGCCAGCTGTTTATCGGGCCTTACGTGATCGATAACAAAGGATCTGTACGTACGATACCGTATCCGGAAATGCCCGGCAGGCATACGGGCAACGCACGTCACCTCGGCAGCCCCGCGGATAAAATCTACTTCGGCACCATGGAAGAAGGATTTTATGAAGTGGATGTACATAGCCTGAAGCCCGCTCTGCTCTATGAAGACGGGAATGTTAAAAAGCAAAATACTGATGCAAATCAACCCGCAGCGCTTCTGCCCGGTGCTCACGGGAAAGGGTTGTATTCGGGACAGGGCGTTCTGGTTTATTCAAACAACGGAGAGCCTGGTCCTGAGGCGCTCGAGCGATTTGATATTGAGGCCGGCTCTCTTTCCGAATGGGACGGCAGTTCGTGGAAAACCGTACGCCGCAGCCAG
The DNA here is from genome assembly GCA_001724175.1 of Cytophagaceae bacterium SCN 52-12. Lineage (GTDB taxonomy): Bacteria > Bacteroidota > Bacteroidia > Cytophagales > Spirosomataceae > Ravibacter. Next base: position 11,455 of record MEDT01000080.1, on the reverse strand, counting down.
TTTGTGGAAGTTACGGGTCCCGGCGGGATCTACGGCAACCCGAAGCCGGCTACCGACCCGATCTGGGCTACCGGCTGGGACCGGAAATCTTTACTGCTGGGTGTTCGCTACAACGGAAGCTGGGAATTTTACCGGCTTCCGAAGGCGAGCCATACCTACGACGGCGCTCATGGGTGGAATACGGAATGGCCCCGGATCAGGGATGTAGGCACAGAAGGAAAGCTGGATTACCTGATGACCATGCACGGCTTATTCTGGAAATTCCCGGCCGGCTTTAATCCCGGCGCTTCGGCCGGTGTCAGGCCAAGATCGGCCTACCTGAAAGTAATAGGCGATTATACCAGGTGGAACGACCAGCTGGTATTCGGCTGCGACGATGCCGCCAGGAAGGAATTTCTGAATAAGAGAAAAGTCAAAGGCGGGATCGAAGGCCCGGGGCAATCGAACTCCAACCTGTGGTTTACTTCTCCCCAACAGCCGGACCTTCTGGGACCGGGTACTGCAAGCGGATCGGTATGGTTGTCAGAAAATGTTGCAGATACACACTCTGAGCCATTTCTCTTCGCCGGCTGGACCGACCGCCGGGCGTGGCTTTCCAACGAAGGGAGCCTGGAAACCGGATTTCTTTTTGAGATCGACCTGCTCGGCAATAATCAGTGGACAGAACTTCAGCGGTTCAAGCTCGGCGCCGGAAAAGATACCAGCATCAGCTTCCCGCCCGGCCAGAAAGGAGAATGGATACGGGTAAAGCCCGATCATCCGACCAAAGCGACCCTGCATTTTACATATACGGATAAAAGCCGCTACAGACCGGCGAAGTCAGGCCTTTTTGAAGGCCTTGCCGGCCAGGGAAGTGATGAGTACCGGGGCGGCCTGCTGTACGGGCTTGGACAAAACCGTCGTTCGATGGGTATGCTCGCAGGGAATATTACCAACGGAAGGTTTGAAGAAGCGGGATATTACGAGCTGGACGGGCACATGAACCTTCAGAAAAAAGAAGATCCGGAAACTGCCGACTTTATCCGTGAAAAGTTTGCCGTTCCTGCCGATGTAGTGAAGGTAGAAGCGTCTTCTATACTGGTAACAGACGATAAAGGCCGCAGATGGCGGCTTCCGCTGGGGAGAGAGGGCAATAACCCGACCGCCGGGCATGGTGTTTCCCGGATATGCCGGGAAGTTGCGACAGAACGCGACCTGCTGAACGTGCATGGTACGTTTTACGAGCTCCCCGCCGAGAATGCCGACGGGTTTGCCAAAATACGCCCTATCGCTACCCACAATCTTGCTATCCACGACTATGCCTCTTTCCGCGGGCTCCTGGTCATGACAGGTATCGACCCGGCGTCGGCAGGTAGCCAGAGAATCATAAGGTCTGACGACGGGGCAGCAGCCGTATGGGCCGGCGCGATCGACGATCTGTGGGAACTGGGCAAGCCCGTAGGAGAAGGAGGACCATGGAAGGAAAGCGCGGTAAAAGCCGGTACCGCTTCCGATCCTTACCTGATCGGCTTTTATGATAAAAAGAGCCTGAAGCTTCTTCATAACAGCAGTGAGGCTGTTACTTTTAAAATCGAAGTCGATCCAGTCGGGCACGGCCGGTGGATGACCTATAAGAAAGTGGAGGTAAAAAGCGGCGGCACTTTCGATTTCACCTTCCCGGAAGATTTTCAAGCCAGATGGATACGCTTCGTACCCGACAGAGACTGCGTAGCCACAGCCTGGCTTAGCTACCGGTAAACGACGGGATGCCCGGGGATAAGCGATGGCGCGGCCTGCCTATTCCCGGGCATCTCCTTTTACTTTGTCTCCAAAGGATGTTCCTTCAGCAACGCCGCCGGATCATAGAACCCTTCAAACGACTTCGTCTTGTCTCTCACTTCCTTTACCTTTTCCGGTCTGACCGGAGAAGCCGTATTCCCGAAAGAATTCCGGACATAAGTAAGCACGGCAGCGATCTCCCTGTCGTTCAGCATTCCCCGGTAGGGAGTCATAGGTACCTGGCCCGGAAAGTCCTTGTCCAGCACCTTGATAGGGCCAAGCAATCCGTTCAGCACTATTTTGATCAGCCTGGTTTCATTTCCCTGCACCCACCTGGTCCCCGCCAGGGGAGGAAATCCTGACGCCGCCAGCCCTCTTCCGTCCTCCTGATGACAGGTAATACAAAATCCTTCTCTTCCGTAAATTTCCCTTCCTTCATTGTACAGGGCCAGGTCATTTCCTTTGAGACTGGTTTTTACATATTCGTCCTGCTTCTTCTGTTTTACCGATTGCCCGTTGATATGAGCCACAGCAGTTTCATAGGCATATTTCATCCATTCGTCGAGCGGGTGCCTGGATGCTTCGGTCAATATTGCCATTCCCTTCGCTTTCGGCAGCCACGAGGCCGCCACGATCGCCTCAAGACGTACGCGCCCGTTTTCATCTGCCGCCGCCTTTGTTAGAAGCTGCTGATAGTCAGCTACCTGGTGCGTATTATAGCGTACCGCCCTCACGGCAGCGGCCCTTACCTTGTAGTCGCCGGCTCTCAGGAGCTCTTTGAGAAGCTTCTGGTCCACTTTATTAAGCCCCCAGCTGACCCAAAGGGCTTCCAGCTTGTGATGCTCATAGCCCGGATCGTTCTTATCCAGCCGGTCGACCCAGGCGGTGAGCTTCGGCAATACTTCCGAGGCGTTTCTTCCGCGAAGCTCCCTTTTGGTACGGTATCTTGACCGGTATTCGGGAAGCTTCAGGTTTTCCAGGAGCTGCTCGACCGGGGCTCCGTCGATCTTTGCCGGGGTTACCAGCGGCCTGGAGGGATATGTAATACGGTAAATGCGGCCGTGCTCATGGTCCCTCAGCGGATCGCGCGCATTGTGCTGCATATGACCGATCAGGATGTTGTGCCAGTCGATCAGGTAAAGAGAACCGTCGGGAGCAAACTCCATGTCTACCGGCCTGAAATTACGGTCGGAGCTTACGACGAGATCCTGTCGGTGCCTGCTTTTGTAGCCCGTACCATCTTCTTCGATCACATGCTGCTTGGTTCCCAGGAACCCGATCGTATTGTTAATCAGCATATCGCCCTGCACCTCATCCGGAAAATGACGGCTGGAAATAAACTCCAGGCCTGAAGTCGGACGCACCCGGTGCGCATCCTCTATCAGGTTCACCGATTTATGCGTCGCCTCGCCATACCTTGGCAAAACCGTACCGGGCAGCATCCACCGTACGTCCGGCCCTGAGGTTTCGGCAAAAAAAGGCTGGCCCCAGCGGTCAAAGGCTATCCCCCAGGGATTAGGAATAGATAGCTGTGCGGTACGTTCCAGGTGGCGACGTTTGGGATTGTAACGGTAGAAACCGCCGTTGGTAGCTCTCACTGTACCGTATGACGTTTCTACATTGGTATGCAGGAATACCCCTTCTCCCATATAAATCGAGCCTGACGGGTCTGCACAAAAAGCGTGTATGTTGTGATGGGTATCGTGGTCGTCAAACCCGCTGAGCAGGATTTCTTCCTTATCTGCCTTGCCGTCCCCGTCCGTGTCCGTCAGCCGCTTGAAATTGGTACCCTGAGAAACATATACTCCTTCCGCTTCAATTTCAAAACCTAACGGAAGATGGAGCTTATCCGCGAAAACGGTCTGCTTGTCGGCCTTCCCGTCTCCATTGGTATCTTCAAAAATCAGGATCTTATCGTTGGGTTTCGGGTCACCGGGACGATAATGCGGGTAGGTCGGCATTACCGCTACCCAGAGCCTTCCCTTGTTATCGAACGACATCTGCATCGGCTTGGCCAGGTCCGGAAATTCCTTTTCCGAGGCAAAAAGCTCTATTTTATATCCTTCCGGGACTTTCAGCGCCGCCAGCGCCTCTTCTCCCGACAGATATTTCAGGCTACCGTTCTTTTCCGGGTTATAGTTGGTTTTGACTTCGGGCAGGGCACGGGTAGTTTTGTCCAGCTCTTCCAGGCTGAGCTTCTCGCCTTTGGTTGCCGCCCAGATCGCGCGGTCCCTGATTTCGGTCAGCTGGCGTGTCTTTTCAATTTCTGCCGGATAGTTGTCTGGCCCGAAAGGATTATACCTGCGTCCGTACACGTGCACGCCGTTCGGAATCTTATAATCATGGTGCCACATCCAGTTTTTCTCCATCACCGCATCATAAACCAGCCGGCGGTTTTGCTCTGCTTTGACCGGGGTATTGCCAAACAGCTGATCAGCCAAAAGCAGCGCAAGCTTTTGATAGCCTTCGCTCGTCAGCTGAGAGCCGTCGATCGTCAGGGGCTCTTTCGATTCCGCATACCATTTTTTAGAAGGGGTAAATGCATCTACAAGCAGGATATTGTTGTTTGCCGCAACCTCTTTCATCGCGCTGACATAAAGCGCTATGTTCGCATTCGCTTCTTTCCCGTTCGGGACGTCCATCCGGGATGACAGGTCTTCAAATGCCACAGGGGTAACCAAAGCCAGTTGGGGAGCAGTTTTCCCGTTATAGTGCTGGGATAAGGTATGCTTTATAAAAGCATCCAGCTCTCCTTTGAAAGCAGGCAATCCGGCCTCTCCCTGAAAAGACTCGCTGAATCCGAAAAAAGCGACGATGATATCCGTCTGAAGCCGGGTCAGCCATTCGTCGGGAGTCTCCATATGGCCTTCGCTATGCGAATTATTGGCAAATTCTGTCTGAAATTTCTCCGCGCCCGGAAAAGCCCAGGGGTTATTCCGGTTGGGTGTCGGCCGGAAGCCGGGCGTATCGCCGCCGTCACACATATTTCTCAGCACTAACCCGGCTGACGGATGACGAAGCTGGAGCTCCGTTTCAAAATGATCGTAATTGATCATTCTCGATCCTAAGTTTCCTCCGATAAGGGAAATCCGGCTTCCCTGCTCCAGCTTCAGCCTCCCGGGAGGAGCAAAATGCATAAAAGCCGTTGACGCGGCTACCCCGAAGAGAACCAAAAGGCACAGGATTCCTCCCTTCCCCTGCTTTGTTACGGTATTCATATATGATGAGAGATAACGGGAAAGTTTAAATTGGTTAAATGAAGAAATTAAAGATAAAAGGGAAGCTATCCGCTAAGTTATACTTGCTTTATTAAGCGCTTGACAAAAATACCTGGCAGAAAGCAAAAAAAACATCCGAATATTCACAAATAATCACAACAACACTGTCCTGCTCTTTCACGAAAAGTTTCGTTTTGTCAGCGCCGGCAGGCGGGTATTCCCGGTACCGGCGTTCATAATTCCCTTTCCTCCCGGGACATTCGGAAAAATGTATTTGAGATATACGAAAGAAGTCTTAGTATTGCATTCCCGAATACATAAGTTCATAGGCGCGAGTCAAGTACTGCCCCGGCTAACCAGTACACCAACTAACCACCACCCATTTAAATGAACAAAAGATTTTGCCTGTTTGCTATCCTGTGCTGCATCATTTCCACACTATCAAAGGCGCAGGACGGTACGACAGCAACGACCAGAAACGACTCTGCATACATAGAAATCATAGGCTTCGGTGCATCCGACCAGGATCATCTGCCTTTCTGGCTCCATACGAATCAATGGGGAACCATGCCCAAAGCAGGAAACGGCGGCGGCTTCAGGCTGGGCTGGGCAGGCACCTACAGCTTCAACAATCAAAAAAAGAACGGTCTCAGGTTCATAGGCGGGGTAGAAGCCGTCGAAAATATAACGAAGGAGGCCCAATTCCTGCTTCCCGAAGCCTACGCCGGTTTGCGCCTGGGCGCTTTCGAGCTGTTTGCCGGCCGTAAAAAGCAGGTTGCGGGCCTTGCCGACAGTACGCTGGGCACCGGCCAGTATGCCGTATCCCCGAATGCCATGCCGCATTTCCGCATCCAGTTCGGGGTATTCGAGTATACCAACGTTCCGTTCACGAACGGGTGGCTTCAGTTTCTCGCTTCCTATTCCGACGGGATCATGGACCGGAACCGGCCGGTTGTTACCGATCTTAAATTGCATCAGAAGCAGCTGTATCTGCGCCTCGGGAATCCTGAAGGCTGGCTGAGGCTCTACGGCGGGTTTAACCACCAGGCGCAATGGGGAGGGAAAAGCCCTTATTACTATGATATGGATAACCCCGACAGCAAACAGATGCCGGTCTCGTTCGAAACCTACCTGGAAACCATTTTTGGTATCCGAGGGCCTCATAGCAGCAAAGATCAGCATGACTCGACCAACAGGATCGGGAACCATCTAGGCTCTATCGACCTCGGAATGGAGATAAAAACCTATGGGGCCAATATCCTGGTCTACAGGCAAAGCGTCTATGAAGACGGCTCGCTCATCAGGCTCACCAACATTGCGGACGGGCTGAATGGTATCAGGATCCGGAATAACAACATCTACGGAAGTGCGATAGAAATTCATGAGGCTGTGCTGGAGTTCCTCTACACCAAAAGCCAGGGGGGACCGGACTTTGATATGACTGATCCCAAAAAGCTGGGCCGCGACAATTATTTCAATAACTACCAGGTCAGGGACGGCTGGTCGTATATGATGCGCACCATAGGCACGCCCTTCATTACTCCGGGCGTGGACACCCGGCACCTGGGCCAAAGCTACGTGTACGGCGACTCTTTCACCAATAATAACCGCGTTTGGGCGCTTCACCTCGGCCTGAAGGGAGGAATTGCGAACAAGCTGATCTGGACGACCAAGCTGTCTTATTCGCGTAACTTCGGCGTCTACGACCTGGAAAACTCCTGGCCGAAGGAAGGGCTGGGGCAATTTTCCGGCCTTATCTCCCTGTCGAGGAGGACCAGCTGGCTGGGCGGTCTGACCATCGCAGGCAACCTGGCAATGGACTATGGCGACTTCTACCCCGTCAGCTACGGAGGCATGCTCAGCCTGAAAAAACATCTTTATTTCTGATCCCCGGCCTGCAGCCGGCTCTCACAGGAGATTTTTACGGATGCTTTCAGCAATTCCGGCCTGCTCTTCGGCTGATAGCTTCAGCTTATTGCTGAAATCCATATCCGACATACTGTTGAGCGGGATCAGGTGTACGTGAACGTGCGGCACTTCGAGGCCGACAACCGCCAGCCCGATCCGCTTGCAGGGCACCGCCTTTTCTATCGCCCCCGCGATCTCCTTCGCAAAAGCCATCAGGCCTGCATATGTCTCATCGTCAAGATCGAAAATATAATCTGTCTCCGTTTTCGGGATCACCAAAGTATGGCCCCTGGTAGTCGGGAATGCGTCGAGAAAAGCAATATAGAGATCATTCTCGGCAATAATATAAGCAGGGATTTCCCTGGCGATTATTCTTGAAAAGATGGAAGCCATGCTTTACGTACTTTTTATTTTTTAACTAAACCGCAAAATTTATGAAGTTTTTCTGCTCAAAATTAAAGAAAGCACTAATATTACAGCGACATTTTTAAATAGGTTAATACTCTTTTATTCTGATGAAAAAAATCGCCATGTTAACTATCGCCGGTGCGTTGCTGCTGGGTATTACACAAGTCGAGGCTCAAAAGCCGGGCAAATGGGTCAAACTTTTCAATGGCAAAAACTTCGACGGATGGCGCACCTATAACGGCACGGGGATCTCTGATATCTGGAAAGTAGAAGACGGCGCCATGGTCATGACCGCAAAAGGCGGAGGAAACCTGGTTACAGAAGGCCAGTACGGAGATTTCGAGCTGGAGCTGGAGTGGAAGATCAGCGAAGGCGGCAATAGCGGCATCATGTTCCATGTCCATGAGGATCCCAAATTCAAGCAGCCTTACCAGACAGGTCCTGAAATCCAGGTGCTGGATGATGAAAAGCACCCGGATTCCTTCAAGGGCGCGGAAGGCAACCACAAGGCAGGTTCTCTTTACGACATGCTCCCTCCTACCGACCTGAAGGCAGTCAAGCCCGCCGGGCAGTGGAACAAGGCAAAAATTGTCGTTAAAAACGGTCGCGGCGAAAGCTGGCTGAACGGGAAGAAAGTCGTTGACTTCCCTACAAAAGGCCCCGAATGGGATAAGCTGGTTGAAAACAGCAAATTCAAGGGCTGGGAAGGATTCGGGAAATACGACAAAGGCCATATCGCATTGCAGGACCACAACGACAAGGTATGGTTCAGGAATATACGGATCAGGGAATTGAAATAGCTCAGAACCGGCCAGGTAAACCTATGTCAAACAGACGTCACGCTGTCAAAAAAATATTCGGCGCCTCCGTGGGCGCCGTTTTTTCAGGTAGCCTTCCTTCCGAAGCTATGGTAAAAACCGGTACGCCCTCCGCAAGCCGGATCAAACATTCCGTTTGTAAATGGTGTTACAGTAAGGTTCCGCTGGAGGAATTCTGCAAATCGGTCAGGGAGATCGGTATCGGGTCTGTGGAGCTGATGGGCCCGAAAGAGTGGCCCGTCCTGAAAGCGCACGGCCTGTACTGCGCCCTTCCCCACGGTGCAGGAAAGGGAATAGAAAAGGGCTTTAACGACACTGCCCACCACCAGGAGCTGATCCGTTCCTACGAAGAGGTAATACCGCTGGTATCCAAAGCCGGGTACAATACGCTCATCTGCTTCTCGGGCAACCGCAACGGGAAAAGCGACGAGGAAGGGCTTGCCAACTGTGAGAAGGGGCTGAAGCAGCTCATGTCCGTCGCCGAAAAGCATAAGGTGACGCTCATCATGGAATTGCTCAACAGCAAGGTCGACCATAAGGATTACCAATGCGATCATACCGCCTGGGGCGTGGAACTATGTAAAAGGATCGGCTCGGAGCGTTTCAAGCTGCTATATGATATCTACCACATGCAGATCATGGAGGGCGACGTTATTCGCAATATCAGGGAAAACATCCGGTATATAGGACATTTCCACACGGGCGGCGTTCCCGGCAGGAACGAGATAGACGATACCCAGGAGCTGTTCTACCCGGCCATTATGCGCGCGATCGCCGACACCGGCTATGAAGGGTATGTCGGGCAGGAATTTATCCCCAAAAGAGACTGGTTCGATTCTCTGAAGCAGAGCATTGAGATCTGCTCGGTCTGAGGAGTGAACCAGGCCGGCAGCACAGCTGCCTGTTACTTTTCCGGGCTCTTTTTGATGATGTAGTCCGAAACGACCGGACGGTGGTCTGAGAAAGCAACGCCTCTTACTGTTTTAAATGCAGCGAGCTCTATTTTATCCGGGTCGTAAAACTGGTTGTCGATCCGGATAAAATAAGGAAGGTTTCGGAAAGTAAAGCCGAAGCCGCTGCCTCCCGATTCGAAGCTGTTGGTAAGCAGTTTGGAAATGCGCCCGTATGCATAGCCGTAAGGGGTTTCGTTGAAATCCCCGCAGACGACCACCGGGTGGCTCGCCTGCTCTATCCACTCTTCCAGCAGCCTGATCTGGTCATCCCGCTTTTCGAATCCGCTCTTCAGACGCGACACAGTCTTTCTCGACTCGCTTTTCAGGCCTTCCATCTGGCGCTGCTCCACCAGCTCTCTCAGGTTCAGCGTCATCGACTGCAAATGTACATTAATGACGGTGAGTGTATCGGCGCCCGCTATCACATCACATTTCAGCATCCCGTTCTGGCCGCCGAAAATCTTCACTTCCCTGTTCTTAAGCTTATACTTTGAGAAGATCGCAAGACCGTTTTGTACCCCCGTCTTTTTATTGGGAGGCGGGTCTGCCATTATAACCTGGCCATACCCGATTCTCTTCATCGCTCCCGCCAGGTCCCCGTTTCTTTTCGTCGATTGGTAAGATTCCTGGAAGCACATGATAGCCGGGTTCAGGTCTTTCAGCCATTCGATGCCTTCCGCGGAGATCAGCGATTGCTCACCCTGTGGTGCTTTTATTCCTATCCCCAGCTGATGGATATTGTAGCTCAGCAGCCTGAGATTTTTATTCTCTCCTTCCCTGCTTTCCCCGAACCTGAATGTCCGGCTCCAGAAAGGGAAAGAAATGAGCACCATTACAAGGCTCCTCGTCGCTGTCTTTCCTGCCCCGAGAAGCCATCCGGAGATGATGACCAGAATATGCGCCAATACTGCCAGCGGCAGCGACATCGTCAGAAACCCCGAAATCCAATGGGAAGAAACCGGCCAGTAACACAGCGCATAAACAAGTAAAGTATAGACGCAGAATAAAAGATGTAGAGAGCCTGCAAGCTTACTTATCCAACGCATGGTATTTACAAATCAGGCTCCCGAAAACTGTCTTAAAAAGCGGACGTCATTTTCCGTAAACAGCCTTAGATCCTTGATATCATACCTGAGCATGGCGATCCGCTCTATGCCCATCCCGAAGGCGAACCCGGTGAATACGTCCGGGTCTATCCCGCAGTTGCGCAGCACGTTAGGGTCTACCATTCCGGACCCGGCAATCTCTACCCACCCCGAATGCTTGCAGATATTGCATCCTTTCCCCTTGCAGATAAAACAGGTAACGTCAATCTCGGCGCTGGGTTCCGTAAAAGGAAAAAAAGACGGCCTGAGCCTTATTTTCGATTCCTTGCCGAACATCTCCTTGGCAAAATAATAAAGCGTATCCTTCAGGTCCTTGAAGCTCACATTACGATCCACATAGAGGCCCTCGACCTGGTGAAAGATACAATGGGCACGCGCCGATATCGCCTCATTTCTGAATACGCGACCCGGCATGATGCTCCTTACCGGGGGCTTCTTATTGTTTAAAAGCCTGATCTGCACGTTGGAAGTATGAGTTCTGAGCAGTACGTCGTCCCTCCCCTTCCCTTTTTCAATAAAAAAGGTATCCTGCATTTCGCGGGCCGGGTGGTTGTCGGCAAAATTCAGCGCCCCGAAATTGAACCAGTCCGTTTCGACTTCCGGTCCGTCGGCAACGTCAAAGCCCATTCTCGAAAAAATCTCCGTAATGCGTTTTTTAGTCAGCGTGAGCGGGTGCAGGCTTCCATAGCTGAAAGGCGGTACGGGAAGGGTAAAGTCCGGCTCTGCCTTTGCCGAAGGGCCGCCCTGTTTGCCAAGCGCTTCGGCCCATTCGTCAAACCTGCTCTGGGCCAGGTTTTTAAGATTATTCAACTCTGCGCCGAATGCCCGGCGGTCTTCCTTCTGAACGTTTTTAAGCTCTTCAAATAATGCAGCTACTTTTCCTTTTTTACTCAGGTACTCAAGCCGGAACGCTTCCAGCTCTTCCCTGTTGCTGACAGCCTTATCCTTTATCTGCTGCAATAATTCTTTGACTCCGCCTATCATTTTAAACGATTCAATTACCTGGTTTACCGGGAAAATAATGATCCCCGAATTCAAGGGCAAATATATTCAAATGTTTAAACGTAGCCCTTCTTTTCTCCCGCGTTTGTTTTCCCTGAAGCAAAAAAACACATCATACAGATATACGTAAAAATACGCTATTTCATACGTACTATTACGCAACTTACTCCTCAGGCAAGCACACAAACCACTCTATATAAGCACTTTACATAAACATCACGATCTCTGCAAAATCGCTTTTGTTTACCTAACAGCCTATCTTTACGACTAACATGCTCAACAAT